>NZ_JAVTLI010000002.1:0-2102 GCF_032248435.1 Methylophilus sp. VKM B-3414 | reverse complement strand
TCAATGTTGATGATGCCATCACCACCAAAGTTAGCATCCAAGGCAATCTCTGCCTTAGGTGGCGTCAGGTCGACTGTATAAGTGAGCTGCGTTGACTGACTTAATGAATTGCCAGCGTTATCGCTTACAGTCACTTTTGCATCAATTGTTTTATCAGAGTCAGCGGCAAGTTCGTTACCGGCAACACTCACACTGAAGCCCAGCTTGCCATCCGCACGGGTGATTACAGTCGTTGGGTAATCTTTGTTGTTGATCGTCACAATCACGGGATCACCAACTTTAGCGTCACCACCCACTGTACCAGTCACTGGAATGGATGAGGTCGCTTTGGCTTCTTCAATGTTGATGATGCCATCACCAGCAAAGTTTGCATCCAATGCAATGGTTGCAAACAGGTTTGGATTAATCGCCAACTTATAGTCTTGGGTATCAGTCGCGGTTGCACTGTTACCAGCAGCGTTGGTCGTTGTTACACTTGCCAGGATCGTGCTGTCTGAGTCAGCTGCCAGGTCTGCGCCAGGAACATTGATGGAGAACTTACCACCATCCAGAACTGCACCAGTGAAGGTCTTGTTGTTAATGGTCAAGGTAACAATGTCACCTGCCTTGAATTGACCACTCACGGTACCAGTCACTGGAATGGCTGCAGCAGTCGATTCAGCAACGTTCACAATGCCGTCACCAGCAACGTTTGCATCCAGGCTGATCGCCAAGGCTGGAGGCAATAAGTTCACGGTGTAAGTCTGCGTATCAGTTGCGGTTGCAGTGTTACCCGCAGCGTTGGTTGTTGTCACGCTCGCAAAGACAGTGCTGTCAGGGTCAGCGGCCAAGTCTGCACCAGGGACTTTGATAGAGAATGTACCGTCGGTCGCTACAGCACCAGTGAAGTCTTTGCCATTGATCGTAATCGTAACAATATCGCCGGCCTTGAATTGACCACTCACGGTACCAGTCACTGGAATGGCGGCAGCAGTCGATTCAGCAACGTTCACAATGCCATCACCAGCAACGTTTGCATCCAGGCTTATTGCCAAAGCTGGAGGCAACAAGTTCACGGTGTATGTCTGTGTATCCGTCGCGGTTGCAGTGTTACCCGCAGCATTCGTTGTGGTCACGCTCGCAAAGACAGTGCTGTCAGGGTCAGCGGCCAAGTCTGCACCAGGGACTTTGATAGAGAATGTACCGTCGGTCGCTACAGCACCGCTGAAGTCTTTGCCATTGATCGTAATGGTAACAACATCGCCGGCCTTGAATTGACCGCTCACGGTACCAGTCACAGGGATAGCTGCAGCAGTCGATTCAGCAACGTTCACAATGCCGTCACCAGCAACGTTTGCATCCAGGCTGATCGCCAAGGCTGGAGGCAACAAGTTCACAGTGTATGTCTGCGTATCAGTTGCGGTTGCGCTGTTACCAGCAGCATTCGTTGTGGTCACACTTGCTTCAATTGTTCTGTCAGCATCAGCCGCCAGGTCTGCGCCAGGAACATTGATGGAGAACTTACCACCATCCAACACTGCACCTGTGAAGGTTTTGTTGTTAATGGTCAAGGTAACAATGTCACCTGCCTTGAATTGACCACTCACGGTACCAGTCACTGGAATGGCTGCAGCAGTCGATTCAGCAACGTTCACAATGCCGTCACCAGCAACGTTTGCATCCAGGCTGATCGCCAAGGCTGGGGGCAACAAGTTCACAGTGTATGTCTGCGTATCAGTTGCGGTTGCAGTGTTACCCGCAGCGTTGGTTGTTGTCACGCTCGCAAAGACAGTGCTGTCAGGGTCAGCGGCCAAGTCTGCACCAGGGACTTTGATAGAGAATGTACCGTCGGTCGCTACAGCACCGGTGAAGTCTTTGCCATTGATCGTAATCGTAACAATATCGCCGGCCTTGAATTGACCACTCACGGTACCAGTCACAGGGATAGCTGCAGCAGTCGATTCAGCAACGTTCACAATGCCGTCACCAGCAACGTTTGCATCCAGGCTGATCGCCAAGGCTGGAGGCAACAAGTTCACAGTGTATGTCTGCGTATCAGTCGCGGTTGCACTGTTACCAGCAGCGTTGGTCGTTGTTACACTTGCCAGGATCGTGCTGTCTGA
>NZ_JAVTLI010000001.1:49450-511569 GCF_032248435.1 Methylophilus sp. VKM B-3414 | reverse complement strand
AAGTCTTTGCCATTGATCGTAATCGTAACAATATCGCCGGCCTTGAATTGACCACTCACGGTACCAGTCACTGGAATGGCTGCAGCAGTCGATTCAGCAACGTTCACAATGCCATCACCAGCAACGTTTGCATCCAGGCTGATCGCCAAGGCTGGAGGCAACAAGTTCACGGTATATGTCTGTGTATCAGTGGCGGTTGCGCTGTTACCCACAGTATTCGTTGTGGTCACGCTCGCAACAATAGTGCTGTCAGCATCAGCCGCCAGGTCTGCGCCAGGAACATTGATGGAGAACTTACCACCATCCAGAACTGCACCAGTAAAGGTCTTGTTGTTAATGGTCAAGGTGACAATATCGCCTACCTTGAATTGACCACTCACTGTACCAGTCACTGGGATGGAAGCAGCAGTCGATTCAGCCACGTTCACAATACCATCACCAGCAACGTTTGCATCCAGGCTGATCGCTAAAGCTGGGGGTGCTACATCAACGCTATAAACTTGTGTATCACTAGCACTTGTTGAGTTGCCTGCTACATCGGTGACAGTGATTTTTGCATCTACAGTGCGGTCAGAATCACCAGCCAAATCTACACCAGGGACCTTAATTGAGAAATTACCATTTGCGTCTACAGCGCCGGTATAGTTATTACCGTTTACAGTAATGGTGACTATATCACCCGCCTTAAATTCACCAGCAACTTTGCCTGTTACTGGAATACCGGCAGACTGCGACTCTGTCAGATTCACAACACCATCACCAGCAATGTTGGAATCTAGCGTGATTGTGACTTTTGGTGCATCAACATCTACGGTAAACGTCTCACTATTTTTGGTGCTTACATTCCCTGCCAGATCAGTGACTGTAATGATTGGTGTATATGTTCCACTGTTTAAAGCAGCCCCTGTTAAAGGCACGGTCCATACAGCGGTACCATTAGGTCCAGCTGATACTGTGGCTGTGTAGTCTTTACCATCAATTGTAACCACCACTTTATCAGTGACGTTTTCTGTCGTCCCGATCAAAGTAGGGGCTTGGTTTTTGGTGATATTGTCCGTTTGACTTGCACCGGTATCGTCAATCACAGTTTCAGGCAATTGGCCACTGATCTTGCTCAAATCAGGCGGAGTAGTGTCAACATCATAAGCTTGTTTGGTGGTGGCAGTGGTTGAGTTACCTGCGATATCAGTTGTGGTGATTTTCGCATCAACTGTTTTGTCTGGGTCTGTCGCCAGGTCAGCACCTGGAACATTGATTGTAAACTTACCATTTGCGTCTACCGCGCCGGTAAAGTCTTTACCATTGACAGTAATGGTTACAACATCACCTGTTTTAAACTCACCTGTTACTGTCCCTGTCACAGGAATACCCGCAGACTGAGACTCTGTCACGTTCACAACACCATCACCTGCAATGTTGGAATCTAGTGTGATTGTGATTTTCGGTGCATCAGCATCTACGGTAAATGTCTCACTATTTTTGGTGCTTACATTACCAGCCAAATCTGTCACGGTCAGGACAGGAGTATAAGTTTTGCTGGTTAATGGAGCAGCGTTTATATCTTTAAGACTGAGGCTCCATACCGCGGTGCCATTCGGACCCGCTGTCACTGTCGCGGTATACTTATTACCATCAATCGTCACTTCGACTTTATCGGTAACCTTCTCAGTCGTACCAGTTAAGGTTGGTTGCGTATTTTTTGTAATATTATCGGTTTGGCTGACACCTGTATCATCCACAACTGTTTCTGGAAGCTCACCACTAATCTTACTCAAATCAGGCGGGGTGGTGTCCACATCGTAAGCTTGCTTGGTGGTGGCAGTGGTTGAGTTACCTGCTGTATCAGTTGTAGTGATTTTTGCGTCAACCGTTTTGTCTGGGTCTGCCGCCAGGTCAGCACCTGGAACATTGATTGTAAACTTACCATTTGCATCTACCGCGCCGGTAAAGTCTTTACCATTGACAGTAATGGTTACAACATCACCTGTTTTAAACTCGCCTGTTACTGTCCCTGTCACAGGAATACCCGCAGACTGAGACTCTGTCAGGTTCACAACACCATCACCTGCAATGTTGGAATCTAGTGTGATTGTGACTTCCGGTGCATTAATATCTACGGTAAATGTCTCACTATTTTTGGTGCTTACATTCCCTGCCAGATCAGTGACTGTAATGATTGGTGTAAATGTTCCATTGCCTAAAGCAGCACCCGTTAAAGGCACTGTCCATACGGCTGTACCATTAGGCCCAGCTGACACAGTAGCTGTGTAGTCTTTACCATCAATCGTCACAACAACACGATCAGTCACCAACTCAGTAGTACCAATTAAAGTCGGATTACGATTGTTTGTTATATTGTCTGTTTGGCTTGCACCTGTATCATCAATCACTGTTTCAGGTAATTGGCCACTGATCTTGCTTAAATCAGGCGGAGTGGTGTCAACCAGCGCAGAGTCTGAGGCTGTAGGTGAAGTCTGACCCGACTGATTTGTCACAGATGCAGAGACTAAAAGTGTTTGACCTTCCAGGCTTGAGGGTACAGGAATGCTAACATCTACAAATCCTGCTGCAATAATTTCAGCTGTCAAAGTAACCGTAATTGAACCAGTGTTATGCACCACATTCACAACATCACCTGGCTCGACGCCTATTGGCAGCCCGATACGCGCTGTCGTTTGACCATTCGTGACTTCACTTGCACTCAACAGGCCTTCTGGTGCTTGATCATTAAGTAATGTAACAGTGGGTGAACTGGTTGCGGGTAAGAGGTAAACGTAGTTTGGAGGAATATTTACTGCGCCTGCATCTGCGCCGGCACCATTACCGCCGTTATAGTTAGCCCCTGCTGCATCAGGCGTTTGAATACGATCCAAGTTAACGAAGGAGGCATTACCATCACTACCAGCTTCACCGGCTGCCGGGTTATCAAGCACCTCAGTAACATCGCGGCCTTCATTCAAGGCAGTTAAAACGGCATCAAATACAGCTTGGTTAACAGCATTTTCTGTGACATCGGATACATCAACTTGCGCAAGGTTATCTGTAATTTTGACGGTTTGCGCTTCGGCAAAATTAACGATTTCACCATTTGCAAGTTTCACAGTAACGGCTGCGCCAGAGGCAGTAATTACTTTATCTCCTGCATGCAGCGTTTCGCCCTGTTTCAACATATGGCGACTGCCATTTGCATCCACAACAATTGCCATACCTTGAACGTTTGTAACTGTACCGATCACAGTAGCCATTTTTTCCTCACTTTAAGTTGAGACAATTTTGATAGTCTCGTATTAAACGCGAGTAAACAATGAAAATCTATTGTACTAAAGTACAGTATGAAACTTGGGATATAAAACGCTTAAGTAATTTAAAAGTCATAACGCGTAGAGATATAAAAAAAAGCGGAGTCAAATGACTCCGCTTTCATTTAAACAACTTAATCGTCTTGGAATAATTACTCAACAGCCTGGAAACGAATAATTTCTACACGACGGTTGGCATCGTTACCTTCAACTGGATCGTTTTCAGCAATCGGCTGTGAGAAACCATAGCCCTTAACAACCAGACGCTTAGCATCAGTGCCTTTTTTGATCAGATAGTCGGCAACAGCTTTTGCACGTTTTTCAGACAACAGCAGATTGTACTTTTCTTTGGAAGTACTACGCTTGTCCGTGTGGCCAGCAATCTCAACCTTGTCGTTGCCCCACTCTTTGACAATATCATTCACAATATCCAGGTCGGCATAGGACTCTGGCAAGATAATCGCACTATTAGCCTGGAACAGAATGCGTGGCGTAAATTTCATGGTCGCCTTTTCTTGCGCTTTAGGCTTAAAGGCTTCACCACTACCTTCCCATGGTTTGGCATTTGCCAGCAATGCTGCTTTATCGGGCACGATTTGCTCAGGCACTACTGCTTTACACACATTCTCGCGATCCATGTATTCTTCACGAGGATAATCACCCACATCTGTGCGTGTAACGCCGAGTTTGCTCAGCAACAAGCCTTGACCTGCATACGTTTTTGCATAGGCCGTATTCAAATCCATTTCCGCAATAGTGAAGTTACGACGTGACTGGAAGTATTCGTTTTCAGTATCCAGCAAGTCAAGCAAGGTACGCTGGCCGATTTCGTATTGCTTGCGATAAGCCAAGCGCGCATTTTCAATCGAATCCTGATGCTGTTTGCGGTAAGCCACTTGCTCAGTCAGTTGCTTAATGCTGTTGTAAGAAATTGCAACCAGTTGGCGGGTATCAATACACGCTTTGTCTCGCAAGTCGTGTGAGCGGTTCAGGGTTTCAACCGCGGAGTCCAGATTGGATTTATCCGTAAAGCCGTTGAAAATATTCCAGCTCGCAGTTACTTCCAGCGTATCGGCAGCTAAAGTACTGAGTCTACTTTTATCGTTGACGTCAATAATTTTACGGCCTTGCAAATCAACACGCGGCATAAAGGCAGCTTTACGACCGGAAACAGATTTTTCAACCGCAATAATATTTTCGATCGCAGCCAGAACGTTCGGGTTTTGCTTGTAAGCAGCATCTAACACCTGATCAGCTGAAGGAGCAAGACCATCGCCCGTCATCATCACTTCATTCAGATTCTCCGGCGGCAACTCACCTACCAGACGCTGAAAGCGCGCAGAAACATCATACAAATTATTTGTTTCCGTCACCAGATTAGCCTCGGCCAAAGCAAGACGCCCTGTTGCTTGCTCAAGGTCAACCTTCTTACCTACGCCAGCATCTACACGAGACTTGATCTTATCGAAGACTTGCTTGTGTACGACAAAGTTATCCTGAGCATAAGAGACCAAGCGGCGGTAACGGATCAAATCGTAGTAAGCCGTGGCGGTATCTAACGCTACTGCCTGCATCTGCCCTTGCAACTCGTAGAAGCGTGACTTAGCCACATGGTCCAGACGACCGACTTCTGATGGCGTCGCCAGGCCATCAAAAATCATTTGGCGCAGAGTCAGGGTGGATTGCTGGTTAGGAGAATAGGTATTGCTTACATTAGGGGTCAGGCGCTCCTGATTTCTGAACACCTGATCTACAGTCACGTTCGGCAGATATTTGCCTTTGGCCGCAGACTCATCCAGTTCCGCTGACTTAAATGCATGAAAGCTCGCTTGAACTTCTGGGTTCTCTGATACTGCTTTCTCGATAATTTTTTCGAGACTTTCAGGACTCGCCGCCCAGGCCAACGAAGAATAAGAGAACACGCCCACGAGGAGCGCTGAGGCAATTTTTTTTAGTTTCATTTGCAGACTCTTAACAAGTTATAAAGATTCATCCAAAATCAGTATAACCACGGAACTAAGCCTGCACAAGAGTGGTCGCCGCAATAAACCACAAACTTTTTGATAAATTTAGTGTAATTAGTCAAAAAAATGGAATTGATGCAATATAAAAACTCAAAAAAACCTTCATATATTCATATATTTACACGGTAAATATATGCGTTAACTTATTTATTACACGTTAATTTAGTTGAGATTTATTTAAGCTGGGATTTTTAATGCCCACATTACCGGCAAAATGTCCCGGCGTGGACTGCCCCTGCAGAACCAAAGCCAAATGCAACCGGTCGCGCACCTTAAGCGTATCAAAGACAGAAGTAAGATGTGCCTTAACCGTACGCTCGGAGATGGCCAGTAAGCGGGCAATCTCTTTATTACTACTTCCTTTAGCGGCCTCTAACGCCACCTCTCGCTCACGCTTGGTCAAATTCTCCAGAATATCCTCTGGCACAGCTGACGTGGCTTTGCCACCGGTTGTGAGGCTGATCAGATGCTTGAGTACATCACGTCCCAGCCATACCCCGCCTTGCGAAACCACACTAGAAACCTCTTTGAGCACATTTGGATGTGCATACGCATGCAAATAGCCAACCGCCCCTGACTCCAGTGCCTGCATGGCTTCAACTTGCTCGGGGTTATTGGAGAGGACGATGACTTTGGCGGCAGGCAACACGCGAAGAATGTGTTGCACAGATTGACGCCAAAGGCTGCCCTGCTCAAGTTGCGCATGCACCCAAATGATGGGTGCCCCTGCAATATCTGCAGAAATCACATCAGAAATGAGGGTTGATTGAGGAAAGGCCTTTTGCCAGGACTCGATTGCGTTTTTGAGGGTCGTGATAAATATATGCTTCATAGTTTTTAGCGCTCGGTCAATGCGTACGATTTAGCTTTTAACACTGGTTTTAATAAATAAGACAGCACCGTTTTTTTACCTGTGAGGATATCTACCTGTGCCACCATCCCCGGAATAATCGGCAGATGGTCGCCAAGATTATTCTTGGTTGTCCTCACTTTAACGACATAATATGCATTACCTTTATCGTCTATCGTGGAATCTGCAGCAATATCTTCTACAACACCATCCAAACTACCATATATAGTGTAATCGTAGGCCGTGAGTTTGACCACTGCCGGCTGTTGCGGCCGGATAAAGGCGATATCCTTGGTTTGTACTTTGGTTTCAATCACCAGTGCATCATCGCCTGGCACAATCTCCATCACCTCTTTACCAGGCTGAATGACGCCGCCTACCGTATTATAGTAAAGCTTGCTGATTTTGCCGTTCACCGGCGAAGTCAATGTCGACTGTTTCACTTTATCTGAAAGCGCTACACTGGATTGTGTCAGACTGTTGATTTTGGCAGTCGTCTCATTCAAATCTGTGCGGACTTTGCTCATGAAGGATTGTTGTGCTTCAGAAACCTTGCGGCGCGCTTCTGAAATCGCGGCGGTCAATCGTGACATCTGTGCCGATGCCTGATCAATATCCCCTTTGGCACGGTTTGCATCACGCTCCAAGCGCAAAATCTCAATCTCTGAAACCGCTCCACTACTGAGTAAAGGGCGATTGGCAGCGAGCTCTTTACTGGTAGACTCATAAGTCTTGATCGCCACTTCTTTCTTAAACTGCACTTCCGATAGTTCACGTTCACGTTGCGATAGTTGGTCGCGTGCAATATTGATTTGCGAATTCAACTCATCTCTGGCAGCGTTAAATAACTGCAGCTCTTGCAAATAGGTATCAGGCGCTTTTTCTTGCACCTCACTGGGCGGGTTAAAGCTACCGCCATTCGCCAATGCCTTCAGTCGCGCCTCTTTTGCCGTCAAGGAAAGGTACTGACTCTCGTTTTCCTTGAGGGAGGAGATCGCCCGCGTTTCATCAATCTTGATCAAGGGTTGACCGCGTTTAACCGTATCCCCCAGCTGTACCATGATGTCAGTCACAATCCCACCATCCAGCGATTGCACAACCTGCACCTGACGTGACGGAATCACACGCCCCTCACCACGGGTCACCTCATCAACCTTGGCAATGCCGGCCCAAACCAGCAAAACTACCAAGATCCCGAGGATAGAATACATGATCAGCTTGGCATGCAACATGGTGTCTTCAACCATCACATCATGCGCCTGCTCCACCCAGGTGCGCGATTCCGCTGTCTCGGTTTTGACAATTCTATCCACCAGCGCGTGTACAGGCTTACCCAGGCGCACCCAAATACTGTCTGGTTTGGTAATCTGACCAATTTGATCGTATATTTTTTTTGCCATGATTATCTTGCCTTACCCACTTTGCCCGCACGCAATGCTGCAGTCACGTCTTCTTTACTGCCATCTGCAACCACTTGGCCAGAGTCAATGACGATCAACCGATCCGCCAGCTCCAGCATCGCGTTGCGGTGACTAATCACGACCAGCGTTTTTCCGGCAATGGCTTCGCCAATTCTGCGCTTAACGCTTTCTTCGCCTGAGTGATCCATGGCACTGGTCGGCTCATCGAGCAACACAATTTGCGGATGAGTCACAAACGCACGTGCAATCCCCACCCCCTGGCGCTGACCTCCAGACAGCGTATCGCCACGCTCACCGATTTCAAGATCAAAGCCTTTGGGGTGCGCATTGACAAACTCGGCAATCCCCCCCACCTGAGCCGCTTGCAAGACTGATTGATCATCGGCATGCGGGTCACGCAACGTGATGTTGTCACGCAACGATCCAAAAAACAGGTGATTATCCTGCTGCACATAGCCAATGCTGCGACGTAATTCGGCCGGATCGATTTGACGCGCGTCAATGCCATCAATCAGAATCGCGCCCTCGGTTGGCTGGTACAAGCCCAGAATCAGCTTGTTGATTGTCGTCTTGCCAGAGCCCATCCGTCCGATCAGCCCAACATGCTCACCCGCTTGAATCCTGAAAGACACCCGCTGCAAGGCAAACTCATCCGAACCAGGATATTTAAAGGAGACATTCTTAAACTCGATTTCGCCTTTGAACGCGGGGCGCGAGAGGAAATTCATGCCTTTACTACGCTCAACCGGTTTGCCCATAATGTCATCCAGCGATTTCAGCGAAGTCGCCGCAGTGTGGTACTGGGTAAACAAATTGGCAATTTGTGAAATCGGCGCCAGGGCACGGCTGGTCAACTGCGAGCAAGCAATCAAGCCGCCCATGGTCAAATCACCATTTGAGATCAGGTAAACGCCCAGAATAATGATGGCGACACTAATGATCTGCTGTAAAGCGTAAGTGCCGTTGGTAATCGATGACGAGAGCAGTTTAATCTTGCTGCCGACTTCTGACAGAAACAGCGCACTCTTCTCCCACTTGCCCTGCATCTGCCCTTCCACGCCCATGGATTTTACCGTCTCCAGCCCCACCAGGCTTTCAATCAGTGTGGCATTGCGCTGTGCGCTGGCACGGTACATGGTTTCAGACAGGTCATGCAGTTTGGTTTGCACGCTCAACGAGTAAATCAGCACAATGGCACCGCCAATCACAGCAGGCAGCACCATCAACGGACTGATCCAGGCAATAACCACCAGAAAAATAATCCCGAACGGCAGGTCGATCAACGTCACCACAGTGGCTGAAGTAATAAAGTCGCGCACACTTTCAAACGAACGCAGATTGGAAGCAAACGAGCCAACGGAATTCGGTCTGGCTTCATAGCGCGTGCCCAGGACCTTTTCCATGATCTGTGCACTGAGTTTCACATCAATACGCGCACTGGCCCAATCCAGAAAATAGGTACGCATTGAACGTAACAGCAAATCCCCCAGCACTATCAGCGCCACACCTAAGCCGAGCACCCACAAGGTCTCAACTGCCTTGTTAGGTACCACGCGGTCATAGACGTTCATGGTGAACAACGGCATGGCCAGCGCAAATAGATTAATCAGCAATGCGGCAATCATCACATCGCGGTAAATCGCGCGGTTTTCGGCCAGCGTGCCCCAGAACCAGTGCCGGACTTTGATACGGCCCACCTCAGGCGTACGTGCATCAAAAATGAAGTTTTGCCGGGTAATCAAGGCATAGCCGGTATATTGCGCAGCCAAATCCGCCAGACTGATGGTGACTGGTTCAGAAGACAGCTCAGGGAAAATAACCTGGGCAAAATGCTGCGACTGGTCTACCTGAATCAACTGGCAGGCCCGGTCATTGTTCAACAGCAAAGTGACATCCACCTGCGGTTGCAGCAAAGTTGGAATGGCCGCTTGCTTGACCGTCACATCCAGTTGCAAACGCTCCGCAGAACGTTTGAATAATTCGGGGTTTAATTTGCCATTTTGCAACGGCAAGCCTGAAATCAGGGCGTCGCGTGTAGTGGCCAACCGGTTATGGCGGCAAATATAAAGGAGGCACTCCAGCAGAGCGTCTTTCTCGGTTTTATTGAAGTATTGCGTCGTTTCCATGGCAGATGACTTATTATTATCCTTGTCCGAGTGATATCAGCGACTGATTAGCAAGATTGATTGTATGGTGTTTTAATTGATATCAAAACGGGAAGTATATGGCATAACCCCGTTGAATTACAAAAATTGACCGTATCAGAGCTCGCCAAACGAGAGGCTTTCCTGTACGTAAGGGCCGGTCACCGCCTCTATCCCCACCGCATTCAAACTATCCAGCTCCTGCTGATCCTGCACCCCCTCGGCAATCGGCACGATGCCCATGGTGCGCACCATCATGCAGAGGCCGCGCATCAGTGATTGCTGTTGTGGCCGCAAATGAATATCGCGGATTAGAGATGCGTCAAACTTGATATAGTCCAGTCCCAGCTCGTGCAAGTCACCCAACTGCGCCAAGCGGGTGGCAACATGCTCCATCCCGACCATGCAACCCAGCGATTTGACCAGGTGCACAAACTCCCTGAACTTAATAAAGTCACTAAACGCCGCCTCTTCTGCCACCTCAAAACTCAATCTGGCAGGTTGATTCACGGACAGGATCAAGGCCTGCAGCTTGTCACGGTAATCATCACTACGCATGGCAGCGGCCGAGACATTCACACTTAAGTTGGCGTTGCTCTTGGCCAGCATATCGACGGCATACTCCAACGCAAGACCATCCAGCGTTTTGATCATATCGAGCTGGCTGGCCCAATCAATAAAGGCCCCCGCTGCCAGCCATTGATCGCCTTCATCAATATGCAAGCGCAAGGGGCATTCGTAGTGGAACAATTGTTGATGCCGCTGCATCACCGGGTAGCAGGCTAGCTTGATTTGCTTCTGTTCGATCGCCTGCAGGAACTGCTGCTTCCACTGGTTCAGATAATTTTTTCTTGAGGTGACGATGCTATTGGCATTCATGACGCGCATCGGCAAGGCGGCTTGATCCTCAGCCAGGTCAAGAATAAATTGCATGACGCGGTAGATATCGGCAAAGTCGTCGCCTTTTTTGGTTTTGGTATGCGTCACGACAAACTGGAATTGCAACATCTGTTGCGCGGCATTGAGTTTTTCCAGCACCAGTTTGAGCTCGGTCGCCACGGCGAAATCATCGACAGGCTGGCGACTGAAAATCCCGAAAACGCCCCCGGCCAGTCGGCCACAAACCACATCAGGATAATGTGCCATCTGCTGCAACAGCGCATCGCCGATTTTTTTGATCAGCTGGTTGGTCACACTGTAGCCCATTTGCCGGTCGATATCGGACAGGTTACGCATTTGTACCAGAATCAGCATGCCCTCGACAAAACTGTCATTCTTGAGTGCCACCGATGCCGTGTTGGTAAAGTGTGACTGGTTCATGAGACCGGTCACTTCGTCATAGTTGATTTGCTGGTTAAAAGTATTCAAGCGCTCGGACTCTGCCGTCACCATAGACTTGACGCGCTCGGACAAGGTGTTCATGGTGCGCACCAGCTTCTTGAACTCTTCCGTCTCCGGCTCGGCAATCGTAATGTATTTACGCTCCCCCAAGGCTTCTGCCTGCCCAATGACTTCATCCAGTGGCCGCAAGATTTTCTTGAGCCATACGCCAGAAATTGCATAACTCAACAAGGCAACCAGCAGTGTCCACAGCAAGGCATGACGAGACGTTTCCCACAGCTGGTCGTACGCCAGCGAGGGCTCGCTTTCCATGATCAGGGTGCCATATTGCTGCCACCCGGACTGAATATTGGCAACGCCGGGTTGGATCTCAATTGACAATAAAGACTGGAACCAGCTTGGGGCCTCTGAATGGGGCGCACGATTCACGCGTTCTATCATGGTCTTGTTGTCAGGCGACACAATCGCAATGCGGCGATAGTGCCCCATGTCAAACTGGGCGCTGACGATCAGCTCAACCGTGACATTGTCTTTTTGAATATTGGAAAGTGTAATGGCCAGCCCGTTGGCATTATCATTATTTTTTTTCTGTAGCTGCTCCGCCATATAGCGGTGATCATTATAGACGCCCAAAAACAGACATCCGGCGGCCACCATCAAAATGATGGCCGAAATTGCAATACGTATTTGTTTGATTAATGACATCAGAAAGCCCTCTTACTTTCCTGGGGGGAGATTGGCAGCTGCCCGGTCCTTGTGCAGACTCTATGTGCAAGCCTAGCATCCTCACCCCATAATAACCATAGCTCTAACCATTTTTCCATCATTCCAATCCGTCCTGTCGCATCCGCGTCAACACATCTCGCCATTTTGAGATGTTGGTTGGCGAGCCCGCACGTACCGTCGGGTTATTCGCCACAAACAAGCCCTTGTCGTTAAAACTGAAGACGGGCGCCAGGTCGCCCCGGCGCGAAGCCGGTAGCAATTCAAAATTGAGGTTATCCAGAATCAGTGGATCGCTGTTGGGCGTGGCATAGTAAGCCAGCACCATGTGCGGGCGGATGGAGCCGCTAGGCATGCGCGCCCGAACATACGTCAGACGTAATTTATCCTGTGAAACACCCAGTTTCTTGAGCAGAATATATTTGACAATACTGAAGTCCTCGCAGTCCCCCGCCCCCTTGCCCAAGGTTTCGAGCGGGCTGGCCCAGTAATCCTCCATGCCCCACAACGTATAGTCATCCACAAACAGCACGTGCTGATTGGTAAAATCATTGACCATACCGACCTTGGTCATTTCGCCGGAGCCGGCAATCTGCGCAAACAGCTCATTCAGGCGCATGACATTCTGATAAGCCTCTTCGCCGTAACGCTGGCGGACTTTCTCCAGCATCGCCAGCACATAATCATCCGCCTGGATCTGCGACCATAGCAGGCTGATTGCCAGGCATAGGCCTGTCAATACTCTGGCAAAGGTGGATGGCGTCAATTTCATGTCAGTTAAGGTTTTACAGGCAACGATTATGTCACGATGAAAAGAGACACAATTTAACAAACAAAATGGTTTTCATCGACAACTTCCGCGCGGTCTCATACACCCAATCACTCAAACATGACAGAGACAACAAAGACAAGTATGGACGGATTGGGTAAAATGCTGGTTTTTCGCATCTATTAAATTGTTTAACCATGACGTCACTCACCACGCTCAACGCACTCTCGCCGCTAGATGGCCGCTATCAATCAAAACTTGACCCCTTGCGTCCTTATTTCAGCGAGTATGCCCTGATCAAATATCGCGCGATGGTAGAGGTCGCCTGGTTAAAAGCGCTAAGTGCCGCCCCTGAGCTGGCTGAAATCGCGCCATTCAGCCCGACGACCATAGACGAACTGGATGCTGCGATTGCCGCATTCAGCGAAGCGGATGCCATGCAGGTCAAAGCCATCGAAGTACGTACCAATCACGATGTGAAAGCGCTGGAATACTGGCTCAAAGAGAAGTTTGACGGCAATCCTGAAATCAAGAAAGCCAGTGAATTTATCCATTTTGCCTGTACCTCAGAAGACATCAACAACCTGTCTCACGCCCTGATGCTGAAATCTGCGCGTGAAGCCGTCATGCAGCCTAACCTGCAGGCAGTCATTGCCCGCCTGACTGAGTTGGCGCAAGCGCTGGCTGAGCAACCGATGTTGTCCCGTACGCATGGTCAAACGGCCAGCCCTACCACCATGGGCAAAGAGCTGGCGAACGTGGTTTATCGCCTGCAACGCCAGTTGAAACAACTGCAAGCGAACGAAATTTTGGGCAAGATCAACGGTGCCGTGGGTAACTTCAATGCACATTTGTCTGCCTACCCTGATTTTGACTGGGAAAGCTTTGCCAAACGCTTTGTCGAGTCTCTGGGCCTGACGTACAACCCGCTGACCATCCAGATCGAGCCGCATGATTATATGGCTGAGATTTACGACACGCTGGCACGGATCAATACCATCCTGATTGACTTGAACCGCGACATCTGGGGCTATATCTCGGTCGGCTATTTCAAGCAAAAAGTCAAAGCCGGCGAAATTGGCTCCTCGACCATGCCACACAAGGTCAACCCGATTGACTTTGAAAACTCTGAAGGCAACCTGGGCCTTGCGAACGCGATCTTGCGTCACTTGGCCGAGAAGCTTCCCATCTCACGCTGGCAGCGTGACCTGACCGACTCTACCGTGCTGCGTAATATGGGCGTGGCCTTTGGTTATACGCTACTGGGGTATGACTCTTGCCTGCGCGGCCTGAATAAGCTGGAAATCAATCCGCAGCGCCTGCTGGAAGACCTGGACAATAGCTGGGAAGTACTGGCCGAGCCGATTCAAACCGTAATGCGCCGTTATGGCATTGAAAATCCTTATGAGCAACTCAAAGAGCTGACACGCGGTAAAGGCGGCATTAACAAACAATCGCTGCATGCTTTTATTGAGACCTTGCCGATTCCTGCCGAAGCCAAGCAGGCGTTGCTGGCAATGACCCCTGCAACTTATACCGGCAAGGCCAGTCAACTGGTTAAACATATTTAAATCGCCGTTGATTTGACCAGGGAACTCTTAGCGTACTTCATTCAACCATTTTCATTCAGGACATCTGCCCCGCAGCCGCTCTGGCGGCCTGGGCAGATGTCCTTGCTTCACCGTTTCATACAGCCCTGCTTAATTACCCCTCTGTGCCTGCTGAAAAACCGCTTGCGCGGCTTGATCAAATACGTTTTTCTTCTTCTCCCACTGTTATCGGCTTTGCCAGCGATTGCCGAAGAACCCTTATGGTTTGAGGTGCAAACCGACAATCGCTACCGCACGCGTTTTTTTATCAGCGGCAATCCATTACCGGCGCAGCAGTCCAAGCTGCGTGAGTTGCTGCAAAAACACTTGAGCATTCATGAGGCGATGTCCAACCCGCGCATGAATGCGAGCGAGTGGCAGCGGCTGATCCAGAAAACCCCGCAGGAAATAAGCGACTTGCTCGCCACTGAAGGCTACTTTAAGACCCAAACCACCCTACGCCGGCCAGACGCGACACAAGCCGAATTCCACCTCATGTTGCCGCCACCAGCCACCGTCAAGCAGGTCAACGTCAGCATCTCTGGGGAAGTGCAACGGCCTGCCTACCAGGCTACACTCGAGGCCGCGCAAAAAAGCTGGCCCTTACCGGTGAACAGCATCTTTACGCAAGCGGCCTGGACCAGCGCCAAGCGCGATATCCTTGCCGCTTTGCTAAGGGATCAATTTCCCAACGCAAAACTGACGCGCTCACAAGCCCTGGTCGATCCGGCAACCCAGGCTGTCGTGATTGAAATCGCGGTAGATTCTGGCCCGGCAGTTAAGGTGGGGCACGTGCTCATCCAGGGCTTGCAACATTACCCGGAATCCCTGCTCAGACCGCTGATTACACTCAAAACCGGGGCGCCCTACCGCCAGGAGGATCTGCTCACTTTACAGAACAGTTTTATGAGCACGGGCAAATTTAGAGCGGTCGATGTCATTGCCAAAACCGATCAACTCAACCCGGACCGGTCTGCCGACATCACGGTGACGGTCTCCGAACTCGAGCAATATTCCATGCGTATCGGCACCGGCGCCAGTACCAATACCGGGGCCAGAGTAGTATTCAATTACACCAACCGCAACCTGTTTGACCGCGGACTATTGTGGGACAGTAGCGTACGGCTTGAACAACGCTTACAGGCCGTGACTTCCAACATTACCTTTCTGACGGATGAGCAGGGCTATCGCGACAGCATTCAAAACAACCTGATCCGTACCGCTGTAGAAGGCCAGGTCACCACCGCCATTCAAAATGGGGTGCGTCGCTATTGGGGCCAGCCGACAAGCATAGAACAATTTGTCGGCGCCAACCTGCTCTATGAATTTTTAACCGTAGATGGCGAAAATTCCCAGTTTAATAAAGCCGCAACCGTCGCCTATGGCTTTAATATGCGCAGACTCAACAATGCGCTGGCACCCACTAAAGGCTGGATTTTCAATACACAATTCCAGCTGGCCCCATTAGACAAACTGTCAGATGGTCGTTTTTTGCAATCGCAGGCCAGGTTACAGGCGTTTTACCCGTTGACGGAGTCTACCCAGTGGCTGGGCCGCATTGAAGTGGGCAGTATTACTGGCTCTGGCAGGGTGCCAGCGACTTATTTATTCCGCGCCGGTGGCGACCAGTCGGTGCGCGGCTATGCCTTTCAGTCTTTAGGCGTGAAAGAGGCAGACGCCATTGTAGGCGGCCGCGTGCTGCTCACGGGCAGCAGTGAAATCGTGCAATGGCTCACCACCTCTTGGGGCGCGGCCGTGTTTGTCGATTTCGGCAATGCGGCCAACAGCTGGAAAGACTACGAACCTGTACTGGGCTATGGCCTGGGGGCCCGCTGGCGTAGCCCGATTGGCCCGGTCGGGGTGGATATTGCCCGTGGTCAGGAGACCGGTGAATACCGCCTGCATTTTAACCTGGGAGTGAATTTCTAATGTCACGCCTGCGCTACCTGCCTTCACTATTCAAACAATTTATAGCGCTGCTGCTTTGCCTGTCGATCATCATCACGCCGCAAATCGTGTGGGCGGCCAATATTCTGGTGCTCACCAGTCTGACCTCGTTTGAAACCGATTTGGGGAATGCGACACTGAGCGTGACCGGCATAGACTCGCATATGCAACTGACGGTCACGCCCCAGGGCAAACTCACCGTCTCTCAGTTTTCTGCCAAGCAGGTCACATTGCGTTACAAACCGGCAAACGAACAAGCACCGACAACCTCGCAGCCCCAGCCGCCCCTGCCTGCCCATATCCACATCCCCTTGCCGTTCTATCTGCATCTGGGACAGATTGAACAATTGACCATTATTCAAGGCCAGAGCATCACGCAGGTTTCGCATCTCCAGTTTGATCTGGATGCAGACAATACCGCCCTGCAATTTAATATCAGCCAGGCACACAGCCCCTGGGGCAACCTCAGCAGCCACTTTAAGATGCAGAATGCAGCGCCATTCAATTTAAGCGGCTGGCTGGACCTGCAGCAACCGCAAGGTGACCTGCCTTATCATTTACGCATGACGCTGGCTGGTAATTTGACGCGACTGGAAATGACGGCTAATCATCATTACCAACCGGAGGCACGGCCATTCGCGCTGATTCCGGTTGAAATGTCCGGCCCAGAGCCATCGACCAAAGATGCTATTAATAAAAATCCTATCAATAAGGACCAGAAAATACTGGATACAGTGCAGTTGCAGGCCTCCATCGGCCTGGACGACCAGCGCCAAAGCCATCTCGCGTTTCACTTGCAACAGTTTCAAGCCAAACACCTGCATCCCCAGCTAGGCGGAGCCATGGATTTGAATATCGTTGCCGATGGCAGCCTAACCGAACAAGGGCTGGTCAACATCACCGTGGATGCAGGCAATAGCCGTTTGCAACAACAGCCGCTCATCCTCAAAGGGCAAGCGCAATTGCGTGGCAGTGTATTAAGCCTACTGGATCTAAAAGCGCAGCTGGACCAGAATACATTCAGCATCCAAACCCAGCCACTCAGCCAGGCCAATCCATGGGCAACGCAACAAACTCACTTGATCTGGCAAGCCAATCTGGCCTCGCTGGCACAGTTGATGCCGGGCTTTAGCGGCAAGCTGCAAGGCCAAGGCGAAATTACCCAAAGCGAGGGCAGTTTTTCGACCTCGTATCATCTGTCTGGCGCGAAATTGCAGCTGCCAAAAGGTTTATCCCTGGCGGGTCTGCAAGTCGACGGGCACTTTTCCAATCAATCACAGGCCACGCTGGACAACCAGATTCAGTTACAAGGCCTGTCGCAGCAAGATGCGCGTGGCATGGACAGCCCACCTATTGATGCCGAACTCAGACTGAAGGGCAATCTGGACCAACACCAACTCACCCTCACTGTCACTGACAGCGATGCGCAACGACAAAGAAACTTGCTGCTGGCGCTCAATGGCCATTGGCAGGACAGCGGTTTGCAAGACCCGGGCTGGCAAGCCTCCCTCACCCAATTGCAGGATCAGGCGGGTAAAGTGTTTCAGCTTGAAAAACCGGCAGCCCTGGCCTGGCAGCCTGAGCAGGGCTTTCAGCTCAGAGACTTTATCCTAAAGGCCAAATCCGGCGGGCAATTGCAGGTAACAGCACTGCACTATCGCCCGCCCCAGGCGTCCAATTCGCGCACGAAGGCGCCAGCACAAGCCGTTGCATTGCATACACAAGGCGCGCTAGACCACTTTCCAGTGCAAGCGCTGCTTGGCTGGCTTGGCCAGGGCTCTGCGGAGGCACTGCCCGCCGACGCACTGCGGTTATCAGGTCAATGGTCACTGGCCCTGGACCAGCACCTGAACGGATCCTTGCATCTGGAGCGGTCTGACGGTGACTGGCAGATATTCGATACCACCGCCAATGCCTGGCAAGCGCTAGGCATACAAACATTGCAGGCAGACTGGCAAGCCAGCAATGACCGCATGCAGCTACAAGCTACGCTGCAATCCAACGGTGACGCGCAACGGGCGATCGACCTGCAATTTTCTGCGGCGACAGAAGTCACCCCCACCGCCGACGGGCTGGTGATCAAGAAAACCGCGCCGTTGCAGGCCGAGCTCAAAGCACATCTGCCGCAATTAAACTGGCTCAATAAACTGCTGCCAGACACACAAGTGGGCGGGCAACTCAATATTCAAGCGGCAGCCCATGGCACCATCGCACAACCTAGCCTGCAAGGCAGCATGCAAGGCAGCGCATTATCGTTACAAGTGCCGTCTCAAGGCCTGTGGCTGGAGCAAGGCTCGCTCAATGCCACGCTTGCAACAGACCAGATACACCTCCAGCAATTGCACTTTGCCGGTAAAAGCGGTGAACTGAATGGCACTGGCGTGTTTCAGTTTAATCAGGAAGACTGGCAACTCAATGCCGCCTTGCAGCTAGACAAGCTACAGGCGCTGTCACGGGTAGATCGCTGGGTGCAATTAAGCGGCCAGACCAAGCTCAGTATGAATAGCCAGCAAACAACGATCAGCGGTAATCTCAAAATTCATAAAGGCTTGTTTGAACTGCCCAAGGCGGACAAACCCACGCTGGATGAGGATGTCGTCATTGAATCCCCACAACCTGGTGCTGAGACGGCCTCCAAACTATTGCTTCAATCATTTGCGCTGGATTTTGGCGATAAACCTACCGTGCTTCCGTTTAAGGAATCAGAACAGTTCATGCTCAGGGGTCAGGGCCTGAATGCCGCCTTGAGTGGCAAGCTGCAACTCAACGGCCTGCTGGATGCACTCAGCGCCACCGGCACACTGGACCTCACCGGCACCTATCTCGCCTACGGCCAATCGCTAAACATAGAAACAGGACGGCTGATTTTTAGTGGCAAACTGCCCAATATCGGTCTCGATGTGCTGGCGACCCGGCAAGTGGACACTACCAAGGTTGGCATTCAGATCAATGGCAGCCTGCAAACGCCGCGCCTGAAACTGGTCTCCACACCGGAAACCAGCAATGAAAACAAAGTCGCGCTACTGGTGCTGGGCCAACCCATGTCACAAGTCGGCAGCAGCGACCTGGCCCTGCTGTCTGTCGCGGCGGGCGCCCTGCTGTCGCAAGGCGACTCGGTCTCTTTACAAACCCGTTTGGCGCAAGCCGTGGGGCTGGACAGCATCGATGTCCGCGGCAGTGGCCCGACCAATTATGCCGTCAGCGTCGGCAAACGCATTAACCGCAATCTGGTGGTCGGCTATGAAAAAAGCATTGTCGGCCTGTTAAATGTTGGTAAACTGACCTACCAATTCACCAAGCGCATTTCCATTGAAACCAGGACAGGTTCAGAGAATGCACTGGATGTGTTTTATGGTTTTAGTTTTGACTAGACGACTGACTGACGCATGCATACAGATAAACCCAACCCGAGATTAGCGGTGCTGATTGATGCGGACAACACGTTTAACGTCATCCCCATCATTGATGCGCTGTTTGAAGAAATTTCCAAATTTGGCGATGCCAGCATCCGCCGCATTTATGGTGACTGGACGCAACACCAACTGAGCCGCTGGAAAGAAGTGCTGCCCAAGCATGCCATCCAGCCCATGCAGCAATATGCCAACACCAAGGGTAAAAACGCCACAGACAGCGCCCTCATTATTGATGCGATGGATTTACTGTATACCGCACCGCTGGATGGCGTCTGCATCGTGTCGAGTGACAGTGACTTTACCAGGCTGGCGATCCGCTTCCGTGAGTCAGGCAAATCGGTATATGGCTTTGGTGAGGCCAAAACGCCCGAATCATTGCGTGCCGCCTGTAACCGCTTTGTGTTTATCGAGATTCTTTCCCAAGACAAAAAAGCCGATACTGATGAATCAGCCGAGGTCATGGACAAGAGCACTGTGGAGAAACCAGATGCGCTGAGCAAGCAAGCAACGGCAACCGCTGAACCGTTGTTGCTAAGCCCCACCGTCAAGAAAACCTCACAACAACTGGCCATGGATGCCAAGCTGGTCTCCCTGACGCGATCCGCCATAGAGGCGCTTTCGGAAGATGACGGCTTTGCCAACCTCAGTGAGGTCAAAAAACATATGATTAAAAACTATTCTGCGTTTGACTCCAGAAACTATGGATATGCTAAATTTAGCGAGTTGATTCAATCCATCGGGCTGTTTGAGCTGGATCACAAAAAGCAGCACGTTAAAGACAAACGAAAAAAATGACAGAAATTCTGATTCTTTATTACTCTCAAGGCGGTGCCGTGCGCGAGCTGGCACAACAGATTGCACGCGGCGTAGAGAGTGTGCCCGGTGCTCGGGCACGGCTGCGCACAGTACCCAAAATCTCGGCCAACTGTGAGGCCATCGAGCCCGAGATCCCAAGCAGTGGGGCGCCCTATGCCACACTGCAAGATCTCGAAGAATGTGCCGGACTGGCACTAGGCAGCCCAACACGGTTTGGCAATATGGCCGCCCCAATGAAATATTTTCTCGATGGCACCTCCGGGCTCTGGCTCAAAGGCGCGCTGATTGGCAAACCGGCGGCCGTGTTCACCTCCAGTGGCTCCATGCACGGCGGCAATGAAATGACTTTGATGACCATGATGATCCCGCTGCTGCACCATGGCATGCTATTGATGGGCTTGCCATATTCCGAGCCGCAATTGGGGACAACTAAAACCGGTGGCACCCCGTATGGTGCCAGTCATATCGGCGGCGCGATGGATGATCAGCCCTTGTCTGACGATGAGAAGAAATTATGTCTGGCCTTGGGCAAACGTCTGGCCCACACCGCGCTCAAATTGCAATAATCGTTTTTTAGGGAATTTTAAGTATGTCTGATGCACCCATCCCGAAATCATTGGCTCGTGAAGCCCGTCAATTCTTGTTTTCAACCCGTCATGCCATTTTGTCGACGCATTCGATGAAGTATCCCGGCTTTCCGTTTGGCTCGGTGGCCCCGTTTGTCTGCAACCAGCAGGCAGAACCCGTGGTTCTGATCAGCACGATTGCCGAACATACCAAAAATATTCTCGAAAACGCCAAAGTCTCTTTACTGGTGTTTTCCGGGGCTGAAGACTTGCAAGCCAATGCGCGCCTGACATTGATGGGTGAAGCCATGCCTTGCGACAAGCAGGATGCCGATTTGCGCGCCCGCTACCTGCGCTATTTGCCACAGGCAGCCAGCTACTTTGATATGCATGACTTCCATTTTTACCGCATTCAGGTGGAGCATGTGCGCTACATTGCCGGCTTTGGCCGCATGGGCTGGTTTGAAGGCTCGGCGCTCAGCGAAGGGCTGGGCGAGAGCATGCTCGCCGCGCAAGAAGCGGGCATCGTCGCCCATATGAACGAGGACCACAAGGATAGCCTGCTACAGTATTGCAAACATGTTCATGACATCACCGCCGACCATGCAGAAATGATAGGCCTGGATGCTGAAGGGTTTGATGTGCAATATCATCAGGGTGAAGAAACACAAGGCCTATTGCGGTTTGCCTTTGAGCAACCGGTACTGAACGCCATGGATGCGCGCAAAGCCTTGGTAGCCTTGTCTCAAGCGTGCAAAGCATGATTGCGCGCTGGTTGATGGTCAGTCGCTGGGTCGCCAGCGTCAGCTTGATTGCGCTGATTGTATTGTGTCTGGGGTGGGAGATTTTATGGGCGCCCTTGCGGGCTGGTGGCAGCTTGCTGTTTTTAAAAGTCTTGCCGCTGTTGGGCCCGTTATTCGGCATTTTGCGTGGCAAGCGCTATACCTACCAGTGGTCAGGCATGCTGATTCTGTTTTACTTTACCGAGGGCGTGGTGCGGACATGGTCAGAGACAGGACTCAGCCATTGGCTGGCGCTGGCAGAGGTCATCTTCAGCGCATTGTTTTTTGCGAGCGTCGTCACCTATGCCAAATTTAGCGGTAGCCGCTATCAGGCCGCTTGACTAACATTGTCCTACCGCGCGGGTTGGCCATTTTTGCTGTAAATTCTTTGTTGAATCCACGCTGACAAGCCCGCTAAACCTTATATAATATCGGGCATGAAAATCCTGTTATCTAATGACGATGGCTATCTTGCGCCCGGCCTCAATGTCCTGGCCGCGCATTTAAGCAAAATAGCCGAGATCACCGTGGTCGCGCCCGAGCGTAACCGCAGTGGTGCCAGCAACTCACTTACACTGGACAGACCTTTAAGTGTCAAACAAGCCGCCAATGGCTTTTTTTATGTCAATGGCACCCCCACCGACTGCGTACACATTGCCCTGACCGGCCTCATGCAGGAAATGCCGGACATGGTGATCAGTGGTATCAATGATGGCGCCAATATGGGCGACGATACCATTTACTCTGGCACCGTAGCCGCAGCGACTGAGGGGTATTTGCTGGGCATTCCTTCTTTTGCCATTTCGATGTCACAACATCAGGCACTGCACTTTGAAACGGCGGCCAAGATCGTGGTGGACCTGGTCCAGCAATACAACCACAGCGAGTTTACCGAGCCAACCTTGTTAAACATCAATGTGCCAGATGTACCGTTTGAAGCAATCAAAGGCAAAAAAATCACGCGACTGGGCAAACGTCACAAGGCAGAACCCGTCATTCAACTGCAAACCCCCAGAGGCGAAACCGTTTACTGGGTAGGTGCCGCTGGCCAGCCGAATGACGGCGGTGAAGGGACTGACTTTCACGCCGTGGCCGAAGGCTATGTCTCCATTTCACCCATACAGGTAGATTTAACCAAACACTCTCAAATTGCCACCCTGCAGCAATGGCTGCAAAGCAAGCAATAAGTCATCAAGAATTCAGTGACATGGCGATTCCAAGAACATCACACAAAACCGGTATCGGAATGACCTCTTCGCGGACACGCGAGCGCATGTTGACGCGCCTGCGTGAGCAAGGCATTCAGGATGAAGTGGTCATAGCGGCCATGGCAGAGATTCCTCGCCATATCTTCGTCGATGAAGCACTGTCTATCCGCGCCTATGAAGACGTTTCATTGCCGATTGGTTACGGTCAGACCATTTCGCAGCCATATATCGTGGCCAAAATGACGCAAATTCTGCGCAATGGCAAACCATTGAACAAAGTGCTTGAGATTGGCACGGGCTGCGGCTACCAGACCGCAGTATTGTCGCGCGTGAGCACCGAAGTCTACTCACTGGAACGCATCCGGCCGCTGGTGATGAAAGCAAGAAACCATCTGCGCACCTTGAAATGTACCAATGTCAAACTGGACCACGCCGATGGCAGCCTGGGACTCAAGGATTATGGCCCGTTTGATGCCATTATGGTCACCGCGGCGGCCAGCCATGTGCCGCCTGAGCTGGTCGAACAATTAGCCGTCGGTGGCCGCATGGTCATCCCGGTCGGCACTACCGACCAGGTACTGCATTTAATTGAACGCACCGCCCAGGGAATTCAGCAAACCGCGCTGGAATCCGTGAAGTTTGTCCCATTGCTAGGAGGCACTGCTTTATCATGAATCTACGCACCTTGCTGACCGCGTGCGGAACCGCCTGTACACTTGCTGCCTGTGCCCTCAACTCTCCCATGCCGCGCGCACCGGTGGTCACCAGCGTGTCACCTGCGCCAGAGAGCAAACCGGCTGCGCCGGTCAGCGTGGGGGCAAATCAGTACCTGGTACAAAAAGGCGATACGCTCTACAGTATCGGCCGCAAATTTGGCATCCCGTTCATGAAGCTGGCCGAGTTTAACCAGCTGCAAGCGCCGTATGAGATTCATGTCGGCCAGGTCCTCAACCTGACCGCAAAAAGCAGCACCAGCGCAACAAACAATAAAGCCACCGATCCCGCAGGCGCGGATGATGCTGAAGTCGTCACCTCGGCCATCAGCAGACCAGACATGAGTGCGGCCCCAGAAGCTGCAAGCACGGCCAATGCCGCACCGGCGCTACAGACCACCACCGAGGGCGAAAAGTCTGCAGCCCCCTTAGACCTCGAAGCCATCAACGACAGCGACATTCAATGGCAGTGGCCGCTGGCAGGCAAAGTGAGTGCCGGGTTTGATGTACAAACCAATAAAGGCTTGAATATCACGGGGAGCGCCGGTCAGGCAGTCAATGCCGCGGGCGCGGGTAAAGTAATTTATAGCGGCATGGATGTGCGTGGCTATGGCAAGCTGATTATCGTCAAACACAACAGCAACCTGCTCTCTGTCTATGCGCACCAGGGCAACTCGCTGGTCAAAGAGGGCGTGTTTGTGACCCAAGGTGAAAAACTCGCCACCCTGCCCGCCCCGGCCAATAACAAGCTGCCTGTGCTGCATTTTGAAATCCGGCAAAAAGGCAAACCGGTAGACCCGGCGACATATTTACCGAGTACGCCGGCCACTGCCAGCAGCCATTAAGCCAAGCACGGTCGGCATGCCTCGACCGCTGGCAGGTTAAACCATGCAGGTGCACTCAGCAAAGGAGCTGGTATGGACCCCAACCGCTACAGCAAAAATCGCGATATCCGGCCAGACAGCGGATGGAAAATCCTGCAGGCGGTGCTAACGCTAGGACTGGTGCTTTGCGGCCTGGTCGGGATCGCTGTCCATCTATTCAGCAGTGAGTCACGCCCGACTGACTGGTTGCAATGGCTGATGGCCAGTCCGATGAATATGGTGCTAGCGATCATCACCCTGCTGGCCCTGTTTGTGTTTCACCGCTATATCAGCCACCTGAGCAACCAGCAGCGCCGCTCAGCCAGTGACTTTCCTGTTTATGTCATGATGCTGTTAGGCGCTTATTTTATCTACCAACTGCTGACCACAGGGCATTGGTAGACGCCTGCTAGCGCCCCAGTCCAACCAGATCAAAGCCCAGCCAGATCAAGCCGTTTTGCGCAGGCTGCCCGCCTGCACATGGCAACGGTTCATACCACTAAAAATGGCCTTGATCGAAGCGGTGACGATATTGGTATCCATCCCCACGCCGTAACATACCTTGCCCTGACACGCGACCTCGACAAACGCGCAGGCCATGGCCTCGCCAGCAGACGGGCTGGCCCCTAGCGAACGCTCTTCAAAACTGCGCACCTGTACCTCAATGCCCATATGTTGCAGGGCATGAATCGCCGCATCCACCGGCCCGTTGCCTTGCCCACTGGCGATGGCGGGCACGCCATTGACTGCCATATGCATGCGGATCGCCTGGCCCTGGGCATGACTCTCCAGCTGATAGTCCTGCATATGCATAGGCATCACCGTAGACACATAGTGGGCATTAAACAGCTGCCACAGGGTCTCAGGCCCCACCTCGCTGCCGTGTTGGTCGGTATATTGCTGCACCACGGCAGAAAATTCGACCTGCATGCGTCTGGGCATCACCACCCCATAATGACTCTCAAGCAGATACGCCACGCCACCTTTGCCTGACTGGCTATTCACCCGGATAATCGAATCATAATTGCGACCCACATCCTTGGGGTCTATCGGCAGGTAAGGCATATTCCAGGGCGCATCGGCGGGCTGCGACTGCCTTGCCGCGAATCCCTTTTTAATCGCATCCTGATGCGATCCAGAAAACGCAGTAAACACCAGATCGCCCGCATAAGGGTGGCGCGGGTGAATCTCAATCTGCGTACACTCTTCCACCGTCCGGCCAATCGCATCAATGTCGGAAAAATCCAGGCCAGGATGCACACCCTGCGAATACATATTCAGCGCCACAGTCACCAGATCCACGTTGCCCGTGCGTTCCCCATGCCCAAACAGGCAGCCTTCCACGCGATCCGCTCCGGCCATGATGCCAAGTTCGGTGGCCGCCACCGCCGTGCCGCGGTCATTGTGTGGATGCAGGCTCAGAATCAAGCTGTCGCGATGCGCCAGATGTCTATGCATCCACTCAATCTGGTCGGCGTACACATTCGGCGTGGCCACTTCCACCGTCGCAGGCAGGTTGATAATGATCTTGCGGTCAGGCGTTGCCTCCCAGGCCTCGGTGACTGCGTCGCACACCTCTTTGGAAAATTCAAGCTCGGTCGCAGTGAACGTCTCCGGGCTATATTGCATCACGACTTCGGTCTCAGGCATCTCAGCGGCCAATGCTTTTACCAGACGCACCGCGTCCACGGCCATCGCCTTAACCTCTGCCTTCGTCATATTAAACACCACATCCCTAAACGTCGGCGAAATCGCGTTATAAATATGCACAATCACACGACGCGCGCCACGGACGGACTCCATCGTACGGCGGATCAGAGGCTCGCGTGCCTGTGTCAGCACCTCAATCGTCACATCCTCGGGAATCTGCTTTTCTTCAATCAGGCTGCGCACAAAGTTGAAATCGGTTTGCGAAGCCGAAGGAAAAGCCACCTCAATTTCCTTAAAGCCCATCTGACACAGCATCTTGAACATGCGGCGCTTTTTCTCCGCATCCATCGGCTCAAACAGCGACTGATTACCATCGCGCAGATCGGTACTCATCCAAATCGGCGGTTGCGTGATCACCGCATTCGGCCATTGACGGTCCGGCAGATGAACGGGAGGAAAAGCCTGATATTTATGTGCGGATTGTGTCTGCATGTTGTGCTCCAGAAGAGATGTTTTTGACAAGACACATGATAAACACTTTGCAAAAAATTAAATTGCTAATTCAATCAATAAACGCATTTATTAAAAATATTATTTCAATATAAAATATTTTTTTGTAATATTATTTCAATATTTAAAATTAAATAGAAATAACCATGAAATTAGACCGTTTTGACAAAGCCATTTTAAACATCCTGCAAACCGAAGGCCATATCAGCAACCAGGACCTCGCCGACCGTATTGGCCTCTCCCCTGCCCCCTGCCTGCGCCGGGTAAAAGCGCTCGAACAAGCCGGGCTAATCCTCGGCTATCAAGCGCTGGTAGACGCTAAAAAGCTAGGCCTGAGCCTCATGGCGCTCATCGGTATCTCCATGGATCAACACACACCCGAACGCTTTGCCAATTTTGAAAGCAGCATTACGCAAATCCCCGAAGTGTTGGAATGCCTGCTCATTACCGGCCAACAGTCTGACTATTTGCTGAAAGTGGTGGTAAAAGACATGGACGACTACCAACACCTACTACTGCATAAAATCACCAAGATTGCAGGTGTCACCGGGGTGCATACGAGTTTTGTGTTGAGAAATGTGGTGGCTCGGGCGAAAGTGCCTGTGGAATGACTCTCGAAGAAGGAGAGCTATATATGAATTACATTTGTTCGTTCATCTAAATCAATGAATCAAATATGATTGTTTGACTGTTCTAGCCATTTAACATCCCCTAAAAACTAGGTCGATGTGTCTACTTAATTGCATTGGTAACCCAAATACCAACCATTGCCTAACGGTGTGATTTCTGAAAAATCACCCTCTTCTTTTTTTCCAGTTGACGAAGGCAAGGGTTCGTGTCGCCAATTAATTTCACCACTGCAGCCAGAAACCGATAAGCCGGCACGATAAACCAAGACATTTACCTCTTCTGGCGCATATTCTAGAGCATGGCAAAACTTAACTCTCTCCGAGCCTGTTTTTGCAAATATTTTTTTGTATTCCCCATATCGCTTTTCAGTTAAACCTACCTCTTTGAGAACTTCTGAAAGTGATAACCTAGTTTTGTAATCACTGTTGCGAGTCCATTCACCGTTGTACTCCCAATACTCACCGATATTATCGAGACCTACAACAAAGCACTCTTTCTCACCAGTATCATCAGTGATCATCTTTTTGAGCACTTCAAATGCCTCAGGTGCAACTGAGTATTTTGCTGCCAACGCCTCGGTCGAGGGAGGACTTGAGCATGAAGCCAACAATAAGGCAACTATGACAGAAGTGAGCAGCTTATTCATAACGTTTGCCATAGCGGGCGCCGCCAGGCGTCCCATTGAATGAGGGGTTAGCCATCATTTGGAAAGCTCCGCCCGAATAAAGGTTGCAAGTGACTCTCCAACGCTCCACTTCTTTAGATCGACGACTGTGCCACCGTGTTTTGTCTTGGAGCGCTTAAGCGCTCCTCTTCCATCGCAGGTCAGGACAACTGATACCACCGATCTCGCTGCAAGCGAGACGTCGGCCTCATTTTTGTACAGTCCAGTTGGTCTAATAGTTGGGCCAACCGAGTAGCTTTCCGCGCTAAGAACCGCCAACTCTTCCTCGCTTGCAAAACGCCCGCAATCGAATCCAGAGACTCGTTGTTGATCCGGCGGTAGCGATTCGTCGTAAAACCCGAAATACGTATCGGTAGAAACCGTTTTGTCGTTCAGGGCGGCCTCAACATACTTTCGTTTATCTGCGGGCATGTGATGGATTTCAAACTCCGCTTCCCTTGTGATCTGAATGGAAAACTGATCACCAGGAAGCTCTGCGCGTAAGTCCACTCCCCTATCGAAGAATACATCCCAAGCGTTGCTGTCGACAAAAAGAGAGATGCGCATGACACTCATGATGACTAACGTTTGACATAAGGGGCTGGCGACAAAAGTGGCACAGCCGAGGTTATTAAAATTATTTTCATAGATGCTTGTTTTCGCCAGTCCCGCTTGATGGATAGGTTAGCTATCTGGCATTTCCTTAACTAATTGAAGTAACCATTCCCTTTCTGCAGGGGAGATATTTTCAACACGCGTTTTTCCCGATGAGTTAACTATGACTTTGTGCTTCCAGTTTTCGGCAGAAAACAAATCAAGAGAACTGCGGCTACCATTGGCGTGAATTAACAAAATCACGAACGATGGTGGGAGTGGTGTTACAAACAGTGGGCCTCCCTCAGACTTGCGTTCGTGAAGCCAGAGTTCAAATTGCTTTTGCTGCGCTTCGTTAAGCTTCCATGTTTTTGTATATGGTGGCCCTTTAAGTATTTCGGTTACCTCCACCGAAACCAACGGAGGAAAGCCCTCATCGCAACCAGCAAGAAGAGAACATATTACAAGAATGATCAGATAAAAATGGCGCATGACAAAGATGGCTAACGTTTGAAATTAAGGGGCTGGCTTTAGCCAGTACCGCTTGAATGATGGGTTGGGCATTTATTTAGGGACAATTTGATTAAATGCAGAAGTCATAGCTTTGATAAGCATCTCATTTAGCAAACCTGTAGATTTAGCCTGCATAAGAGGCCCTATTTCACCTTGTTTTGTTTTAAGTTCGCTTGAGTATTTAGATGAAGGGCCTTCATCTACTAACGACTGTAATTTATCAGCGCTGATAACTTGAGCATATGAAGAGGCCAAGTTTTTATCCCATTGGTTTTGATAGTCAGGAATGACTTTATCAATCTCACTTCTAACCATTGATTGTGCTTTTTGCTCACCAACTTTATTAACAATCATTCGGTAGGTTTGAGTTTGCGATGCAACTTGATAGCTAATAGCTGGCAAGTTTTGACCAAAACGATATTTTTGGACCAGCGTTAGCGCAATATCTTCGGAAGTAGCCGCTACTGCAATTGTTGAAACTAGGCTTAGAACCACTAAAGCATAAGAGATAATTTTTTGCATTGTTTTCCTATTGTGTTGATGCCCAACGTTTGAAGTAAGGGGCTGGCGACAGTGGTGGCTCAACCCTCGTTATTAATAAACATTTCATGAAAGCTCTTTTTTGCAAGTCCCGCTTTACTCATTGGTTACGCATTATTATTTTGATTGATCTACCTGAATCTTTGCGATGGCATTTCTGTCTGTCGAAGAGACCCAAATCGTAACAATCCGATTTGATGACTCCAAGACAATTTGCGCATAGGCATCTTCGTTTGGAGGGTGATGTACTGACGCAGATGAGAAGGTTAGCCAAGTCATCTGGCCAGATTTTAAAAAGTAAGCCGCTTGTTTGCGTGCCGCATCATCACAATCGGAATTCGGTCGCCATTCATTGCCGACCGCGGCGGCTGCGGCTACAGCCCAATCGTAAAACTCGTCTAAGAATTGCTCTTCTTTCAGATAGTGGCGCATGGGAACAAAGATATTTAGCCTAACTGTAATTATAGAGTCGCTTGGGTCTCTGATATTTGATAAACATGGCTGAGCCCCTTGCTCCTTCTTCGTTTGGTTGTTTATGAGTCCACTTAATTACATTACTAATATTAGAGACAGAGCGTTACTGCTTTAGTGATTGTAGACGATAGTGACGAATTTTCAACTTGTTCTGCCACATACAAATTTATGGTCTCAGAAAAGCAAAAAGCCATGCTAAGCATGGCTTTTTAAGCTTAAGCAAACACACCAATTATTGCTTGGCGTCTTCCGCTTTGTAGTACTCGCGCACCGGCGTCATATCAAAATCACGTGCCCATTTGATAATCTCGTCCAGTGCTGGCGCGCCAATCTCGCCGACTTGTGCGTGTATGCCTGCGCGCTCACGTATCACGAGTAAGCCTGGAATCTGTTTGACCTCAAAGTAATCAGAGATTTCCGGATCTGTTTCGGTATTGACCATGCCAAACACGATGTCTGGATTTTTTGCTGCCGCGGCCTCAAAGGTGGGTGTAAAGGCAACACAAGGATCACACCAAGGCGCCCAGAAATCGACAATCACAAACGCGTTATTCTCGATGGTTTCTTTAAAATTTGCTTTGGTCAGCGTAACGACTGCCATATGATCTCCAATCCGTTCAATTATATTTTTATCGCCAGCATTTTAGCAGAGGATGGCAGGCTCGCTAACCGCTTTTGCTGCAAACGCGCAAAGTTTAAACAATGCTTTGGTCCCATTGACCATTGAAAAACAGCTCATTGAGCGGTTTACGGCTACGCGCCGCAGTTTCACGCTCTTTGGTTTCACCCGTGAGGCTTTCAACATCCGCCTGGTAACCGACGGTGACCATAGCTAAAATCTGGTAGCGCTCAGGCACGTTGAAGGTCACTCTGGCTTTATCTGCATCAAAACCACCCATCTGGTGCGCCATTAAACCCAGCGCGGTGGCTTGCAGGCACAGATTTTCAGTGGCGGCGCCGGTATCGTATGGTGCCCATTTGTTAGGTTTGTCGTTATGGCTAAACAGGGTATCGGCACAAATCAGTAACAACACCGGTGCATTCACAGCCCAGCTCTGGTTGCCAGGCACCAGGCAGTCAAATGCTGCTTGCCAGGCTTGCAGGTTATCCGCCTTGTTGCAAACAACGTAGCGCCAGGGCTGATCGCCAAAGCAGGAAGGCGCCCAGCGCGCTGCTTCTAGCAGGCTGATGACTTGCTCTTGACTCACGCCTTGGCTGGCATCATAGGCGCGGCCACTCCAACGGTTGGCAATCAAATCGTGTATAGGCTGCTGGGTAATGGCTGGCTTTTGCATGGTGAAATCCTCACAGTTGTTTTTTCAATTGATAAAGTAACTCTAGCGCCTGCTTCGGTGTCAGGTCGTCAGGCTGTATGCGTTCCAATTCTGCGACCACCGGATGGGCAGGCGGTTCCTCGGGGGGCACGGCACTGGCAAACAAATCGTTTTGCGGTGTCGCTGCAATGGTCTGGTTTTCGAGTTGTTGCAATTTGCGTTTGGCCAAATTCACTACCGATTTGGGAATACCTGCCAGTTGCGCCACCTGTATACCATAGCTCATGGTCGCAGCGCCCTCTTCAACTTTATGCAAAAAGACGATGCCCTGACCATGCTCAACCGCATCCAGATGGACGTTGGCGGCATGCTTGGCTTCATCGACAATGCGCGTCAGCTCAAAATAATGGGTGGCAAACAGAGTCAGTGACTTGTTTTTTTCGAGCAGTTGTTTGGCCACCGCCCAAGCCAGGCTCAAGCCATCAAAGGTACTGGTCCCACGGCCGATTTCATCCAGTAATACCAGGCTGTTTGCGGTGGCATTATTCAGGATATTTGCCGTCTCCGTCATTTCCACCATAAACGTGGAGCGCCCGCCTGCCAGATCGTCTGAGGCGCCGATACGGGTAAAAATACGGTCTATCTCACCAATCATTGCGCTTTGGGCAGGCACAAAGCTGCCGCAGTAGGCCAGCAACACAATCAAGGCCGTTTGCCGCATAAAGGTAGATTTACCGCCCATGTTGGGGCCGGTGATCAGCAATAACTGCCGATAGGGATTGAGCACGACATCATTGGCTACATAGGGCTGCGCGATACTCTCGACCACCGGATGCCGCCCACCCTGGATATCCAGGCCATTCTCTGCGCGGAATTGCGGCTGCACATAATTGAGCGACCGTGCGCGCTCGGCAAAACAGGCCAGCACATCTAAGGTCGCCACGGCAGTGGCGATGCGCTGCAACTGGGCGATGTGCGGCAGTAAAGCCTCTAACACCTGTTCATACAGCATTTTTTCACGTGCCAGCGCACGCTCATTGGCGCTCAACACTTTATCCTCAAACGCTTTTAACTCGGGCGTGATAAAGCGCTCTACGTTTTTCAAGGTTTGGCGGCGACGATATTCCGCTGGCGCACTTTCTGCCTGTAAGCGACTGATCTCAATGTAAAACCCATGCACGCTGTTGTATTCCACCTTGAGGTTGGTAATGCCAGTACGGGCTTTTTCAGCGGCCTCAAATTGCAACAGAAAATCGCCGTGGTCGGTCTGGATCGCGCGCAACTCATCGAGCTCGGCATCGTACCCCGTCGCAATCACACCGCCCTCACGCAGCACGGCAGACGGCTCGGCTTGAATCGCCTGTACCAATATCTGCAAGGCCTCGGCAGGTACCTGAAATTCGGCGATCAGGCTCTGCAACAAGCCGGATTGTGTCCGCGGCAAGACGCTGACCAGCGCTGGCAACTGCAACAAGCTATCACGCAGGCCGGACAAATCGCGCGGTCTGGCCGACTTGAGCGCCACGCGTGCAGTCATGCGCTCAATGTCGCCCACCGGATGCAAGGCTTGTTGCAACGCGCTATCCAAAAACTGTTCAAATAACTCGGCGACTGCCAGATGCCGCTGCTGGATGGTCTGCTGGTTGCGCAAAGGATGATGCAACCAATGCCGCAACAAACGCGCACCCATGGCGGTTTGCGTCGAGTTCAGCAACGAATACAAAGTGGGAGAAGTCTCACCGCGTATGGTGGTATCGATTTCCAGATTGCGCCGGGTGGCCGCATCCAGTTGCAGGTAATGATGGCTCTGCTCGACACGCAAGCCGACAATATGCGGCAAGGCCGTGCGCTGGGTGTGTTTCACATACTCCAGCAAGGCCCCCGCCGCCGTCACGGCCGCGGGCATCTCGCCACAACCAAACCCGTCCAGATCATGCGTATTGAATTGCTGGGTCAAACTGCGGTTGGCCGTTTCCAGGTCAAATTGCCAGGGGGCCAGGCGCTTTTTTGCGCAACGTGCATGCTGCAAGGCCTCATTATTATGATCTTCAGCTATAACCAGCTCCGCCGGGTGGATGCGCTCCAGCTCCTGCGGCAAGTGTCCTGGTGCAATTTCGCTCAAGACAAACTCGCCTGAGGCCAGATTGAGCCGTGCTAACCCCAATACGCCCTCGCCCCGGGCCACGCAGAGCAAAGTGTTATCGCGGGTTTCATCCAGCAAGGCCGCATCGGTGAGTGTGCCCGGCGTCAGGATGCGCGTCACTTCGCGCGCCACCGGCCCTTTTGAGGTCGCCGGATCGCCCACCTGCTCGCAAATGGCCACTGCCTCGCCCATTTTTGCCAGCTTGGCCAGATACTGCTCGGCCGCATGGTAAGGCAAGCCTGCCATTTTGATCGGCTCGCCATTGCTGGCACCGCGGCGAGTTAAGGTAATCCCCAACAAACGGGCTGCCTTTTCTGCATCCTCAAAAAACAGTTCGTAAAAATCACCCATGCGGTAAAACAGCAGCATATCGGGATACTGTGCTTTAAGCGTCAGGTATTGACGCATCATGGGGGTGTGGTTTTCGAAGGACATGCGGATAAATCAGTGCGAGTATGGGTTGAATGAATAAGTGTGTTTAGCCTTGGCATCTTACAACAAAAGGATGCAGGATGATCATGTGTCCGGCCAGCGAACATGACGAATACAACCGTGACCAATAGATCTATAAAAAAGTCATTCTTTCAAGTGAGGAGAACAACCTTGATGCAGGTTGTCATGCCAGAAAAAAACAAACCCGGATTCAACTCCGGGTTTGTGACATGCCTGAACACAATACAAAATTACAAAGTCGGCGTTTTAATCCGCTCGGTTAAATGCGGTGCAATCACCTGCAACATTTGGCTAAATACCTTAGGATTAGCCGCAACAATATTACCGGTACGCAACCAGCTCTCGTTGCCCTCAAAGTCGCCGACGATCCCGCCAGCTTCCTGCACTAACAAAGCGCCTGCAGCAATATCCCAGGGGGAAAGATTGATCTCAAAGAAACCATCGCTGTAACCCGCGGCAACGTAAGCCAGGTCGAGTGCAGCCGAACCAGGGCGGCGCAAGCCAGAGGTTTTCTTGGCCATGTCGCGGAAAATGTTGATGTAGGTTTCCAGATAGCTAAAATCTTTGAATGGGAAGCCGGTAGAGAGCAAGGCTTCTTGCAGTTTTGCGCGCTGGGTGACGCGGATACGACGATTATTCAGGAAGGCGCCACTGCCTTTGGTGGCGGTAAACAAGTCATTACGTACCGGGTCGTAAATGACGGCTTGCGTCAGCACGCCTTTTTCTTGCAAGGCAATCGAGATGCAATATGCCGGAAAGTTATGCAAAAAGTTAGTGGTGCCATCCAGCGGGTCAATGATCCAGATGCTATCGGACTCGCTATTGGATTTACCGCTCTCTTCCCCATAAAAGCCATGGGTGGGATACGCGTCCTTGAGCACGGCAATAATGGCTTGCTCGGCACCCCGGTCCACTTCACTGACGAAATCGTTAGTGTCTTTCTGCTCGATCTTGAGGGCGCCAATATCCATGGCGGCACGGTTAATGATTTTGCCAGCTTCACGCGCGGCGCGGATGGCGACATTCAGGGTTGGATGCATGCTGTGGGATTCTTGATTACACTGATAAAATGCTATTTTAGCTTTTTAAGCGCTGTGTCACAAACACAACGACCAAATATACGCATGTCTTCTACCTCTGAATCCCCCATTTTTAACAATATCCGCGTCGTGTTATGCCAAACCAGCCATCCTGGCAATATCGGTTCGACCGCGCGCGCCATGAAAACCATGGGCCTGAACCGGCTCTATTTGGTGCGCCCCAAGCACTTTCCCGATGGCGAAGCCAAGTCACTGGCCGTGAATGCAGGTGATGTGCTGGACCACGCCGTGGTGACACAAACCCTGGAAGAAGCGCTGGCTGATTGCCAGTTTGTGATTGGCGTGAGCGGCAAAGAGCGCTCGTTGTCGCAACAAGTGATGACCGTGCGTGAAGCAGCACAGGAAGTCAAAGCTGTCGCCAGCCATAGCGAGGTCGCGCTGGTGTTTGGCACCGAAATGAGCGGACTCAGCAACGCCGAAGCGGACCGCTGCCATGTGCTGGCTACGATTCCGGCCAATCCGGAATACACTTCGCTCAATCTGGCGCAAGCCGTGCAAGTGATGTGTTATGAAACCCGTATGGCGGTGACGACCGGTGAACTGCATTACCAGGAAAAACCGGTGGAACTGGCGACGCAGGAGGACCTGGAGCGTTTTTATGAGCACATGCGCGAAGTCTTGGAGCATATCGGCTACATCAATCCACGTGCGCCGAAAAAACTGTTTGAGCGCTTGCGCCGCCTGTATGGCCGTACCCGGCTCGAGAAAGAAGAAGTGAACCTGTTGCGCGGGATTTTGACGCTCACGGTCAATCCCAAGAAACACAGCAAGTATTAGTGGCTGCGTTCACCACAAAGTATCAAGCAGAGCCGCAGATAATCAGGCACAAACAGATTGCTTTTTTATTGGCGGTGAATATTGTGGTCACCCATGCGTCGTCAAATCGCCGCCAACCCGATCTTGGCCCGCGCCTCATTGCAAACGACCGAGCCTGCTTCAAACTCGCGGCAGGTGCTCGAGCGCAAGGCATAAATACTGCACCCGACTGACTGCCCGACCTGCCCTTGTAACGCGACACAACGAACCGGCTTGATCTCGGTGCCCTGCATGCAAACATAGGTCTCATTGACTTTTTTCGTCTTGGCGGCCGGCACCGTCCCCAGTGGATGCGCGTCAGTCTCAGCCCAGTAAAACGAGACGCGGAAACTGGCACAACAGGCGCCGCAGGATTGGCAATGATCTGACATTCAACACGAATTTCTAATAAACATGCTCGCTATTTTAACGGCTTTCCCTTTTTTAGCCACAACGCCCACACCAGGCAAAGAGAGACAAAAACGTGTGTTTCATGGGTTTCCTCCGCGATCTCTTCGCCCGCTGTGGCTAACCATCCCTCCCAAGCAACAACCCGGCAAGCGCAAGCCACGACTTGTGGCATAATGCGCGCATGTTCAAACATCTTAAAGAAGATATTTCGATTGTGTTTGACCGTGACCCGGCCGCACGGACACATTTTGAGATTCTGACCACCTACCCTGGCGTCCACGCGCTGATTTTGCATCGTTTCAGTCACTGGTTATGGAGCCACCGGCTCTATTGGCTGGGACGCGCGTTGTCGCATCTTGGCCGCTGGCTGACCGGCATCGAGATTCATCCCGGTGCCACCATTGGTCGGCGCGTGTTTATTGACCATGGTATGGGCGTGGTGATCGGCGAAACAGCCATTATTGGCGATGACTGCACGCTCTACCATGGCGTCACCTTGGGCGGCACCAGCTGGAACAAGGGCAAACGTCATCCAACACTGGAATCTGGTGTGGTCATTGGCGCTGGAGCCAAAGTGTTGGGGCCCATCACCGTCGGCAAGAACGCCAAAATCGGCTCCAATGCCGTGGTGGTCAAAGACGTCCCTGAAAACGCCACTGCGGTAGGGATTCCGGCACGTATCCTCGAGGAGGAAAAAGCCAAGCAACGCCATGATGTCGCACAAAAAATGGGGTTCAACGCCTATGCGGTGGGCAATGATGAAAATGACCCGATGATCAAGGCGATCAACAGCTTGCTGGACCATGCTCACAAGCAAGAAGCAGAAATTGCCGAGCTGAAGGCGCAAGTCGCCAGGCTCAATGATGTGGAAAACGACAGCAATGTCGGTGAGGCGTTTGCCAAAAAGCCGGAATAAAGGCAGCGAACAGGCCTTTCCAGCCTGACCTCGGGCCCGCATTGAGGCCTTGATTAGATGGATAAAAACAGACTGAACTTTTACAGCATAATAATTGACTAAAACAGTAGGTTATTCTATAATTCAATACTGTTTTTAAAGGTCATCTCAAGATGCGATTAACTACCAAAGGTCGTTTTGCCGTTACCGCCATGTTGGATATCGCGCTCTATGAAGCGGATAAACCAGTGACATTGGCCGGCATCAGTGAGCGCCAAAGCATTTCATTATCTTACCTTGAACAGCTATTCAGTCGCCTGCGCAAACAAGGCCTGGTTTCCAGCGTGCGCGGTCCCGGCGGCGGTTACCGTATTGCCAAAGCGCATCATGAGATTTCCGTCTCTGACATTATCACTGCCGTAGATGAGCAAATTGACGCGACCCAATGTGGTGGCAACGAGAATTGCCATGAAGAAGGCCGCTGCATGACCCATGAGCTATGGGCTTCTTTAAACAGCAAAATTCTGGACTACCTGTCAGGCGTCACACTGGCCGACATGGTAGACATGCAACGCAACAAATCTACAGGCCAGGTGATCTTTGCCCCGCGAAAATGTGGCTCTGAAGCCAGCATTGCCGCTTAAGGCCGGGCATCAAGGCACACCAAGTCCATGACCACCGTATTCTTTGACCACAACAGCACCACCGCACTGAAACCGCAAGTGCTGGACGCCATGTTGCCGTGGCTGGGGCAAGCGAGTGGCAATCCGACCAGTCGCCATGTGTTTGGGCGCAATGCGCGTGATGCCATGGAACTGGCCAGAGCACAGATTGCCGAATGTGTCGGTGTGCAACCGTCGCAAGTGGTCTTTACCTCCGGTGGTACCGAAGCCAATAATTTTGCCATTAAAGGCATGGCGGCCAACTTGAGTGCCACGCAATTATTGATCAGTGCCATTGAACATCCCTGTGTCACCAAACCGGCGCATTCGCTGGCGTGGCATGACTGGAAAGTGGCAACGCTGCCGGTCACAGCCGAAGGCACGCTGGACCTGCAGCAAGCCGAACAAACGCTGAACACACGCACAGGCTTGGTATCTTGCATGTTGGCGAATAACGAAACAGGCGCCTTACAGCCGGTCGCTGAATTGGCAACGCTGGCAAAAGCGCGTGGCGCGCTGATCCATACCGATGCCGTACAAGCGTTTGGCAAGGTGCCTGTCGATTTCACGTCTTTGAGCGTGCATGCGATGACGATTTCCAGCCATAAAATGGGTGGTCCGGTTGGCGTCGGTGCACTGATTCTGGACAAACGGGTGGACATTGCCCCTTTGCTACACGGCGGGGGACAAGAAAAAGGCTTGCGTAGCGGCACCGAGAATGTCGCCTGCATTGTAGGCTTTGCCCGCGCCTGCCAGCTTGCCATGCAAACGCTGCAAAGCCGCAGCCAGGCGACCCAAGCCTTGCGGTCTCAGCTTGAGGCCGGGTTACAGCGTCTGGGCGCGGTGATCTTTGCAGCGAATGCAACACGTCTGCCCAATACGAGTTTTTTTGCCATCCCCAATATTGAGGGTGAGACCTTGGTCACCGCGCTGGATAAAGCCGGATTTGCTGTCGCCAGCGGCTCCGCCTGCTCCAGTGACAGTACTGAGCCCAGTCATGTCCTGCTGGCCATGGGGATAGAACCTGACCTTGCGCGCGGTGCGGTACGCGTGAGTTTGAGCGACAGTAATACCGCCAAAGAAATCAGCGAATTTTTAGCCGCGTTGCAGAAAGAAGTGCAGCGTCTCAAAGGGTTAAGTGCCATCGCGGCATAAGTATTTTATGGAAAGAGCATTGAAATATGTCTGAAAGAAAGCCGATCTATCTGGATTATTCTGCGACCACCCCTGTGGATCCTCGTGTTGCACAAAAGATGATCCCTTACCTGACCGAGGATTTTGGTAACCCGGCCTCGCGTAGCCATCCTTACGGCTGGACAGCCGAGCAGGCGGTTGAGCATGCACGTGAAGAAGTTGCCAAACTGGTGAATGCTGATCCACGCGAAATCGTCTGGACTTCAGGCGCGACCGAGTCCAACAACCTGGCGATTAAAGGCGCTGCGCATTTTTATGCTGCCAGCAAAGGCAAACACATCATTACCTCGGCCACCGAGCACAAAGCGGTGCTGGACACCGTGCGTGAACTGGAGCGCGAGGGCTATGAAGCCACGTATTTGCAACCAGAAGCCGACGGCCTGATTTCACTGGAAAAATTCAAGGCAGCCATTCGCCCTGACACCGTGTTGGCGTCCATCATGCTGGTGAACAACGAAATCGGCGTGATTCAGGATATCGAAGCGCTGGGCAATCTCTGCCGTGCCAATAACGTGATCTTTCATGTGGATGCCGCACAAGCCACCGGCAAAGTAACGATAGACCTGGAAAAACTGCCTGTAGATTTGATGAGCTTTTCTGCGCACAAAACCTATGGCCCTAAAGGGATTGGTGCCTTGTATGTCCGCCGTAAACCACGCATCCGCATTGAAGCGCAGATGCATGGCGGCGGTCACGAGCGTGGCATGCGTTCCGGGACGCTGGCCACCCACCAAATCGTGGGCATGGGCGAGGCTTTCCGCATTGCGCGTGAAGAAATGGCGAGCGAAAACGAGCGTATCCGTATGTTGCGTGACCGTCTACTCAACGGCTTGCTGCAAATTGAAGAGACTTACGTCAATGGGGATCTGGATCACCGCGTCCCCCACAATCTGAATGTGAGCTTCAACTTTGTAGAAGGTGAATCGCTGATTATGGCAATCAAGGATATCGCCGTCTCCTCCGGCTCTGCCTGTACCTCGGCCAGCCTGGAACCAAGCTATGTCTTGCGCGCCTTGGGCCGCTCTGACGAGTTGGCTCACAGCTCCATCCGTTTCAGCATTGGCCGCTTTACCACCGAAGCCGATGTGGATTACACAATAGATTTGTTGAAGAGCAAAATTGGAAAACTGCGTGAACTGTCCCCATTATGGGAGATGTTCAAGGATGGGATTGATTTGTCCAAAGTTGAATGGGCAGAGCATTAAAAAATTGATCTTTCATCGCCTGGCGGCGTTGTCGACATGCTTGTTTAGATTAGACTAAACGGCGCATGCCTCCGCCTTGCCAGACAATGAAATCTGCAATTTTTATTCATTAAAGAATTATTTTTTAAATTAAAACATGAACATAATCTTTATGTGACGTTTTAATTGATAGGAGCAATCATATGGCTTACTCAGATAAAGTATTAGACCACTACGAAAATCCACGTAATGTGGGTTCTATGGACAAAAACGACCCGAATGTCGGCACCGGTATGGTCGGTGCGCCCGCTTGCGGCGACGTGATGAAATTGCAGATCAAGGTCAATGATGCGGGCGTGATTGAAGACGCCAAATTCAAGACCTATGGCTGTGGCTCTGCCATTGCCTCGAGCTCACTGGTGACAGAATGGCTCAAGGGCAAAACTCTGGATCAGGCGCAAGAGATCAAGAACTCTGCCATTGCGGAAGAGTTGGCGTTACCGCCAGTGAAAATTCACTGCTCAGTGCTGGCCGAAGATGCGATAAAATCCGCGATTGCCGATTTGAAATCCAAGCAAGGCGCGTAATATGGCGATTACCCTGACAGAAGCCGCGGCCCAACGTGTTGAAAAGTTTCTGGCGAACCGTGGCAAAGGCATAGGCTTGCGCCTCGGCGTCAAAACCACAGGGTGCTCGGGCATGGCTTACACGCTGGAGTTTGTGGATGATCTGCAGCCAGAGGATACGACGTTTGAAAGCCATGGCATTAAAGTGATTGTAGACCCAAAGAGTCTGGTCTACATCGATGGCACAGAGCTCGACTTTGCCAAAGAAGGCCTCAATGAAGGCTTTAAGTTCAACAACCCCAACGTCAAGGACGAGTGTGGTTGTGGTGAGTCTTTTACGGTTTAATTGTTGCCGCAGATAACCTTCGTTTTCTGCGGCTGATGACTTTATGCAAAACCATTTCTCGCTGTTTCAGCTGCCAGCCCAATTTGAAATTGATCTGGCCACACTCGATGCGCACTACCGCAAACTGCAAGCTGAAGTGCATCCTGACAAGTTTGTGAACGCCTCCCCTGCTGAACGCATGCAATCCATGCAGATGGCCACCTTGGCCAACGAGGCCTATCAAACCTTGAAGCAGCCGACCGCCCGTGCCCGTTATCTGCTGCAACTGCAGGGCATTGCTACCGATGAGGAACAGAATACCGCCATGCCCGCGGATTTTCTGATGTCACAAATGGAGTGGCGCGAGGCGATGGAAGACGCCAAGTTTGGCAAAGACATTCCAGCACTGGAACGCTTGCTGTCAGAAATGCATCTGGCGGCCAAAGACTTGCAGCAACAGGTGAACACCGAGCTGGCTGATGCCCCGCAAGCGGCGGCGATGACCGTGCGTAAAATGCGTTTTATTGACAAAGTGACTGAGGATATCCACCAGATCATCGCCCAGTTGGAAGATTAGAATTTCATGGCCCTATTACAGATTTCAGAACCAGGTTTTTCCCCAGCCCCACACCAGCACAAACTGGCGGTGGGTATAGACCTGGGCACCACCAACTCGCTGGTGGCGACCGTGCGTAGCGGCATGAGCACCGTGTTGCACGATGAACACGGGCATGCCTTGTTACCTTCTGTGGTACGTTACCTCGAAGAGGCTGTCGTCGTCGGCCATGAGGCGCAAGCGGCACAAAGCCAGGACCCGGTGAATACCATTGTTTCGGTCAAACGGTTTATGGGCCGGGCCTTGCACGACATCACCGACCGCGCACATATCCCCTACCATTTTGTCGAGAACGACAGCTCACACGGCATACTGGAGCTGAAAACCCGTGCCGGTCTCAAAAGCCCGATCGAGATTTCTGCCGAGATTTTAAAGACACTGAAAGTGCGCGCTGAAAAGGCGCTGGGCGGTGAACTCACGGGTGCAGTCATTACCGTGCCCGCCTATTTTGATGATGCGCAACGCCAGGCGACCAAAGACGCGGCCCGACTGGCAGGCTTGCATGTCTTGCGCCTGCTCAATGAACCGACGGCCGCCGCCGTTGCCTACGGCCTGGATAACGCGGCAGAAGGCGTCTATGTGATTTATGACCTGGGGGGCGGTACATTTGATATTTCCATCCTGCGCTTGAGCAAAGGGGTGTTTGAAGTCCTGTCAACCAATGGCGACTCTGCCCTGGGCGGCGATGATTTTGACCACCGGATTTACTGCTGGGTGCTTGATCAGGTGCGTAGCAAAACGGCAGACTTCAAACCGTTAACCGAAGAAGACACGCGCCTGTTGCTGACCAAAGCGCGCCAGGCCAAAGAATGGCTGACCGATAACCATGAAGCCAATATTGTCTGCAAACTCAGTAATGGTGCATTGGTGGATGAAACCCTGAGCGTGAGCCAGTTTGTTGCTCTGACCGAACATCTGGTCAATAAAACCCTGAGCCCTACCCGCAAAGCCATGCGCGATGCCGGGCTGGCCATCGATGAAATCAAGGGCGTGGTACTGGTCGGCGGCGCGACGCGCATGCCGCATATCCGTCATGCCGTACAAGCTTTTTTTCAGCAAGAACCGTTAACCAATCTGGACCCGGACAAAGTGGTGGCCCTGGGGGCTGCCATTCAGGCCAACATTCTCGCTGGCAACCGTAGTGGCGATGATTTATTGCTGCTGGATGTGACGCCGCTCTCCTTGGGACTGGAAACCATGGGTGGGCTGGTTGAAAAAGTCATTCCGCGCAACTCGACCTTGCCGATTGCACGTGCCCAGGATTTCACCACCTATAAAGACGGCCAAACGGCGATGGCGATTCACGTTGTACAAGGCGAGCGCGAGCTGGTCAGCGACTGCCGTTCACTGGCACGCTTTGAACTGCGTGGCATTCCGCCCATGGCGGCCGGGGCTGCCCGTATCCGCGTCACCTTTCAGATTGATGCCGATGGCCTGCTCTCGGTCTCCGCGCGCGAACAGACCAGTGGCGTCGAGTCCAATGTCACCGTCAAGCCGTCTTATGGCCTCAACGAAGAACAAATCACCAGTATGCTCAAAGACTCGTTTGGCGCCGCCGAAGCAGACAAACAGGCGCGCATGCTGCGTGAAGCGATAGTCGATGCCCAGCGCCTGATTGAAGCGATTGAAGCCGCCCTCGCAGAGAGTGGCGATACCTTGCTCGATACGGCGGAGCGTGCGCAGATAGAAGCGTCTATGCAGGCGTTACGTGCCCTGTGTAATGAACACGATAGCCAAGCCATCAAGCAAGCGACCGAAACCCTCAACCATGCCACCGAAACCTTTGCCGCCAGACGCATGGATGCGTCTGTCAAAAAAGCGCTGGCCGGTAAAAACCTGGATTCACTGGAACTCTGATATGCCTAAAATTACCATACTTCCCCACGCTGAACTGTGCCCGGAAGGCACCGTGATTGAAGCAGCCTCAGGGACTTCGATTTGCGACGCCTTGTTGAAGCACGACATAGACATTGATAATGCCTGTGGCGGCGTGTGTGCCTGTACCACCTGCCATGTCATTGTGCGTGCAGGCTTTAACAGCTTGAACGAGATCGAAGAAGATGAAGAAGACATGCTGGACCGTGCCTGGGGCCTGCAACCGCATTCACGCTTGTCCTGCCAGGCCGTGTTGCAGGATCAGGATGTCACGGTTGAGATTCCGAAATACAGCATCAATCTGGCCAAAGAGGGTAACCACTAGGCGCCTGAGTCCTGTGCTCCCACAAAAAAAGCCGATGCATGCATCGGCTTTTTGTTTGTACCAGACCAGCCACTAGCCAATATACGTCTCTTCGAGAAAGTCAACTTTGCCATTCGAGATATCATAAACCGCGCCAACAATACCGATTTGCTTGCTTTGCAGCATATCATCGACAATATCACTGCAGCGGATGATGGTATCGATTTGATATTTCACATTGAGTGCACAAATCTTTTCCACGAAGTCGCCATTCTTGGAATTACGCTGCGCCGGGTCTGAGACTGTTTTTTCGTGACGGATAGAGGGTTTGATCAGATTGATAATCTCACCAATATGCCCGTCTTTAAAATCGTCACAAGCCGCTTTGACTGCGCCGCAAGAGCTATGGCCCATGACCACAATCAGTTTGCTGCCGAGGTATTTACTGGCGAATTCAAGACTGCCAATCGCTTTATCCGAGGCAATATTGCCTGCCAGACGCACACTGAACACATCGCCCAGCGCCTGATCAAACAACAACTCCACCGGTGCTCGGGAGTCACTGCAACTGAGGAATGAAGCAAACGGGTGTTGCTTATCTTTGGTGATTTGAATCAGGCTTTTGAAGTCCTTGTCCTGCTCGAGATCACTGGTAAATCGGTGGTTGCCTTCGACCAGAATCTCCAGCGCTTCGCGCGGGGTCATTTTGTCACGGTCGAGCAAGGGATGTTTGTACATATCAATCTATCCTTAATAATCAGTTTTTTATTATTGATCAGCCAAAATCTTAATGGCCAAGCATAAATTTGGGCGGGTTAAACTGGATGGTTTCAACCTCAATATTTTTCAGTTTGGCCTGTTGCTGGTAGTCTTGAATAAACTCCACCACATCATAGGCGATAGATTTGCTATTGGTGCAATCAATCACCACCTTGCTATTGCGCGGGATGGATGCCAGGACTTCGAGGATGCTCGCTTTATTAAAAAACGATACCTCTTCGGCCAAAACGAGATGATACACTTCGCGGCCCTCTTCGTTCGAGCGCGTTTGCTTGATGTAATGCGAATTACGATAGCTATGGTGCAAGGTGAAGAAAATAGCCACCACCAGGCCCAAGCCGATGCCGGTCAGCAAGTCAGTCAACACAATCGCGGCAATCGTTACCACAAAAGGCACAAACTGTTCCCAGCCCAAGGCATACATCTGCTTAAACAGGCTGGGTTTGGCCAGCTTATAGCCGACCATAATCAGAATGGTTGCCAGGCTGGCCAGCGGAATCATATTCAACAGGCTGGCGATGGTGATGGCACTCAACAGTAACCAAAAACCATGCAGTATCGCTGACATTTTTGTGTGTGCACCAAAGGTAATGTTTGCACTGCTACGCACGATCACCTGTGTGATGGGTAAACCGCCAATCAGGCCAGACAGAACATTGCCTAACCCCTGCGCCTTGAGCTCACGGTTGGTCGGTGTCACACGCTTGTGCGGGTCTAGTTTGTCAGTCGCCTCCACACACAGCAGGGTTTCCAGGCTGGCCACAATCGCCATCACCAATGCGGTTTTGATCACCAAAGGCTGAGCCATCTGACTAAAATCCGGGTGGGTGAAAAAACTGGCGAAGTCGCCGAGACTGCTGGCAACGGGCAAGCTCACAATCTGGTCAGCCGCCAGTTTAAAGTCCAGCCATTCATGCATAAACGCCCAGTTGAGCGCGATACCGGTTAACACCACCACAATCGGCCCTTGCAGCACTTGAAACACACGATGTTTTTTACTCAAATAGACATCCCAAAAAATCAGGATGGCAAAGGAAACAGCGGCAATTAGAATGGCGCCTGGCGTCAATAAATCCCAGGCCTGCAAAATATCACTAAATGTGTTGTGACCCCCTGCCTCCTCAAAGGCTTCGTCTCCTTCAAAGTCCGCATCATAGCCAAAGGCATGTGGAATCTGCTTGAGGATAATCAGCAAGCCGATGCCGGTTAGCATGCCTTTAATCACTGAAGATGGCACAAAATAAGCAATGAAGCCGGCTTTAAACTGCCCCAGCAAAAACTGGAACACCCCGGCCAGTACGACCGCAGCGAGAAATGCCTCATAAGAACCCAGGTTGCTGATGGCGGCCAGCACAATCACCGCCAGGCCGGCCGCGGGTCCACTCACCCCCAGTTGCGAACCACTGGCGAGGCCAACCACAATGCCACCGATAATCCCGGCAATCACACCGGAAAACAAGGGGGCGCCAGAAGCCAGTGCAATGCCCAGGCACAGGGGCAAGGCGACAAAAAAGACGACAATCGAAGCCGGCAGGTCGCGGTTCAAATGCGCTAACAATGACAACGGCCCTGACCGTTGAGTATCGGTTGACATGGTGTATCAGTCCTCTTTTAATTTATTCGTTTTTATCATCATTTTTTCAAATACTAGCCCCGCCTGTATGCGGGATGTGCGATCACCAGTGTGCAACGGAGGGAATACGGCCATCGCTGACCTGTTCCCACCCGATCTTGTTCAGTGCCGCCTTAGTCAGCCATGGGCGCAGTGTAAGGACGCCTGCCGATAAAATGCAGTTGCATTTGCTGGTGCTTGTCAAAGCCCTTCTCAGGCTTGTCAGTCACGATGCCTGCGCCAATCCATTTTCCATCAGCATCCTGTTTGGCAACTGGCACTTTTGCATAAGGCCGTTTGCTCAAAAAGTTGTGATGATGCTGTTGCTTGACCGCTTGCGCCTGATCAACATCATCCGCATGGACTGAACCCATTAAACCAAATGCAGCGATGACTGCCAACCATAATTTTTTCATTGTTTATCCTTTTCGTGTCACTGATTCATCTCAATGACGCCGGGTATCCCCTGCACCACGATGCGTTGTCTGATAAACCGATTGAGCATTGTGCACGGGTCCTGACAATAAAAAATCAACCAATATACGGAGTTCGGTATATACTAAATGGCATATGCCTAACGACAGTGCTCACTCACCCATACCCAATACTGCAAATGCGCCTGCCACGGAAAGTGCATTTGCCCTGCGCAACGCCCTCAAACAAAATCAGGTGCAAATCGCGCATGAGCGCCTGTTTGAAAAGCTCGGGCAGCAATTATTCAGTCATGGCTGGTCAGAGAGCCTGCTGCAATGGGTACTGGATGAATTAAGCGGACAATTTGGTGCGCCGCATGCTCTGATCAGCCAGCAGCATGCCGGGGCGCTCAAAATTCTGGCACAAAGAGGCAATACCTATCCGGTGGGCGCGCGTATCCCCATGCTGGGTGCGCTGGCGCTATGGCTCAAAGAACCAATCACGTTTGAAGTGCATACTCAATATGTCGCCAGCTTGTGGACGCTGCAGCCAGCCGCAGGCACAGCACCCACCTTGCATTGCTATCATCTGCCGATTGCCGTCCAGCAGCGGGCGGTTGGCCTGCTGGCACTCATGACCAGCAATCCACTTAGCCCCGCCAATCTGCAGCTATTGCATAGCCTGTGCGGATTGATTGGATTTGCCCTGCAACAATCCACCCGCACTGCCACTAGCATTGATGACAGCGTGCTGCAAAAACTGACCCCGCGCGAACGCGAGGTCTTTGCCTTGTTGCCCTCCGGCGCCAGCAATGCCATCCTGGCGCAAAAGCTGGGCATTTCACCGGGCACGATCAAGATTCATGTAGAACGTATTTTAAGCAAACTGGACTTGCGGGACCGCACACAAGCGGCAGTCAAGGCGGTTGAAGCCGGTTTTAGCAGCGACGGGCTATAAACATGCAGTGGATCGTGGCAGGCCTACACCAATTCAGCAACCGCATGAACCGGCTGTGGCAGGATTTATCGCTCACCACCAAGGGGATCGTGCTCAATGCCTTGCCGCTCACAGTCTTACTGGCGTCACTGGCGCTGATTTTCGAGAGTGAACAGCAAGCAGCCCTGCTCGAAAGACGGGTGCAGAATGCCTTGCAAATCCAGCAGGATATCCAGACCCTGCAAACCTTGTTGCTGGAAGCCTCCACGGGCGTAAGAGACTTTTTACTGACGGGTAACCGGCAATTTCTGACTGGCTACGAAAGTGCCAAGCAAAGTATGCCGCATTTGCTGCACTCACTCGAAACCAATCTGGACGATGCCTCGCAACAACACCTGCTCGATGTCATTCACCCGCTGGTCGCCCAAAACCTCGAAGACCTGGCCGTGATGGCCAGTCACCGAGCACAGGAAGCCGACCAGGCGCTGATTACAAAGTTTTCCTCACAAGGCAAAGCCTTGAATCAATTGCGCAACCATTTGAATCAGATGAGCGCGCGCGAATCAGCCATCGTCGAGCAAGACAAGAAAGAAGTGATTTTTGAACGCAAACGCAATTTGCGCATTACGCTGATGGCGGTCATCGCCGGGGTAGCAGGCTCCCTGATTGGTGTCTGGCTTTTCAGCCAGACCATCGTCGCCAGGGTGCGGACCATCCGTGACAGTGCCACCCATCTGGTCAAAGGCGAACCGCTGGCATTGCCCAGCATTAGCCGCGACGAGCTCGGTGAGCTGACCAGTGAGTTGGAGCATGCCTCACAATTGCTGACCAAAAGTGCACAGGAGGCACATTTGGCACGGGTAGAAGCCGAAGAAGCCAGTGCCGCAAAAAGTAATTTCTTGTCGCGCACCAGTCATGAGTTGCGTACGCCACTCAATGCCATTTTAGGCTTTGCCCAGATACTGGAAAATGACTTGCCCGAGGGGCGACAAAAAGACAGCGCAACCTTGATTCATAATGCGGGCCAGCATCTGTTAAAGCTGATTAACGAGGTGCTGGACATCTCACGGATTGAAAGTGGCGATATCGACATGGCGCTGGAACACGTCTCGGTGAATGGACTGCTAGAAGAGGCTTACCACTACCTCAAGCCCTTGGAAAAGGTGCGTGATATGACGATCCAAACCGAGTTTGCAGCAGACCTGGCCGTACAGGCAGACCGTCAGCGGCTGCTGCAAGTGGTACTTAACCTGCTGTCGAATGCCTTGAAATATGGCCCCGAAAACAGTGTGGTCAAGCTCAGGGCCTACCCCAAGCATGGTCAGGTACGCGTAGAGGTCGAGGATGCGGGCAAAGGCATTCCGCTCGCGATGCGCTCCCGGCTGTTTACGCCATTTGACCGCCTTGGCGCCGAACGTACCGTGACGGAAGGCACCGGCTTGGGGCTGGTGCTCAGTAAACAACTGATGGACGCCATGGGTGGGCAAATCGGGGTCGCTGAAGATAAAAGCCTATTCTGGATCAGCCTGCCGGCACAGCCTAATGCACACCCCAAGCCCATGCATGTGTCTGCGCCGGTGGAGCCAGGCGCGCCTGTGCAGCCGGTCACCACCCCTTCCACCGGCAAACGGCCTATTTTGTACGTGGAAGACAACCCGAGTAACCAGGCCCTGATTGAAGCGATTGTAAGCAAGCATCGTCACCTCAAGCTGCATCTGGCTGCCAACCTGCAGGAAAGCATGGTTTGGTTAAGGGATATGCAGCCAGATTTGCTATTGCTGGATCTCAATTTGCCAGACGGTTCGGGGGAGAGACTGATTCAGCACATACAGGCCGAGCGGCAGTCCTTGCAGTCCATGCCCATCGTCGTGTTAAGTGCGGATGCCTTGCCGGAAACCAGGGAGCGCCTGAGTCAGCTGGGCATTACGCATTATTTTACCAAGCCATTAAACGTAGCCAGTTTCAACCAGCTATTGCTTAAATTATTACCAGAGTATGCCTCATGAACATAGAACAACTGCGTGCGTCCAAAATTCTGATTATTGATGATGCTGAAGCCAACTTACGCTTACTCGAAGAGCTGCTGACCAAAGAAGGGTTTGAGCAGGTGATCAGCACCACAGACCCGACCAAGACCATGGATCTGGTCAACGCCTTTCAACCTGATTTAATCTTGCTGGATTTGATGATGCCGGTACTGGACGGGTTTGCCGTGCTCGACCAGCTCTCGCACCATGTCGGCCACAATGAATACTTGCCGGTGCTGGTACTGACTGCGGATGCGACCATCGCCACCCGTAGACGGGCGCTGGCCCTGGGGGCAAAAGATTTTTTAACCAAACCTTTTGACCCCATGGAGGCCATGTTACGCGTCTGGATTCTGCTGGAGACGCGCTGGTTATTCACCCAGCTCAAGCAACATCAACCTGATTTGCAATTGCCGGGCTATCAGTAAGCACCCTTATTGATAAGCGCGTTTGCTGGCAAAGCGCAGATTTAATAATTGACGCTGATGCTGTGCAACGCTTTGTGCCGGATCAGTTACCTTCAAGCCGGTGCCTTCCCAAGCCTGTTCTGATTTTTCAGCAGTCGCATTTACTGTTAATGGGCGTTTACCAAAGTTTTGTTGCTGAACAGGGATGCTCTGATCCGCTAATGCAGTTCCTGCAACAGTGAATAATGCCATACCCACAACAACCAATGATTTAGAAATATTCATTTGAAACTCCTGTCTTTAAGTGGTTACGAGGGCCGTCTTGCTTAACAAATGAGGCTCAACGGATTCTGTAAGTGTCATTCTGCACACAATCCCTTACAACAGCCTTGCAAATATTAAAAAAATATGAATTAAAAAAGACTTCTTGAATAAAGGGCTTTTCAGCTTGAGTTAAGGCTGCGCAGGTATCTTGACGGTTCATTGTGAAACAAGGAGCCCCAAATGAACAAAATACTGCCTTATGTATTGAGTAGCCTGCTAATTGCCAGCAGCTTGTTGCAGCCAGCTTGGGCTGACGACGACGATGAAGACGATATGCAGAAAATGGAACAAATGGTAAAAGCGTTCGGCCTGATTTCTCAACAGGAGGCACAGACCAAAGCCCTGGCAGCCAAACCTGGCGTGGTAAAGGAGATAGAGCTGGAACGCCGCAAATTTAGAGATGGCTGGGACTACGAAGTGGAAATCGTCGATGCCAAGGGCAAAGAGTGGGAAGTCACGCTGGATGCCAAGACTGGCAAAGTGAATAGCCTCAACCGCGACTGGTTTTAACGGACCGACTCAAGCGCTTAGGCCTGCACGCCGGGCCTGAGCGTGAATGTCACCCGCAGTCCGCCCAGCCGAGGCGAATGGTCGAGTACGATGCTGCCCTGATAATGCTGCACAATATCCTGCACGATGGCCAGACCCAATCCGCTGCCCGGCTTGGATTCGTCCATACGCATGCCACGTTGCAGCAAGGCCGCCAGTTCTGAAGCCTGGCTACCGGGCCCATCGTCTTCAACAATGATGTGTATCTCCGCCTGCACCGAGATATTTAACTGAACCTGGCTGCGGCACCATTTAAACGCGTTATCCAGCACATTCCCAAGTAGTTCCAGCATGTCTTCGCGATCTATCATCACGCGCGGCTGACCGTCGTGCTGCCAGGCAAATCCTACGGTCTTTTCGCTATAGATTTTTTGCAGGGTCGCCACCAGCGTGGGTAGCACCAGTTCGAGGTCCGTGGTTTGGCTGGTATAGGCATCGCCCATCAAGCGCGCCCGTTTTAATTCGCGCTCCACATCCTGATAAATTTCGTCGGCGCAGCTTTGTACCATGTGCCGCCACTGGGCATCACTCTCTAGTGAGGCGTCCCCTGACAACAACTGTAACTGCGCGAGTCGGGTTTTAAGCCCATGGGCCAGATTGCCGATAGCCAGCCGCGAGCGCCGGGTTTTCTGGCTGGCACTTTTGAGGATACGGTTAAACTCATGGATGAGCGGCATGACTTCGGCCGGACCGCTGGCATTCATCTGCTGCAGCTCGCCACTGGCCACTTTTGCCAGGCTTTCCTTGATCTGCTGTAAGGGATGAAGCGTATTCACCACAATCCAGCGCTGCAAGGCGAGCAGTGCCAGTAACCCCAGCAAGGAAAACACGCCATACAGCCAATGAAACATGCGCAAACTTTGCTGCAACTCGACAAGACTCTCGGCGATATAAATCGTGATGGTTCGCTGCTGCTTGCGGTAGCCATGCCCCAATAACAACAGTGGCTGCGACTCAGGGCCAGTGACGTGCATGACCCGCTCTTCACCCACCTTGAGCGCGCTCACCGGCAAGTTCACATCCCACCACGAGCGGGATTGGGTTTTAGACTGGTCCAGCATCACAATAAAATAACGCCCGGAAAAAGGACGCTGGTATGCCGCCGTCATCACATGCGGTGCCAAGACCAATTGCCCGTGCGCATTGACTGTAACACCCGCGAGCACCCCTTCTGCTTCCTGCTGCATGCGCGCCGTCATCTGCGACTGGATCAGGTGGTCTATGGTAAACGTCACCACCGCCCATTGCAGCGTCAGCAGCCCCACCAGACTGAGCGTCAACCCTAGCGACAATTGCGTGCGTAAAGACTTCATGCTGCCTGCACGATCAACACATAGCCCTGTCCACGCCGGGTCTGGATACGGTCAGCGCCGATCTTGTGCCGCAAGCGGTTCACATAGACTTCGATCACATTACTGTCCTTGTCTGCATCATAGGCGTACACGTGTTCGGTGAGCTCGGTTTTAGAAAAAATACGCCCGGGATGCAGCATTAAATACCGTAACAGCCTGAACTCGGTGCCCGTCAACACGTGCGCGCGCTGCGCTTGCCACACCGTTTGCGTTTGCTCATCCAAACGCAGATCGTCCACCACCAACTCACCACTGACCACCCCCACCGTGCGTTTATGCACGGCCGCCAATCTGGCCAGTAGCTCCTGCAAGTGAAAGGGCTTGGTCACATAGTCATCGGCGCCCACATGAAAGGCTTCGACTTTCTCCTGCCAGCTGCTACGCGCGGTCAGGACAATCACCGGCAACGCCAGCCCCTTGCGCCGCCACTCGGCCAGAATGTCCATGCCCGGACGGTCCGGCAAGCCCAAATCCAGAATCGCCAGATCATAAGGTTCCAGGCTGCCCTGTATCGCGGCTTCAACACCCGCTTGCAACCAATCGCAAGCGTAGCCCGCCTGTGCAAGTGACAGCTGCAGCTGTGCGCCCAACAAAGCATCATCTTCTACTAATAGCAACCGCATCAGTCGTCCTGCTCCATTTTTAGCAGCTGCCCGGTCTTGGCGTCCAGTTTCAGCTCCCACACCTGGCTACCCGCATCCAGTATGTCGATCTCATACACGTAGCGGCCATGTTTCTTCTCCAGCTCAACCTCGAGAATTTCACCGGGTTTGTAAGCTCTGGCTTTTTGAGAGATTTTTTCCAGGCTCAGAATTTCACCTTTGGCAGACAATCGGCCGGCATTGTCAGGGCTTTCCCCTGAATCTGCCTGCGGCAAGCAGGCTAATGTAGTGCTCATGATCAAAAGCGCAAGAAGTACTCTCCTGGCGCGACGGGACATCCCAACCATGCTTATCCAACTCCTGCAACAGAGACTATGCCCAAAAGTTTAACAGCATTCATCTTAAACCAAGCTTAAATTGGGCCATGACCTGGCTGCATGGCCGTAGACGATGGATTATTTCAAAACCGGCCCTTTAAAAAGCCGGTTGCAGCTACAATATTGATTTGGCACACATCTCCAACGCCCAACGCATCATGCAATTTTTATCTCACAGCTCCACCGCCCGCTTACCTACCCAGTTTGGCGAGTTTGATATCCATGTCTTTACCGATAGCCGCAATGGCCTCGAACATGTTGCGCTGGCCTGCGGCAACCTGCAAGGCGCGCAGTCGCCGCTGGTCAGGGTGCATTCCGAATGTTTAACCGGCGATGTGTTTGGCTCAACACGTTGTGATTGTGGTGAACAGTTGCACCACGCGCAACGCCTGATCCAGCAAACCGGCCTGGGCCTGATCCTGTATTTAAAAAACCATGAAGGCCGCGGCATTGGTCTCAATAACAAAATGCGCGCCTATGCGCTGCAAGACCAAGGCCTGGATACCGTAGAGGCCAATATCGCCCTCGGGCTGCCGGTGGATGCCCGCACCTACGAAGTGGCCGCTGAGATGTTGCAATACTTTGAGATCAACACGATCCAGCTACTTTCCAATAATCAGGAAAAACGCACGGCCTTGCAATCGCTAGGCATCAGCGTTGCGCAGCAAGTGCCATTGCTCACGCCGCCTACGCCTGACAATCTGAAGTACCTGCAAACCAAGGTCAACAAGTTGGGGCATTTACTGCCAGATTTACCTGCTTAAAGGCAACCCCCTTCATCGCCCCCCTATCTACCGCCCTTCTTCCCAGCATTTGCCGATCCCGGCAACGCCGGTTTCAGTCTTAAACGCTTATTCAATCCGCATGCGGCCTGCCTTTGCCAGGGCACGCTGACAGCAAGCTGCTTTTCAAAAAGCACGTCATCCATACGCAAAAAAATTATAAGTCTTTGTTTTTAATAAAATATTACCCTGGCACAATTTCTGCAAAGGATCGTTAAGCTAGGTCACCTTCTTGACGTACGAGTGGTGCAGTACCTGCATGACAGCCGACTTGAAAACCAGAAGGAGTTTTATCTTGAAACATGCATTTCCATTCTTTACCCATTCCCCTTTGATCGCCATCGGCCTCTCTCTGTCGATGATTACTGCCACCGTGCACGCGGACACAGACCTGTCGCCATGGCAATTACGTGCGGGGATTTCATTGATTGATCCTCAATCCCACAATGGCCGTATTATCCAAAACACCGCTGCTGTGACGGTGGATAGTCAAACCGGCCCGACCTTCAATATTGGCTATTACTTGACGCCGCACTGGGCAATCGATCTGTTGGGCGGACTCGCCTTCAAGCACCAGATCAACGTCAATGGCGAGCGTGCTGGCTCTACCAAACATTTGCCGCCCATCCTCAGCCTGCAATACCACTTCCGGCCAGAAGCGACCATACGGCCATTTGTTGGGCTCGGCATCAACTACACACGTTTTCTTGATGAAAAACTAGATAACGGCGCCAAACTGTCACTCGGCAGCTCCTGGGGGCCTGCAGTGCAAGCGGGGGTAGATGTTGCCATTGACCAGCATTGGTCTGTGGGCGGGGATATCCGCTATGCACGCATTGATACGCGCACAGAAATCAATGGCGCCAATGTTGGCAAAGTTGAGATCAACCCCACGGTTTACAGCCTTACTGTCGGCTATCGCTTTTAATCTCCCGTGAAAGGAAACCTCATGAGTCAATCCAATACATTTGCCATACCAGCATTAGACACTCTCCCGGCGGCACACCGCATTCGCAGTGACGAAGAGGCGATTGCCGTTGCAAAACAGTTAGCAGAGACCTTTGCCAAGGAAGCCTCTGCGCGCGACCGAGAGCGCCGTTTACCAGTGGCCGAACTGGACGCATATTCGCAAAGCGGCCTGTGGGCTATCACCATCCCCAAAGCCTACGGCGGCGCGGGCGTCTCTTATCGCACCTTGGGCGAAGTGATAAAAATTATTTCTGTGGCGGATCCTTCACTGGGCCAATTACCGCAAAACCATTTTGTCATTATCGAGCATCTGATCCTGGATGCCAGCGAGAGCCAGAAGCAGTTCTTTTTTGAGCTGGTGCTCAAAGGCGCTCGCTTTGGCAATGCCTTCTCAGAAAAAGGCAGCCGCACGGTGGTCGAGTTTGCCACCCGCATCACCCCGCATGGCGAAGGTTTTGTCGTCAATGGCACCAAGTTTTTTGCCACTGGCGCCTTGCTTGCCCACTGGATTCCGATTGTGGCGGCCACAGAAGAAGGTCTGCCGTACTTGGCGCTAGCCAAACAAGGTACCCCTGGGCTGACAGTGATCAATGACTGGTCCAGCTTTGGTCAACGCACCACCGCCAGCGGAACCGTGGTGATTGAAGCCGTACAAGTGCCTGCAGAACATGTGGTGCCGATTTACCAAGCCTTTGCCCGCCCGACCATCGCCGGACCCAGCTCGCAGTTTATTCAGGCAGCCGTCGATGCAGGCATTGCCGCAGGCACCATAGCCGCGACGCTGGACTACGTAAAACAGTCCGCGCGGCCATGGATAGATGCCAAGGATATCCAGCATGCCAGCGATGACCCCTACACCATCCAGCAAATTGGCGACCTGGAATTGCGCTTGCACGCAGCAGAAGCCTTGCTAGACCGCGCCGCCGATGCCTTGACCCAGGCAGCGAAAGAAGCCAACGAAACCACGGTGGCAGCGGCCTCCATTGCAGTGGCAGAAGCCAAAGTATTGACCACCGAAATCGCGCTATTAGCCGGCAACAAACTGTTTGAGCTCAGCGGTACGCGTTCTACGCTCGAAGAACTCAATCTCGACCGTCACTGGCGCAATGCACGCACGCATACCCTGCATGATCCGGTCCGCTGGAAGTTTCACGCCATTGGCAACTACTACCTCAACAAAGTGAATCCGCCGCGTCACCCGTGGTTATAAGCATGTAAGCAAATGATATAACCCCGGCCGCGCACCGGGGTTATACTTTAATACCAATATAATAAATTCAAATAATTAATAAAGGAGTTGAGCGATGAAACAAGAAACCCTTTCCATTCACGGCGGCTATCAACCGGACCCCACTACCAAGGCGGTTGCGGTGCCCATTTACCAAACCACCTCTTACGCCTTTGACAATACCCAACATGGTGCGGACCTGTTTGACCTCAAGGTACAAGGCAATATTTATACGCGTATCATGAACCCGACTACCGCCGTGCTAGAAGAGCGCCTGGCACAACTGGAAGGCGGCATAGGCGCGCTGGCACTGGCGTCTGGCATGGCCGCAATTACCTACGCGATTCAAACCATTGCCGAGGCAGGCGATAATATTGTGTCCGTCTCAACGCTGTATGGCGGCACCTATAACTTCTTTGCGCACACCTTGCCCAAGCAAGGCATAGAAGTCCGGTTTTTTGATTACCGCGATCCGGCCTCTTTAGAAAAACTCATCGATAGCCGCACCAAGCTGGTGTTTGCCGAAACCATAGGCAACCCGCTCGGCAATGTGGTCGATCTCGCCGCCATTAGCGCGGCTGCACACAAACATGGCGTACCAGTGATTGTCGATAACACCGTCGCCACACCGATTCTGTCGCGGCCATTTGAGCACGGCGTGGATATTGTGGTGCACTCGCTGACCAAATACATAAGTGGCCACGGCAACTCGATTGGTGGCGTCATTGTCGATAGCGGCAAGTTTCCATGGGCAGAACATGCCGCGCGCTTCCCCAGCCTCAACACCCCCGACCCCAGCTACCATGGCGTCAACTACGTCGAAGCCTTAGGCCCCGCCGCCTACATCGCCCGCGCCCGCGTCGTTCCCTTGCGCAACACCGGCGCCGCCATCAGCCCATTTAATAGCTTTTTGATTCTGCAAGGCCTGGAAACACTGGCCCTCAGAATCGAGCGCCACAGCACCAACGCGCTGGCCGTCGCAAATTACCTGAAACAACACCCCAAAGTAAAATGGGTCAGATACGCCGGGCTTGCAGACCATCCCGATCATTCACTGGTGAAAAAATACCTCAACGGCCACGCCTCAGGCATTTTGTCATTTGGCGTACAAGACGGTCGCGAAGGCGGCACCCGCTTTATTGACGCGCTGCAACTGTTCACGCGCCTGGTGAACATCGGCGATGCCAAAAGCCTGGCTTGCCACCCTGCCACTACCACGCATAGGCAACTCAATGCCGAAGAGCTGGCCCGTGCAGGCGTGAGTGAAGATATGGTCAGGTTATCGGTAGGCATTGAGCATATCGATGATTTGATTGCGGATTTGGAGCAGGCATTGGCGAAGGTTTAAAGGTGATCAAAAACTGGCCATGTCAGGTTTTAATATTGCGAAAAATAATGAAAGCGTAGCAGAGATGCTGCGCTTTTTTCGTCTATAAACGATTTCACATCGGCAAAAATTTTAAATATCTGCCTATCTAATAGGATTAGGCAATATCTTGCCATCACTTTAAAGTCGTTCTTATTGTAGAAATGTAGTTTCACTGATAATTTTGATAATGTATCCCGTGGGAAAAGAGTTGCGCACCCTACTCGTATCACATGGCTACGCTAATCAGCTCTCTTCTGCAGATTTTGAAGACAAGGCGACTCATTTCAAATAGTTAAGTAAGTTTATGACAAAAGAATTTTTGAGAGATTTGCATCAAGAGGCCGAAACTAATCTTAAGCATAGTGGCAAATGGATGGTTGCTGGGATTGAAACGGGTATTTTCTGGCCCAAGACGCCACAGATTTTTCCCTGTAATGGATTTGATTTTATTCTACGTCCTACTGATGAGAAGCATCTCCCTACGATATGTCTGAACTACGGTCAGTACAGATTAGATAGTAATCAAGCTCGCAATGAAATAATGAAGTTTGCAAGCATCCTAAGTTGGCGTGAAGGGGAAAGGTTAGAGATTAGCACTTGGGCGGGAGGAAGCTTCCCGATTAACATATGCCGCGGGCGGATGGATAGTGTAGGCAATCATCTAGCGACTGATAATTTACCTGATCTATCAAATGGTTTAATGGTGGCCTTAGCATTATTCCGTGAGGCCATTTCAAGTAACAATAAATTCTATAGTTTCTTAAGCTTCTACAAAGTTATATCCTCGATACATACTAAAGGTTTAGATAGAGGAAAATGGTTTTCATCAGCAATATCACGGATAACGGACCACCAAGCGTTAGAGAGAATTCAAGAGCTCGAATCTGATAATTCGGATATTGGTACCTATTTGCTAAATCAAGGACGACATGCTATCGCGCACGCAGAGAAAGAGGTTTTTGTAAACCCTGATAGTCTAAACGATATACAGCGTATATATGCCGACATCCCGATAATGCATGCCTTAGCGGAGTTAGCAATTGAAGAGAGTTTTTCTTACTATCCGAATCGCTCAATGCGTCGACCAGCCCGTAATTTAATAGAGGGTTTTGAGAAATTTATAGGTGGCGATTTACTTCAAATGGTAATTTCTGGAAACTTACCAGACAAGACCATTTCTGTGGATGTACCTGATTCTGTATGTGTTCTAGTCAGAAAAGAGAACAGGTTTTTATCGCTGGATGATTGCTATATTGAAGGCTTTGAGATTACTAAAGGCTGGTTTCATTTCTCTATAAAAAACAAATTATTCCCCATACAATTCATAATTCATTTGGAATTAGAAGCAAAACTAATGCATTTCAACCCATTAAGAGATATGGGTAATGCTCTCAAAACTGAATCTATTGACGATATCAAGTGTGCTCTACAGTTACACGAAATGTATTTTCTAACATTATGTAATGGATCATTTGAAGTTTGGGATTCCGAAAGTGGAGCTTTACTGGGTAAGACAAAACCATTTTTTATGACAAATATGATGATCAATTTCGATGGGTACACCCGCGAAAAGGAAAGACTGGAGAAATTAATAGCCGAAAAGTGTATGGAGAAGTAATTTAAGGGATTTATAGCCAAGTAGCGTGGGCAACTTATTTTCCACGCGTTCAATCCCTCCAAAATTGATTCAATGTCGGATCACTAACGCGCCAACTCTCAAGCAAGTTACCTTTTACAGTAGTCACTTACCTAAAGCATCGATTTTTATGTGATATCGATGTGCACTTTGCGCTGCGGGTAGCTACGCTATTTCTACAGCGTTATTATGATCATCGAATCCTCGTTGAGACTAAACAATAGCTCATCTCAGCTCTGATTTACCCTATCCTTAAAAACAACCAAAGTATGCTATTTGGTATATACCAACCTACCTATATCTATAGACGATTTATGGAAAAAGTCCGCGCATAATGCAAATCATCGTGATTGAGCAAAGTTTTAACAGATTGCCATCACATTGACTAACAGATAGGAGAACAAACATGCGTAACGTTATTTCTGCAATGGCTTTAGTAAGTGGTTTTATTGTTGCTGCCCCAGTAGTGGCGGTTGAACAAAATGGTGGGATTGAAAAAACACAAACTGCGCAACACTTTTTGAGCAAGCGTCCATATGCTCAACCAGTGGTTGCCAAAGCTGACGGTGAGCAACCCTGGGTAGGCGCTACACTGGTGGTGGATGGTAACAGCGGACGTGCGAACGTTCATGAAGTGCAAAAACTGCACATGCTTGGTAAACGCGCTTTTTAATCCAGGGCATAGGGTCCACGCGAAAAGCGAAGCGCCCCAATTGCTTTAGGACAAATTTAGGAGATTACAAATGAAAAAATTATTTTTAACCATATTGGCTTTAGGCTTTGTGGCGCAAGTAAATGCAGCTGACTTACCGGATAACGAGCAAAGTGTAGGCCAGTCACATCACAATCACTTTATCGGGAAACGTCCCTACAACAAAATTCTTGATAAACCAGCCAAGGGGGCTGATCAAGCCTGGGAAGGCACTGGTTTAGTGGCTGAAGACCCGGAACAAACTGAAAAGAAATTGATGAAACATAATCAACATCAAATGAATTTTATTGGTAAACGACCATATGTTGCACCGCATAACCCTGACTAACGCCTGATATACCAAACGATTTAAATCTCTCTGTGTTACCCGCCTGTTTTTTGGGCGGTTTTTTTATTCCTACGCACGCTAGAACAATCAAGAGGCTGGGTAATACTCACGATTTGGCAAGGGCATTGAGGGTGGCCTTACTCCACTTTTCATCGCGGCTCAAAGGTGGTTTTTTTGCTGAAAATTGGGAAAGTTGCTTAGCGTTTGAAGAGAGTGGGTTGGGGATAGTTAGAGCGTTTTGGTATTGTGACGCGTGGGCAACTAGTTGCGCACCCTACTATACTTACATTTTTAACCGATGACACTGACAGAAAACACACTTTAGGAAAGTACGCATGAAATCGCTATCTCTCTTGTTCAGCTCTTTACTCTTTGCAACTTGGATACCTGCAGTGCATGCCGCTGAGGCATTTATTGGGCAGTTTCTTTACAAATATGATGGCGGAAGCATTTACCGGGTGGAGGTCAAAGACCCGCAACTCATGACATGGACCTGCGTAGAAGGGTCAGAGAAAGGTGCCAGCGGCAAGGAGCACCCTGATCGCTTTAAAATAGCCGATAAGATTTACTTTGCTAGCTGGATTGAGAAAACTGGAATCACCGTCACTCAGGTAGTCAACCTGAACACCATGAAGGTGTATTCGACCATTATTGATGGCAAGGAACGCTACGTGATTTCAGGGGCTATCGTACGCGAGAAGTGAGATTTACCTGCATGGCGAACGATGATGTCCATTCGCCATGCAGTTTGTAGGGTGGGCAACTTGTTGCCCACGCGTTGAAATCATTCTCGACAAACGATGAGTTGCTTTCAGCCATTTAATAATCGTTGATTACCGCAAATGCAAAAAAGCGCAGCCATAATCGCTGCGCCTTTGTATTTACTAAGTCAAATTAAAACACTCGCAATTGCGTCGGTTTCAAATACACCGTCTCGCCCTGCTTAAAACTCAACTGATTAAACTGCTCCCGGCCCAGCTCCACATCCACATATTGCTCGTTGTCGGCACGCTTGATTTCCAACCGCACCAGTGAGCCGACAGAATGCACGTAGGTGAGCGATCCAGCGATGGTTTGTGCGTCGGCCTCACGGCTGACTGCAATTTCATAGGGGCGTACAAAGCCTTTGCCTTGCGGGGTTTCAAAGGCGTTCACATTGCCTAAAAACTCATACACAAACGGCGTGGCGGGTTGATCATACACCGCTTGCGGTGATCCGACCTGCTCAACCTGACCGTGATTCATGACGACGATGGTGTCGGCGACTTCGAGGGCTTCTTCCTGGTCGTGCGTGACGAATACACTGGTCACATGCAGTTCGTCATGCAGGCGGCGCAGCCAGCGGCGCAGGTCTTTACGCACTTTGGCGTCTAGCGCGCCAAATGGCTCGTCCAGCAACAGTACTTTTGGCTCGACGGCCAAGGCACGTGCCAAGGCAATCCGTTGGCGCTGGCCGCCAGACAATTGCGGTGGATAGCGGTCAGCCAGCCAGTCGAGTTGCACCAGTTTGAGCAAGTCATGCACGCGTTTTTTGATCTCGGCTTCTGACGGCCGCGTTTCTTTGGGGCGCACGCGCAGGCCAAAGGCGACGTTTTCAAACACGGTCATATGGCGGAACAGCGCATAATGCTGGAACACAAAACCAACCTGGCGCTCGCGCACATCACGGTGGGTGGTGTCTACGCCATCAAACAGCACCTGACCGCTGTCCGGGGTCTCCAGGCCAGCGATAATGCGTAACAGCGTGGTTTTGCCGCAGCCTGAAGGCCCAAGCAAGGCCACCAGCTCGCCTGAGGGGACTTGCAGATTGATATCGCGCAGGGCACTAAATTGGCCAAACCCTTTATTGATCTGTTGTATGGTAATGCTCATCTTAAGCCGTCACTTCCTTTTCAATCGCGGCGGCATCGCGGGATGCCTGCCATTCAACATAGGTTTTCAAAATCAGGGTTACCAGGGCCAGCAGCGTGAGCAATGAAGCCACAGCAAAGGCCGCCGCGTAGTTATATTCGTTATACAAAATCTCAACATGCAAAGGCATGGTGTTGGTGAGGCCGCGGATATGGCCGGAGACCACAGACACCGCGCCAAACTCGCCCATGGCCCGTGCGTTGGTCAGGATCACGCCGTAAATCAGGCCCCACTTCACATTAGGCAGGGTCACATGCCACAGCATTTTCCAGCCAGAGGCGCCCAGCACCAGTGCAGCCTCTTCCTCTTCTTTGCCTTGCGCCTGCATGAGCGGAATCAACTCGCGCGCCACAAACGGAAAGGTCACAAAAATCGTCGCCAGCACAATGCCAGGCACGGCAAATACCACTTTCAGGTCGTGATCGATCAACCATTCACCAAACCAGCCTTGCAGGCCAAAAATCAGCACAAAGATCAACCCGGCGATTACAGGCGAGACGGCAAACGGCAGGTCAATCAGGGTAATCAAAAAGCTTTTGCCTCTAAAGTCAAACTTGGTAATTGCCCAGGCGGCGGCCACGCCAAATACCAGATTCAGTGGCACCGAGATCAGCGAGGCGATCAGAGTCAGCTTCATCGCGGACAAGGCATCAGCTTCGGTGATCGCAGCCAGGTAGACGTCCCAGCCTTTGCGCAAGGCCTCGGTAAAAACGGCGGCCAGCGGCACCAGCAAAAACAGCCCTAAAAACGCCAGCGCCAGGCCAATCAAGCCCCAGCGGACCCAAGTGGGTTCAGAGGTGGCGCGTTTGTAAGCCACTTTGCCCTGATATTGTTGAAATTGTGTGGTTTGCATCATCCTACCTATGGTTTATCAAAATATACGCAACGCTATGCTTTCAGCGGCCGCCCATTATTTAGCGCCATGGCGGTGACTACTCCACCATTGCAGCAAGTTGATCAATAACAGCAACACAAACGAAATCACCAGCATCACAACGGCAATGGCCGTGGCGCCCGCATAATCATATTGTTCAAGTTTGGTGATGATCATGAGCGGCGTAATCTCGGAAATCATCGGCATATTGCCGGCGATAAAAATAACAGAACCATACTCCCCCACCGCGCGGGCAAATGCCAGCGAGAAACCGGTGAGTAGCGCCGGCCAGATGGCGGGCAGAATAATTTTGTAAAAGGTTTGCCAGCGGTTGGCGCCCAAGCTGGCCGCTGCTTCTTCGGCCTCGGCACTAAAGTCTTCGAGCACCGGTTGTACGGTACGCACCACAAACGGCAAGCCAATAAAGGTGAGCGCCACCACCACGCCGAGTGGGGTAAACGCGACTTTAATGCCATGTGGCTCCAGCCAATGGCCTAACCAGCCATTCGGCGCATAAATCGCGGTGAGTGAAATCCCGGCCACCGCCGTCGGCAAGGCAAACGGCAAGTCGACCAGTGCATCGAACACTTTTTTGCCAAAAAACTGATACCTGACAAAGACCCAGGCAGTGAGCAGGCCAAATACCAGATTGATCAGCGCTGCAATCAATGAGGCGCCAAAGGTTAGTTTATAGGTAGCAACCACGCGCGGCGTGGTGACCACCGCCCAAAACTCATGCCAGCTAAGCTCGGTGGTGCGCAGAAAAACAGCGGCTAAAGGGATGAGAACGATTAGGCTTAGGTAGACCAGCGTGTAGCCGAGTGACAAGCCAAAGCCGGGGAGTAAATGTTTCTTTTTTTGTGATGCCATGGTGTATGGTGATCCGTTAAACAGGCGCTAATATAGCTGCATTCTTTTAAATCATTAAAGAATGAATAATCATTAATTTATAAGCGCCTGTTATATAAAGCGTGATGGATTAGGCAACTTTTGGCGTGCGGTGCTGGTATTGGTCATTAATGACCTTGGCCACCACCGGTGCAGCCAGCAAGTTGCCCTGCAACACGGTCGCCCCGGCCGAGATCGCAATATCCAGTTGCTGCTGGGTTTCAATGCCCACAATCACCGGCGTGCTGCCCAGATCCTGCACGCTGGATACCAGCCCCTTGAGTGCCTTGGCCAAGCCCGGTTGTTGCGCGGCCTGGTGAATCACAGAGACATCAAACTTGATAAAGTCATGCTGCACACTCCACAAGCGGTATAACTTGCTTTGGTGGCCGCCGACATGATCAAACGCAATCTGGTAGCCCAAGGCGCGGTAGTTCTCCACGGCAGCGATCAGGTGCTTGTCCTGCTCGATCAGCGACTCGTTGATTTCGAGCACGACGCGATGCGTAGGCACCGAATACTTATGCAGGATCTGCTCAAACACCTTGCCGTGCGCGCTGACCTCGAGGAGTAATTTCGGATGCACGTTTAAAAACAGCAAGCCGTTTTCCTGGTGGATGGCCCGGTAATTGAGCACGTGCTGCGAGCGGCATACGCGGTCAAACTGCACCAGCTTGCCGGACTGCTCGGCATAGGTAAACGCAAACTCGGGTGTGCTGCCCAGGGTGCCAAACAATGAGGGGCGAATCATGGCTTCATAGCCATAAATATCCCCTTGTTTGGCATCGTAGATCGGCTGAAAAGCGGTTTTAAGATGAACACCGATAAAGGTGCTTTCATACTCGCCCGAGCTGGCCTCCAGCAGACCAAGCTCTTCTAGGTCCAGCGCAAGCACCTGTTTGAGTTCGGCACGCAATTGCACAATGTGCTCCGGCTCTGGGGATAACTGTTTTTGTGTCATCATGACTCCTTTCTGCGTTTAAGCATGCGCTAGGCAATGATTTTTAAACGCTATTTTTGATAAATCTGGTCGAAGATGCCGCCATCACTAAAATGCGTGTTTTCGGCTTCGTTCCAGCTGCCAAACACCTGTTTGACCGTAAATGTATTGAGCTTTTTAAAGCTGGGTTGCGCCACCTCAGCCACTTGCGGGCGCAAGTAATGTTTGGCAGCCAAAGCCTGACCCGCAGGTGAAAAGTGATACTCAAGATAGGCTTGTGCCAGCTTGCGCGTGCCTTTTCTATCCACCACCTTGTCTACAAGCGCCACCGGGTTCTCTGCCAGCACGGTCACGGACGGGTACACCAGCTCAAACTTGTCTTCCCCCAGCTCTTTTTGCAGCAGATAGGCCTCGTTTTCAAACGTCACCAGCACATCGCCAATCTCGCGCTGGGCAAACGTGGTAGTGGCTCCGCGGCCACCGGTATCCAGCACCGGCACATGTTTAAACACCTGGGTCACAAATTGGCGCGCCTTGCTGGCATCGCCGCCTTTTTGCGTGATATAGCCCCAGGCGCCCAGATAGCTATACTTGCCGTTACCCGAGGTTTTAGGGTTAGGAATCACCGCCGCCACACCGGGTCTGATCAGGTCGTCCCAGTCTTTAATCTGTTTGGGATTGCCTTTGCGGACCAGAAACACCGTGGGGGAAGCGCTGGGCACGCTGTTATTGGGTAATCTGCTCTGCCAGTTTGCCGGGATCAATTTGGCTTTTTGCGCCAGAATATCAATATCGGCGCTACGGTTCATGGTAATCACATCCGCAGGCAAGCCATCCACAACCGCACGCGCCTGCTTGGTCGAGCCGCCGTGTGACTGGTTAATGGTCACCGATTCACCGGTCTTTTCTTTCCAGTACTGGACAAAGGCCGGGTTGAATTCTTTATAAAACTCGCGGGTCACATCGTAAGAAACATTCAGCAATTCAGCAGCCTGCACAGGTGCTTGTAGCAGCGCAGCCCAGACCAGCAAGTGACGGATAAAAGACGACATAAACAACTCCCTGAACTTGATAGGTAGGCACTATAGCGGGAGTTTTATATTTTTAAAAAGAATAAAATATAATATATTTATAATTTTAAAGAATATAAAAATGAAGATGATAAAAAACGCCAGTTCAAGCACTAGCGTTTTGATCGCTGGTCCGCAGCAAAGCCCAAAGCGGGAAACAGCGAGCAATTTAAGCGGCTGACACACTGAGCCCGTGCTCGTCAAATATGCCGTCAAACAGCACGGAGCTCAAATAGCGCTCGCCGGAATCCGGCAAAATCACCACGATATTTTTACCCGCATGCTCAGGCAGAGCCGCATACCTGACCGCTACCGCGACCGCCGCCCCGCAGGAAATGCCGGCCAGAATGCCCTCCTCGCGTGCCAGTCTTCTGGCGAATGCAATCGCTTCTTCATTGGTCACTTGTGCAATGTCATCCACCAGACTTAAATCCAGGATATCCGGCACAAAGCCTGCGCCTATGCCTTGAATTTTGTGCGGTGCCGGCGCGAGTGCTTGCCCTGCCCTAAACTGCGTCAACACCGGACTGGCGGCCGGCTCTACCGCAACAGAGAGAATGTTCTTATGCTGCGTCTGTTTGAAATAGCGGGAAACGCCGGTAATGGTGCCGCCGGTGCCCACCCCTGAAACCAGAATATCCACCTCGCCATTGGTATCGCGCCAGATTTCGGGGCCTGTGGTTTGTTCATGAATGGCCGGATTGGCCGGATTTTTGAACTGTTGCAACAACACATAACGTGCTGGATCCGCGGCGGCAATTTCTTCTGCCTTGGCCACGGCGCCTTTCATGCCTTTGGCGCCCTCGGTCAGTACCAGCTTGGCACCATAAGCAATCAGCAATTTGCGCCGCTCCAGGCTCATGGTTTCCGGCATGGTTAAAGTAATGGGGATACCCCGTGCCGCAGCCACAAAGGCCAGCGCGATGCCGGTATTGCCGCTGGTTGGCTCCACAATTTCTTTACCGGGGCCCAGCAAGCCTTTTTGTTCGGCATCCCAGATCATGGCCGCACCGATGCGGCACTTGACAGAATAGGCCGGGTTACGGCCTTCTATTTTGGCAAAAATGGTGGCCTGACCAGGGGCGGTCAGGCGGTTCAGGCGCACTAAGGGCGTATTGCCGATGGACTGTGCATTGTCATTAAACCAGTGTGACATAAAGCGCTCTTCAAATAAAAACAGTGACTGTAGTTTAAAAAGCGCTGAAATAAATTAAAAATAACATTTTGTTGGATAAATATATTTAATAGTTATAACCCTACCTTTTCGGTTATTTTAAAACTGCTTTAAATAACAAATACTGATAATAAAATAATAAATGATTCTAGGCTTTACCCTGTTCAATCACGAAAGAGTGTTTTATAGTGAGCAAAGATTCATGCTGACCAGACAACTGGAAGCCAGTGACCCGCCAGGGCCACTGGCTTTTTTTTCGCCTGTTGTCAGCAATCGCGTACTTACCATGACAAGGAATCCACGATGCAAGAAATTGCCATCGAGCACATCGTGCAACAACTGGCGGGCATCCGCGAACATGCATTGCAACAACGCCAGCGCTTGACGCAACCACCCAAGCTGCCTTCACGTAAAGTGCTGGCCAAGTGCGTGGAAGGCCTGGCTGCCGCGCTGTTCCCCAACCGGCTGGGTGATTCAGACATTCAGCCAAATGCCATTAACTTTTATGTGGGGACCACGCTGGATAAAGCCCTGCGTGAATTGCAGCAACAAATCCGTCTTGAGCTTGCGTTTAAAGCGCCGGGGACCGCCGCCAGCCAGTTCAATGCACAATCACATGCCCTCACGCAAACCTTTGCCGAGCAATTGCCTGCGATTCGCCAGCAGCTGGATACCGACCTTGAAGCCGCTTATCAAGGCGATCCGGCCGCGGACAGCGTGGATGAAATTCTGGTCAGCTATCCCGGCATTCTGGCGCTGATTCATTACCGGCTGGCGCATGTTTTACACGGCTTGGGTTTGACCATTTCTGCACGCCTGATCACCGAAATCGCCCATTCGCAAACCGGCATTGATATCCACCCTGGCGCACGTATCGGTGATTACTTTTTTATTGATCATGGCACCGGCGTGGTCATAGGTGAGACAGCGATTATTGGTAACCACGTCCGCCTTTACCAGGCAGTCACCCTGGGTGCAAAAAACTTTCCCAAAGATGCCAATGGCCATCTGGTGAAGAAATTTGAACGCCACCCCATTCTGGAGGATTACGTGGTGGTGTATGCCGGGGCCACCATTCTGGGCCGCATCACCATAGGAAAACATTCGATTATTGGCGGCAATGTCTGGGTTACGCGCAGCGTGCCTGCCAACAGTCACCTCACACAAGCGCATTCGGATGCCAAACCGATTCCGGCTGCCGCTTGATTTTTAACTATTGCAACCTATTCATAGTTGCACTTTAAGGAGACCTTATGTCAGAACAACCTTTTCAAAGCGCTTTGGGCGATGTCGCTGCCCGCACGCTTGCCAATGCTACCAAATCGGTGCCCATGCTCAGCACCATCAGCCCGCGCTGGCTGGTGCATTTGCTCAACTGGGTACCGGTAGAAGCCGGTATTTACCGCGTCAACAAGGCCAAAGACCCCAACGCCATTACTGTCGACTGCTCCAACAAAGATGAAAAAGAACTGCCAGCAACCTTTGTCGATTATGAAGAATGGGGCCGTGAATATGTGCTAAACGCGGTGAATACCGTGGTCGATGTGCATACCCGCGTGTCTGACCTGTATAGCAGCCCGCACAACCAGATCAAAGAGCAACTGCGCCTGACTATTGAAGTAGTCAAAGAGCGCCAGGAAAGCGAACTGATCAACAACAAAGAGTACGGCCTGCTCAACAATGTGGCCAAATCACAAACCATCAAAACCCGTAATGGTTACCCAACACCGGATGACCTGGATGAGCTGCTGACCAAAGTCTGGAAAGAACCTGCGTTTTTCCTGGCGCACCCGAAAGCAATTGCCGCCTTTGGCCGTGAGTGCACCCGCCGTGGCGTGCCACCCCCAACCGTTTCCTTATTCGGCTCACAATTCTTGACCTGGCGTGGCGTTCCACTGATTCCTAGCGACAAACTACCTATCGTCAACGGCAAATCCAAAATCTTGCTGCTGCGTGTAGGCGAGAGCAAGCAAGGCGTGATCGGCTTGTATCAACCGAACTTGCCAGGCCAGCAAACCATGGGCCTGTCAGTACGTTTTATGGGCATTAACCATAAAGCAATTGCGTCTTACCTGGTCTCGCTGTATTGCTCACTGGCCGTGCTGACCGAAGACGCGATTGCCGTCCTGGAAGATGTCGGAGTTGATCATTACTATGACTACAAGTAATTCATTCGGCCTGACTTTAACTGATGGCGCCAGTTTTGAGCCTGAGGCCATCTTGGCCTCATTGCCGGGTGAGCATCCCAAGATGACTGCTGCGCTGGGTGTAGGACGCGAACTGGAAAACACAGGTGTGCTGGATACCGCCACGCTGACGCAACTGGTCAACGACCTCTACGCTGAAGGGTTTCCGGCGACGGCACCGTTTGCGGCAGCAGACCTGGCGCAATCGTTGGCGGCTTCGCATGCCCCACAGCCATCTGTCCCGCCTACAGACTCATTGACTACCAAGCTGGTCAATGTGGGTGGCACAGGTGGTGTGGCCTCACCGAGTTATGCGCAAACGCAGGCGCAACCCGTCACCCAGCAGGCGCAAGCGCAGCAGCTCACGTATGTGCCTGGCATTGAAGCCTTGGGTAGCGACCCGTTACATAACCATCCGGCCCACCTGAATGTATTGCAGCCCGAGGCTACTTTTCTGACCCCTGGCTCATTTGCCGGGACGGGCATTGAGATTCCTTACCAGCAGGAGCTGGATCGCTGGCTGGGGGCAGGTGCAATAAAGTCCCCACCGTCTGCGGCCTCCTCCCAAACTGCGGCTAAACCGCCGGTAGCCGGCGCGCAATCGTTTTACTTTTTGCAGGCCGAACCCGGGTTGATGGGCAGCCTGCCGGCTTCTGCGCATCCGGCATTTGATGTGCATGCGGTACGGCGTGACTTTCCCATCCTCAATGAGCGGGTGAATGGCCGCCAGTTGGTCTGGTTTGACAATGCGGCGACTACGCAAAAACCACAAGTCGTCATCGACCGCGTGAGTTATTTTTACCAGCACGAAAACTCCAATATTCACCGGGCCGCCCATGCGCTGGCCGCGCGCGCGACGGATGCGTATGAAGAAGCGCGGGAAACCGTGCGTCGTTTTATCAATGCGCCCTCGGTGAATCAGGTCATTTTTGTACGCGGGACCACGGAAGCGATTAACCTGGTCGCAAAAACCTGGGGCAAAAAACATCTGGGGCAAGGCGATGAAATTGTGGTCTCACATCTGGAACATCACGCCAATATCGTGCCTTGGCAGCAACTTTGTCAGGAAACCGGGGCAGTGCTGAAAGTGATTCCGGTGGATGACAGTGGCCAGATTTTGCTGGAGGAGTACCAGAAACTGCTGACGGCAAAAACCAAGCTGGTGTCATTTACCCAGGTATCAAATGCGTTGGGGACGGTCACGCCTGCTCAGGAAATGATTGCAATGGCTCACAGGGCGGGCGCAAAAGTGCTACTGGATGGCGCGCAATCGGTGTCACATATGCGGACCGATGTACAAACGCTGGATGCTGACTTTTTTGTGTTCTCCGGGCACAAAATCTTTGGCCCCACCGGCATTGGTGCCTTGTATGGCAAAGCCGATGTGCTGCAAGACATGCCTGCCTGGCAAGGCGGCGGCAACATGATACAAGATGTCACCTTTGAAAAAACGGTGTATCACGCGGCCCCGGCCAAGTTTGAAGCAGGCACGGGTAATATCGCCGATGCGGTAGGGTTAGGTGCCGCCTTGCAGTATGTGGAACGTCTAGGCATCGAAAATATCGCCGCCTATGAGCATGCCCTGCTGGAGTATGCCACAGCAGCCATGTGCCAGATCCCTAATCTGCGCCTGATCGGGACAGCCAAACATAAGGCCAGTGTGCTGTCTTTTGCACTCAAGGGCTATCAAAGCGAAGAGGTGGGCGCAGCGCTCAATGAAGAAGGCATCGCCGTGCGTTCTGGCCATCATTGTGCACAGCCGATTTTGCGTCGCTTTGGTGTTGAAACCACCGTACGGCCGTCATTGGCGTTTTACAACACTTATGATGAAATCGACCGCATGATTGCGGTGTTACAGCGCTTGGCGTCCTATCACGCCTAGTCTAGCCGCGTAACATAGCTCATCCCCTGCCCGTGCAGCGTGCGCGTTGCAAAGGCAGGGGATTGTTTTTATGTTGCCCGCCAAGATTGTGACATTCGCGGCAAGCCTCTGTAGAATCGCAATGCATAGCTCGCTGTGAGTGTGATTTCCATAACCAGACGCCAGATAACCGATGAAATTTGATCCGCGCAACAACAAATTTACCGCCATCTTCACCCGCGAAATGCTGGAAGCCACGCTCCCCTCCTTCCTGCTCATTTGCCTGGCACTGTTTTTTGCTTACAAATTCATAGACCCTGCGCCCCCACGCAATATTGTGATTGCCACCGGTGAAGCGGACCTCAATTACAATGCGTTTGCCGCGATTTATGGCGTCTATCTTAAAAAAGAAGGCATTCATCTGCAGATACGCAAAACGGCAGGGGATGATGAAAACCTGCGTTTGCTCAAGGACCCTGACTCCAACGTAGATATTGCATTCATTCAAGATGGCATGGCGCATAGTGAAGGCGCAGGCTCACTGTTGTCATTAGGCAGCCTGTACTACCAGCCGGTATGGATTTTTTGCCGCGGCAAAACTGAAACCACCCATTTATCGGCCCTCAAAGGCAAACGCATCGGCGTCGGCTATCCAGGCAGCGGCAGTCATTTTCTGGCAAATACGCTGTTGACTGAAAGTGGCATCAATGCCAGCAACAGCACCTTGGTCACCATAGGTGCCGAAGAAGCAGTGGCGGCCCTGCAGTCAGGCAAGCTCGATGCTGCTTTTTTTGTGGATGTTGCCAACTCCAGCCTGGTCCGCGAGCTCATTGCAGACAAGCATCTGACCATGGTAAGTATGGACACCGCTGAAGCCTTTTCACGCAAGTTTGCGTTTATGCATCACCTGGTGCTGCCAGAAGGTGCCATGGACCTGGCGCGCAATATTCCCAGCCACGATGTGCATCTGGTGGCGCCAACCGCGACGCTGGTGATCAAGGACAGCATGCATCCAGCGCTGATTTACCTGATGATGAAAGTGATTGCCGAAGTGCATGGTGGCCCAAGCATGTTTAACGGCAAGGGAGAATTCCCTTCTGCCAAGGATACGGATTTTCCGATCAGCACGCAGGCGCTGAATTTCTACAAATCCGGCCTGCCGATTATTGATAAATACCTGCCATTTTGGGCAGCCACCTTTGTTAATCGCACGCTGATTGTGATTTTGCCTTTGTTGGCGTTGCTGATCCCGCTCACCAAAATTATCCCGATGGTGTATGTGTGGCTGGTCAAGCGCAAACTGTTCCGTTATTACGGCGAGCTACGCTTTCTGGATACTCAGCTGCAAGAGATCAAATCGGCTGAAGATGTCCGTCAGTGCCTGGATAAACTCAATGAAATTGAAACCAAGGTGGTCAACGTCAAGCTACCGGTGCCTTTTTCACAATATGCCTACGAGTTGCGTGCGCATATTGAGCTGGTTCGCTCCAAACTTAATCAGCGCACGTTTTAGGCACAAGCCTTAAACGTGCAAAGCTCAGGCAAGGTCTGCCCGATTGCGCATCCAGTCTTGCAAGGCCTGTGCGGTCATCGGCTTGGCATATAAAAAGCCCTGCACAAAATCACAGCCCAGCGCCTTCAGATAATCTGCCTGGGCTTCGGTTTCCACCCCCTCGGCCACAATCTGGTAATGCAGGTTTTTGCCTAAGACCACAATGGCACTAATCACCGCCTCTGAGCGCTCTTTGCCCGGAATGTCATTCACAAAAGACCTATCCACTTTCAGGTAATCCCCGGGAATATCACGCAAATAAGCCAAGCAGGAATAACCGGTGCCAAAGTCATCAATCGCCAGTTTAATGCCGTGCTGTTTGAGTTTTTGCAGGCGCTCGTTGCCCGTGCAGTCGGCATGAATAAACGCACTCTCGGTCAGCTCGATTACCAGGCGCTCAGGCGCCAGACCAGTCTCTTGCAGTACCAGCAACACATACTCGGAAAAACAGGGAGTATTTAACTGCAAGGGGGAGACGTTAACCGAGACTTTGGCCCGACTCAATTCACCGGTAGTCCAGGAGGCCGCTTGTGCACACGCGGCTTTGAGTACCCAGGCACCCATGGGCACAATCAGCCCGGTCAACTCGGCCACACCGATAAACTGATTCGGCGACACGACCCCACGCTCGGGATGTTGCCAGCGAATCAGGGCTTCAACGCCCACCAGCTTGCCGGTCTCAAAATCCAGCTGCGGTTGATACACCAGATAAAACGCTTCTTGCGCAATCGCAGCCTCCAGTTCACTGGCAAAAGCCAGGTCTTCTGGGGGCAACACCTGCTCATGCATCACCCCTTTGTGATAATAGGTCAAAGTCATCACAATGATGATTAAAATCAGCGCAGCAGTGATAATGATAGGCGTCAGGCGAAGATCGTTATCAAAAAAAACGCCCACCCCTCCCAAAACAATCGCACATGTAATCAAGATGCAAACGATCCATCTCAGATGCTTGCCAGTGTCATCCAGCAGCAACAGGTAACTCATTGGGGTAGCGGTGATCTGCCTTGCCAGCAAGGCCGCCGCACACAGCGAGCCACCAATGGTGGTCAACAGTGACAGCTGACCGTAAGCGTCCGGGATACGATAAGCCCAGGCCAGCAAGCCGGTGACCGGCATCAAAACGGCAATACTCAGCAAGACCTGGCTGGCGCGATTGCAATGGCGATGATGCAGCACCGCTGCCAGCAACACCAACAAGGCCATGCCCAGATCAAAAACCATCTTATCGTGCTGGTCAGTGAACAATGTAGAGAGCGTCGCCCAGCCGTTGTTGAATGTGACGACGCTGCTTCTGACATAAAGTTGGCACAGAAAACCGGCAGCGACAATCAGGATCAGGCCACCAATCACGCGCTTTTGATGCCAAGTCTGGTACACCACCCCTAGGCTTGCGAGCATGAAGATCAGGTATGCACTGCTTTGCAGTAAAAACAGGCTTAGCGCAGGGTGTGTTGGCAAAAACGGTAGTCCCCACAACACAGTGACAATACTGACAATTGCCAGCCAAGGAGCAAACTTTTGCACCGTTCTTAAAAACCGGTGCCGCATGTATAACTGCTGTGTTGAAGTTGCGTGATGACGCTCAGTAGACCAGTCAATACTGGAAACTGACATAGTGCTCCCCCTAATCTTGATCTATTCTGATCCTGTGCGGGCACAGGCCATGTCATTCACTATAGGCGAAACGAATGGATACCAAAGTAAAATAAAATGGCACATTTCTACTCTTTATATCAAATTAATTGATACTCATGAGTGATTCGCTATAAAACAGATAGGTTTTATAGCAGAGTGGAAGCAAGCTAAACGAGGGAAAAAGTCCTGACCATGGCAGGTCAAGTCATGATCAGTCAATGCAAATCAGGTGAGCGTTTCAGGTTGTGCCACAGAGACCCATTGTGGCAGCGCATCGGCTTCAAGGGGCTTGGCATACAAAAAGCCTTGCACAATATCGCAGCCGATTGACTTGAGGAAATCAGCCTGAGCCTGGGTTTCTACCCCTTCGGCAATAATGCGGTAATCCAGGCTTTTGCCCAGGCTAACGATCGCCTGAATTACGGCTTCTGCTTTATTGTGACCAGGCAGCTCCATCACGAATGAACGGTCTACCTTGAGATAATCGCCCGGAATATCACGCAAATAAGAGAGGCAGGAATAGCCAGTCCCAAAATCATCAATCGCCAGTTTGATGCCTGCTTCTTTGAGCTGATGCATCAGACGCGCATTCTCGCCGTCATCCTGTACAAAAGAGCTTTCGGTTAACTCAATCACCAGCCGTTCTGGCGCGAGCCCGGTGTCTTGCAGAATCTGCATAATTTCTTCTACCAAAGTGCCAGACTTAAGTTGCAATGCAGAGACATTGACAGACACCTCTATCTTGCCCAGCACCGGATGATCCTTCCACTGAGCGGCCTGTGCACAGGCCGTTTGCATGATCCATTTGCCCAAAGGCACAATCAACCCGGTCAACTCAGCCACCCGAATGAATTTCTCCGGGGAAATAATGCCTTTTTCAGGATGGCGCCAGCGAACCAAGGCTTCCACCCCTTTCAGTTTGCCCGTCTTAAAATCGACCTGCGGCTGATACATCATAAAAAACTGCTGATTATCCAGCGCGGTCTCGACCTGGCTGGCGAAATCCATATCGGTTGCGGGCAGTACCTTTTCGCTGACCTGCCCCTGGTGATAATAAGTCACCGACAGGGTATAAATGATGGCGATCAAGGAAACCAGCACCACGAGGGGCAAGCCGCGCATATTGTCACCAAACATCACGCCGGCCCTGGCCAGCAAAATGGCGCAGATACTTAACAACAAGATACTGGAGCGAATCTGTTTACCGGTATCATCCATCAGCAACAAGTAACTCATGGGCGGGTGCGACGCCTGCTTGGCGAGCAAGCCAAACGCACAGAGCATGCCACTCAAGGTGGTCAGCGGGGACATGACGCCATAAGGATTGGCAATGCCGCATAGCAACCCTAGCAACGGAATCAAAGGAATCATGACCGCAATACACAGCATGCCCTGACTGGCAGCAACATAATGATGCCGCTGGAAAAGATAGGAGACTGCAATCAGACAGGCCAACACACCACCGGCAATAAACTCCCAACTGTTGGAAGGCGCATGCAGGCCGGTTTGGCCTGAGGCACGCAAGATGCTGGCGGTATCGTTAAAATCGGCGGCGTAAGGTGACAGTTGCACCACGAACAAACTGATGGTCACCAGCGACATGGTCAACATGGCCAGGTTGTTGCGGCCATTTTCGAGCAGCAGATTGTAGCTGACCAGAATAAAGGTCAGGTAAGTCAACAATTGCGCGAGCCAGATATTGTTATCTACATCCAGCAAATAATGAGGAAAGCCTAACAAGCCGCACACCATGCTGGTCATCGCCAGAAAATGCGTATTGTCTTGTACCTTTCGGACAAGACGATGCCGCATAAACTGCCGCTGTGTGGTGTTTTCGTTGAGTGGCGCTGCCAGCTCGCCAATCCCGTTCTGACTCATTATCAACCCTTAAAAACCTTGACGACTCAATGTTGCGCACATGTTAAAAAACATGTGTGAGCAATGTCATTAAACCTTAAAACTTACCTGTTTTAACGGTCAATAAAGGGGATATATTTAGAGCAGATTTAAAATAAGCTGGTCTCGCCGGTCGCAATCACCACGCACGAATCAAGCCGCTTCTAATACACGCTGCATGCCATCGGCACTGTTACGGGTATAAACGACTTTGAGTCCGCGCTTATGTGCGACATGCTTGATGCGGTACATCATGGAATGATTGAGCCAGCCGGTGACCAGCACAATCACATTGACGTTAACAGGTAACTCGCGCTTGACGTCGCCGGGTTTTCTGCCCGTCCAGTGATCAATTTTATCAATCCCCTGTGCGTGCAACACCTGTTTGATGCCCTCTATACGGTCACCACCAATGACTAATGCTTTTGACATGAAACATTCTCCTGTTGTAGAGAAAGAAAAAGGCATTGGGTAAATGCCTTTTCTAAAATGAACTGCTGAATTTCAATGCTTACTTCTGGTAAATCTCGTCGAACACACCACCATCGGCAAAGTGTGTTTTCTGGGCCTTTTGCCAACCGCCAAACGCTTCATCAATCTTGATCAAATTGACTTTAGGGAACTGTTTTTCGTATTTTTTGGCCACAGATTCCAACGTCGGACGATAGTAGTTTTTGGCTGCAATTTCCTGGCCCTCTTCACTGTACAAGTATTCCAGATAGGCTTTGGATACCGCTTCAGTGCCATGACGCTTGGCATTCTTGTCGACAACAGTCACCGGTGGCTCTGCCAAAATAGACAGTGAAGGCACGACCAGATCAAACTTGTCCGGCCCCAGCTCCTTGAGCGCGAGGAAAGCCTCGTTTTCCCAAGCCAGCAACACATCGCCAATACCACGCTCCACAAAGGTCGTGGTTGCGCCACGCGCACCGCTATCTAACACCGGCACGTTTTTAAACAGTTTTTTCAAAAACTCTTTGGCTTTCGCCTCGTCGTTATTGTTTTGCTTGAGCGCATAACCGTAGGCTGCCAGGTAGTTCCAACGCGCCCCACCAGAAGTTTTGGGGTTAGGGGTAATCACCGAGGTGCCTGGTTTCACCAAGTCACTCCAGTCCTTGATGTTTTTCGGGTTGCCTTTACGCACCAGAAACACAATGGTCGAGGTATAAGGCGAACTGTTGTGCGGCAGACGTTTCTGCCAGTCCGGGCCAAACAAGCGGCCTTTGCTGCCAACCTCGTCGATGTCGTAAGACAAGGCCAGCGTCACCACATCGGCCTGCAGGCCATCAATGACCGAACGAGCCTGCTTGCCAGAGCCCCCATGTGACTGCTTGACGATGACGTTGTCGCCGGTTTTATCTTTCCAGTATTTAGCAAATGCAGCGTTGTAATCCTGATACAGCTCGCGTGTTGGATCGTAGGACACATTGAGCAAGTTGACATCAGCCGCCCAAACGACTGCAGGCAAGGCGAGCGCAAGAGTTAATACGCCTTTGAGAAGACTAATTTTAAAATTCATTCAATTCCCCATTAAAAACCTAAAAGTGTCAGTTCAGTGTAGAAGAAATCAGACTCACTGGAGCGAGTAGGATCATTGTTATTGGCGGCTAATTTCACTGCATTCTTGACAAAGTCACCCGCCCAAAAATGTGCATAGCCAAGGTTGAGAGATGCATACTGATTAATCGGAAAGCGAACACGTAAATCGAATTCTTTACCAAGGTCGCGGCCTGAATTACCTGTTCTATCTCTCAAATTGGCGCCAGCGTTCCAACGGTCACTGGCACTGTCCAAACGATACCAGCTAAAGCCAGTGTCTACCTTGAGGTTCTCAAGCCAGGTAAATTTTGGATCAAACTCCAAACGTATCTTAGGCGTACGGATGTTTTCCATTTGAATGTAGTCATCGTTAGACCAAGGGCGGGCAAAACCGAATAAGCGGTCAAAACGTTGGTTTGCAGTAAAATCATTGCCGGTTGCAGGGGTTTTGTCACCTGTTGCTACGCCGTAAAAAGCACTTAACCGTGGTTTCCATAAATGGTTAAAGGTATAGCCAATTTCACCATTGTATGCATGCGCATCATGATCGACATCCCGATAGCCTATAGCAGCACTAATGAAGCGTTGTTGATGCCCCCATTGCTTGATATAACTTGCATCGTAATCCCATTGGGTTCCAGGGATTACGCCAAATACGCGTAAACCTGCCGTATGGATTTCACGATCAATTTTGGCTTGGCTTTGTTGAGTAGCAGTGTAGACAGAACGATCACTGTATGAAACGCCGTTGGTATCGTACTTCACCTCACTACCGTCTTGTTTTAACAAGAAATAATATGGCTGGACGTTGACATATTGAGACCAACCACGCCAGTCGAAAATGGCACCATAAAAATTCTGTGAATGGTCAACCTGATCCAACTGATCGGTGAATCGTTGTACAGGCTGCACGCCAAACACTTCCAATTGCCAGTCATTCTTTTTATCGCCAATATTGGCGCGAACACCCTGAAACGTATTTGTAGTGTTACGCCATTCGTTACGTGCAATCAATCGTCTGTCAACAGCTTCCCACGCCAAACGTCCACCACGGATCCAGAAAGGGCGACTGTTGCCAAGATCATCTTTACCGAAAACACTGTCTTTGTAATACAACTCAAGATACGCCTGCAAAACATCCGCTTTATCAATATCACGGGTATCATTACTACGGGAGTAATCACTATGATTACGGCGTGAATCTTGCAACTCAACTGCAAATCTGAATGGATCCAAGATATTTTTCAAACCCAGATAAGCTCTTGAACGCAGTAAAATTGGTTCATCTAAATTTTGCTGAGCACGACGAAAATCGTTGTCACGATGTTCAAAACGCGCACGGTATTCGAACCCAATATCTAACCAATCGATATCTGCAAATGCGTCATAATCTTTCAGCCAAGTTTTGTTTAGCTGCTTGACGTAACGAGGTGGCTCGGTTTCCTTCTGAGTACCGTAGCTGCGACGGTCTACAAAATAGCCATTCGCGGCTTTGGCTGCAGCCTTTTCCTCAGCCTTGATTTCCTCAAGACGCGCCTTGATTTTCTTTTGTTGCTCAGTATCCTCTATTTGTGCCTCCGCGAGCTGTGCCTCTTCTGCCAAGGCCACGCCCCCTCCCAACCACCACAAGCTTGCGGTCGCCAGTGCGAGACTAATTTTTTTAAACTGCATGTAATTCTCCCGAAATTGAATGACTTCCAGCGGCCTGGTCAGTGTTTACTAAACTATTAATTACTTTTTGGATTTGGTTTGATGATCAAAGCGGACTTTTTCGCGTCGCTCAATTTGCGTCACCCGGCCATCGTGTATCGTGATTTCGATGGAACCATAGCCAGTATCCTGCTGTACCGCAGCGATCGCGGAAGCAACCACCGCCAACACTGCGGAATCTGCTGCGCTATCAGTTTTGTGTTGTTCTGTAGACATGCTGCCTCTCACCACATTGAATGAACAGCATTATTTCAGACTATTTATATTTTAAAAAATAATTATTCGTTATTTTTATATTACATTTAACTATATAAGGAGTAAAAAAAATCCCGCATCACTGCGGGATTTGAGTTTGAGATTCGTACGGAAAAAGTTAGAAGTTGTACTGCACCTGTACACGCAAAGCATCGGCGGTGAAGCTTTGGTAATCCTGGGTCCCTGTACGGTTACCAGTTACCAGATTGTTACGCTTCATACGGTGGTATTCGGCCATAATTTCCACTTCTGGTGCCAATTGCCACTCAAGACCCAACTCCCAATCGTTAACATGGTTTTCTGGAGCGTTAGTTTCTGCCTTGTTGTAACCATCAAAATATTGCCATTTGATAAATGGGATCAAAGTACCATTCGTCTCAAGGAACTGGAAATTGTCAATTTTATACATGGCCTGAACATAACCGCCTTGCAAGTGTTTATCTTCAATTCTGTTCTGAGCAATATCCAAACCTGGTGTATTACCCCAGTTCCACTCTGCTTGTAGACCAAACGGTTGTGGATACATAATAAATGATACACCTACGCGCTGGTCTTCATAACCTTTGGCATTTTGAGCGCCAATAATGGGCTGAGCAGAAGTTGTACCAGCTACAGTTGATCTACCTGTTGAACTACTCAGTGCACTGGAAGAAGACCCTGTACCAAAAGCTGAGTTGTAACGGCCAATCGTCGGTACATATTGTCCATGATAGCCTTGAATACCCGCCTCATAAATCTGGCCAGTTTCAGTTTTCCATGGATACGTAGCCCGAGCCACTACATGATAATTATCATTCGCATCGCTACGGTTAGCACCTTGACCGTTATATAGGCCTAAAGCCAACATACCGTAATTACCTGAGTGCTTAAGCCCTTTGTCGTTAATCTCTTTAAACAGAGCTTGAACGTTCTCTGGTGTGTAGTAATAGAACGCACCCGTATCGCGTTCGTCGCGAACCGCACTGTTCAATGCGTCTACACGATCCATCGCCAAACGGTTTGAAGAGGACTGCAAGTTCTCAAAACCATAAGGAACTTTAGATTGACCGACACGCACTCGGTGTACTTTGGCTTTATCAATATTAATGTCACCGTACGCATCACGCAATTGTGCAATGTTGTTAGTGCCACTGGCTGATGAAGCAAAGTCTGGTTGAATGTAGTAGCTTAAATGATCACCATAATCACCAAAAACAATGATACGTGCTCGGCGAATCAGAAAATTCTTGTCCGCGTTAATAGAATCATCGGTACCTACTGAACGATCAGACCATAAATCAACAGGATTTCTTGGATTATCACCGTCATCACCAATCATTTTGGTCACACGGTTCTGTACATAACCACGAATATTGACGCGACTTGTCCAACTTTTGCTCTCTTTTTTCTTTTGGACTTCTACTTCATTGGTACGGCCCTTCATGAGCAAGGCACCTTCTTCTTCAGTAAGTACGCCTTTGGCGACCAATGCCTGCACGAGATCAATGTTGGAATCTGCCATTGCGGTCAGTGATAAACCTGCAAGCAAGCCACCAGCCAACGCCGCAGATAAAATGCGGTGTAATTTTGAATTCATAAATTTTCCCTGATTGAATATTTCTATAAACAACGGGGCGTATTTTGAAGAACAAATATGACACTTTAATGACAAACCTTACATATTTCTTACAGCGGACTAGTATAAAAAAAGCCACCTTTAAAGGTGGCTTTTTCACATCATCTCTGAGTTAACTCTCAGCACGCATGTGTGGGAAGAGAATCACATCACGAATGCTGGGGCTATCAGTCATCAGCATCACCAAACGGTCTATGCCAATTCCGCATCCACCTGTCGGCGGCATGCCATATTCCAAAGCGCGGATAAAGTCAGCGTCGTAATACATGGCTTCCTGATCACCGGCTTCTTTCGCTTTTACCTGAGCCTGGAAGCGCGCGGCCTGATCTTCAGCGTCGTTTAATTCGCTGAAGCCATTGGCCATTTCACGCCCGGTAATAAAGAGCTCAAAACGCTCGGTAATTTCAGGATGTTTGTCGGAGGCACGCGCCAGTGGTGACACCTCAACCGGGTAATCAATAATATAAGTAGGTTGCCACAATTGGCTTTCTGCGGTCTCTTCAAACAATGATAGCTGCAATGCGCCCAGTCCTGCATGGTCAAACGCCTTGACGCCAAACTTGAGTAATTCTTTGCGCAAGAACTCGGCGTCATTCAGTTGCTCAGCGGTGTAGTGCGGCGCATATTTCTGAATGGCGCCCAAAATGGTTAAACGCTCAAACGGCTTGCTTAAATCGACCTCTTTACCCGCATAGCTCAACACTGCCGTGCCACGAGCAGCAATGGCAGCTGCGCGTATACATTGTTCGGTAAAATCCATCAGCCACTGGTAGTCAGTGTATGCGGCGTAGAATTCCATCATGGTGAACTCAGGATTGTGACGTACGCTTAAGCCTTCATTGCGGAAGTTACGGTTGATTTCAAACACGCGCTCAAAGCCGCCGACAATCAGACGCTTCAAATACAACTCAGGCGCAATTCGCATAAACATCTGCATATCAAGTGCGTTGTGATGCGTAATAAAGGGTTTGGCTGAGGCGCCCCCTGGAATAGGATGCAGCATCGGTGTTTCCACTTCCAGAAACTCGTTTTCATTCATGAACTGGCGAATCGCTGCCACCACTTTGGAACGGGCCTTGAATGTTTCACGGGTTTCTTCCGAGGTGATCAAATCGACATAACGCTGGCGGTATTTGATTTCTTGGTCTTGTAAGCCATGAAATTTCTCCGGCAAGGGACGCAATGACTTGGTCAGCAAGCGCAATTCAGTGACATGCACAGACAACTCGCCTGTACGGGTTTTGAACAATCGACCTTTCGCGCCAAGGATATCGCCCATGTCCCAGTGCTTGAACTGGTCATACAAGGCTTCACCGATTTCATCCCTGGCAATGTAAAGCTGGATACGTGCTGAGCTATCCTGAATCGTAGCAAAACTGGCTTTACCCATCACGCGCTTGAGCATCATGCGGCCGGCAACCACTACAGGGATTTCTTGAGGATCCAGGGTTTCCTTGTCAGTCTCGGCATATGCTGCCTGCAACGCAGCGGCTTTATGCTCTGGCTTGAAATCGTTAGGAAAAACGGCCTTCTCGCTGGCCTGCGCTTGTTCACGCAACAAGCGTAGTTTCTCGCGACGTTCTGCAATCACATGATTTTCATCAACCACGCTCTCAGTTGCGTTATCTGGGTGGGAGTGTTGTGCTGTCATATTGTATCCGGCATTCGCCTGCGTAATCTTAAACGCGCTATTTTAGCATTGTTAGCGCTGATTTTTAGAGGATCGTCTACGTCGTTTCTTGCTGGATGGGCAAATGAATACGGATCATGAATCCGTCCGGGCTTAGATTGGTGGCGTTGACAAAGCCGCCATGGGCTTCAACGATATGCTTGGTCATGGCGAGGCCGATGCCATGCCCTTCGACTTGCGAAGCGCGGCGACCTCGCACAAAAGGCTTGAATATCTGCTCAAGCTCTTGTGGCTCTACGCCCTGCCCCTGATCCTGTACTTCGAGAATAATTTCGCCAGTACGCTGACTATGTTGCAACTCAATCGTCACCTCACCATCCACAGGACCATATTTGAGCGCATTGCGGATCACGTTATCAATCGCACGTTGCAACAACTCCAGTTGCCCATCCAGGATGACGGGCTCATCAGGCATCAACAACCGTAGCTTAGCGTCATGCTTTTCAAACAGGACATCCCCAACAATGCCTGTCAGCAGAGCTTGCAAATCCACCTCTACTTTTTGCAGCTTGTGAATATCCGACTCAAAGCGAAAAATTTCGAGTAATTCAGAGATCATGCGCTCCATGCGCACAGCTTCAAGCTCAACGCGCTGCAAAGAGCTCTGAATTTTTTGTGGATTTTGCATGGCCAGACCAACAGCCATCTGTATTCTTGCCAATGGGGAACGCAGTTCGTGGGAAACATGATGCATCATGTTTGACTGGCTTTTGATCATATTATTCAAGCGCAGCGCCATCAGATCAAAGGCCTGCCCCAAGCCGGAAAACTCATCATAAGAGGCCTTGATCTTGGGGCTGACACGCACGAGCAGATCGCCCTCTGCTGCACTTTTAAGATGAATCAGTAACAGCTTGATTGGATGCGCGATGGCCCAGGCAAGCAAACTGGCAAAGACGAGATTGGCGAGAATGCCGAAAACAAACACCCAAACCGGAAGGTTAAACACCATAGGCAGGTGTTCATGTGACAGTGTTTTTGCGATCAGCTCTTTAGAGGGTTGCGTCGGGGCTTGTGTTTTAACCTGGTCACTCGCGGCATGTAACGCTTCATGGTAGCCGATCAGCTTGCGATTCAGCTCCCACTCTGCAATGTTTCCAACAATAATATCGGTTGAAATGAGCGCCAGAAAAAGTGCTGCAAATAACTTCCAGAACAGGCGCCCCATAGGCCTCGCAATAACGAATTACTCTCTTACCAGTTGATAGCCAACGCGGTAAATTGTTTGAATCACATTGACCCCGCCGGAAACTTCAGAGATTTTTTGACGGATACTGCTTAAATGAACATCAATGCTACGGTCATACTTGACCAGCGGACGACCTAAGGCCTTGACTGACAGATCCTCTTTGCTGACGATGGTGCCTGCATGTTTGGCAAGAATTTCAATCAAACTGAATTCGGTACTGGTGAAAATGATAGGTTTATCCGCCCAGAACACTTTTCTGCGCTCGCTGGAAACCACCAGTTGACCAACCACAATATCATTCCCTTTGGGACTGTCGCTGGTATGGCGGCGCAAGATCGCACGCACGCGGGCAACCAACTCGCGTGGCAAACAGGGTTTTTGAACATAGTCATCCGCGCCAGCTTCCAGGCCTTCAATACGGCCTTCGTTGTCGTCCTTGGCGGTCAACATCAACAAAGGAATATCGGAATGCTGACGGATGTTGCGTAATGTTTGCAATCCATCCTGGCCAGGCATCATCACATCCAGAATAGCAAGATCAAACTTGCCAGCCAGAACATATTGCTCACCCGTCAGGCCATCATGTGCAGTTGTCACGGTGTAGCCTTCCTGCGTCAGAAATTCCTTTAGCATGTTGGCTAGTTCAACATCATCGTCAATCAACAGCAGCTTGCTCATTTATGTCCTTTTTGAGATTTGCATTAGGCTCAATGTACTTTAGCCACGGAATCTTAACGAACAAACAAATTCAATAACAAGCGTAAGCGAGACATTTTACCCAAGTTTTCAAACTGAATCGAAAATGTTAAATCAATTTAAAGTATACCGCAAATATGTTCGATGCAAAATTTAATCCGCAGTAAAAGCCTCACACAACTGGCTGAGCAACTGACCAAACAGAGGCAATACATCCTCCGGGCCATGCGGACTGTCATCGTCTGTGCTTGCAATCAGGTAGCTGATGGTCACTTTATCCAGATTTTCGCGGTAGGTCAGCCAGTGCTCGGAATCGGTTTCTGCGATCAATTGAAACTTATGAAACCCAGACTCGATAATCTCTGCCAGCATTTCTGGCGCCAGCCCTGCAAACAAGGTTTTGCCTATCGTCACTTGTGCCCGGGCATAATCTGGCTGGTGCCCATCCTGCGTTAATGGCATGAGCAAAAAGGCGTACAACATCAAGCCAAAACACTGATACACCCCCAGCATATCAAAGTCGCTTTGCAACTCATCGGCCGGATGGCGCTCTGCAGAACGTATGGCCTGAAAAGTTAAAAAACTTGCCAGGTAATGCGCGGCCTCTTCCACATCGGCATTCGCATAGGCAGACTTGGCCGCTTCAGCAGACAGCGGCACTGCATTGGCTTGGGCCTGACAGAGCTGATGTAACCACTTCAGCCGCTCTTCATATGTCATTTCCATAACTATTCCTTTATCAATGATTCCTATATATATGTTTGCTACAACAGTTAATCTACTTCCGGCAATGCCTCTAGTGCTTCCTGTAGCGACAACCATTCACTCTCAACCGTATCCAGCTGTTTCTGGTTTTGTGCCTGTGCAATCAACAGTGCTTGCAAAGCCTCCCGTTGCGAGGCTTCATAGATACCGCTCTCAGCCAGTTGGCTGTCTAGTGATTGCTTGGTTTGCTCCAGCTCGGCCAGCTGCTTCTCCAGTGCTGCCAGACTTTTGAGCAGCGGTCTGCGCGCTTGCAACCGCGCCTGTCGATCTGCTTTTTGCTGATGATAGGCATTCTGTTTAGTGGCGGTGCTTGTTGGCTCGGACATGGCAGACGGCGCAGATTGCAGTAAAGACTGCTTGTAATCTTCCAAGTCACCATCAAACACGCTGACCTGTCCTTCAGCAACCAGTACAAATTTTTCGCAGCACGTCGCCAGCAGTGTGCGGTCGTGCGAAACCATGACCATCCCCCCTTCATAGGCCTGCAAGGCCATAGACAGGGCATGGCGCATTTCGATATCCAGATGGTTGGTGGGTTCATCCAGCAAAATCAGGTTGGGACGTTGCCAGATGAGCATCGCCAGCGCCAGCCGTGATTTTTCGCCGCCGGAAAACGGGCCACACGGACTTTTTGCCATCTCGCCCCTAAAATCAAAGCCGCCCAAAAAGTCCAGCAGCTCCTGCTCCCTGGCTTTAGGGTCCAGGCGTTGCAAATGCATGAGTGGCGAATCCTCGGCGATCAGTTGCTCCAGCTGGTGTTGCGCGAAATAGCCGATGCGCAGGTCTTTGCCCTCCACCCGCTCGCCCGCCAACAAGGTTTCAGATTGCGCCAGCGCCTTGATCAGCGTGGATTTACCTGCGCCATTTTTACCAAGCAATCCGATACGCTCACCAGGGCGAATCGCCAGATGCGCCAACTTGACCAGTGTTTGCTGACCATAGCCCAAGGCCGCTTGATTAATCACCAGCAAAGGATCTGGCGCGGCGCCCAGATCACGAAAACCGAAACTAAAGGGCGAATCCACATGTGCAGCACTGATGCGCTCCATGCGCTCAAGCGCCTTGATACGGCTTTGGGCCTGACGCGCCTTGGTGGCCTTGGCACGAAAACGGTCAATATATTGTTGCAAGTGCGCGATTTGCTGCTGCTGTTTTTGGTAGCTGGCTTGTTGCAACACCAGTTTTTCAGCGCGTTGGCGTTCAAAATCGCTATAGCCGCCGCGGTACAGGCTCAGTTGCCGCTGCTCAATATGCAGGATATGGTTAACGGTGTTATCCAGAAACTCGCGGTCATGCGAGATCAACAATAAGGTGCCGCGATAAGCGCTCAGCCAGCCTTCCAACCAAATCACCGCTTCAATATCCAGGTGGTTGGTCGGTTCATCCAGCAACAGCAGATCAGAGCGGCACATCAGCGCGCGTGCCAGATTCAGGCGCATCCGCCAGCCGCCCGAAAAATCACTGACCGCTTGACTCAGTTGTGACTGGGTAAAGCCCAGCCCCGCCAGCAAGGCACTGGCTCTGGCCTCGGCACTGTAACCATCAATATCGGCCAATCGTTGATGCCACTCCGCCACCTGTATGGGATCCTGTGTGCCATTGGCCTCAGCCTGCGCCAGATTTACTTGCAGGGCATGCAACTCTTCATCGCCTTCGAGCGTGTAGGAGAGTGCAGACTGCGCAAGCGCAGGCGTTTCCTGCGCCACATGGGCAATCACCCATTGCTGCGGAATCAGTAACTCACCGGCCTCGGCCACCAGCTCGCCACGCAACAAGGCGAACAGGCTGGATTTGCCTGCGCCGTTCGCCCCGGTTAAACCAACCCGATGGCCGGGATGCAACTGAAAGCTGGCGCCTTCGACCAAGGGCTTGCCTGCCCGCGAAAAAGTCAGCTGCTTAAACTGAATCACTCTTGAATACCTTTGAACGTCATCGAACAGCAAAAGAATCGCATTTTAAACGAATCATGCCCGCTCGGCGGATAAATCCTTGAAGCGCCGCTGAAATAGCGGTGACGCCAGATAAAAGCGCGTAATGTAGTTGTGACGCTGACAGTGACGCAACTGTTTTCGAGTAAAATAGTCACATAAATAAATAATATCTTTTTTGTCCTGCAAAATCCCTCAATATGCCCCTGCAAAAAATCAAACGCTGGCTGCTCTCTTTGTTGATCGGCCTCCTCATCCTGCTGGCAGGCATCGTCGGGGTTATCCAGTTTTACGTGTTTCCCCATATCGACGACTATCGCAGCCGGATCGAACACACCTTGAGCGACGCGCTCAAGCAAAATGTCACCATTGCCAGCATAGCCATCCGTTGGCGTGGCCTGGCACCGCAAGTCACATTGGGCAAGGTGACGCTATACGATACGCAACAACGCCCGGCGCTTGAACTGGCCCAGGTCACCACCCGCCTGTCATGGAGCAGTCTGGCGCTACTCTCACCCTCTCTGGTCAGCCTCAATATTGATGCACCCAATCTGGTAGTGAGAAGAACTGCAGAGGGTCAAGTCTTTTTGGCAGGCATTTCCATGTCCGGACAGGGGAATCCAGCGTTTGCCAACTGGCTGCTGTCGCAACGACGCATCAAAATATCCAATGCCACGGTGACCTGGCTTGATGAACAACGCCATGCTCCGCCTTTGCTGCTTAAGGATTTGAACATCCAGATATTGACACCGGTCTGGCAACGCCTGTTGCACCGTCACAGCATTCATGTTGATAGCCTGGTTTCAACAGGGACCAAGCAACGTATTCATCTTGAAGCCGTCGCGGTTGGCGATGATGTATCCAAGCCAGAAGCATGGCATGGCGAACTCTCGCTCCGTTTGCCTGAAACAGACTTGGCGGCCTGGAGCCCCTGGATTGACCTGCCTGTCGCGCTGACAGCGGGCAAAGGCAACCTGACCGCGACGCTGGCCTTTGACAAGCTGCAGCTACAGCGACTGGCGGCACAGGTTGCGCTCAATCATGTTGCAGTCTCGCCCGCCCGGACATCGCAAACCTTTATCGCCAAAACGGTCAGTGGTGAAGTGCGCTGGCAACGCGTAGAACAACGGCAAATGCTGACACTCAAGCACTTTTCTGCCGACATTGAGCCCGGCCTCATGCTCAGCGATGCCAATGGTGAGGTGCAATGGGACCAGCACGGTCATGAAGGCACACTGAGCCTCAAACAACTGGGTCTGACGCATAGCAACCTGCTGGCGCAATGGCTGCCTGCCGACGCCGCCCTCACCCGCTATCTCGAAAACATGGTCCCCACGGGCAATGCCAGCAAAGTCAAGGCTCGCTGGCTATACCACGACAAGCAGTGGCAGGATTACGCCATCACAGCCAGCTTTGATCATATACAAACCAAGGCGTATGAAAAACTCCCTGGCTTGCAAAACTGGGCTGGTCAGCTGTCTGTCAAACCCAATGCAGGCAACCTGGAGCTGGACACAAAAGAGGCCACACTTGAATTGGCAGGTCTATTGCGCTGGCCGCTACCGATTGATCAGCTACAAGGCGAAATCGAGTGGCGCAATAACGGCCAAAAAATGTTGATCAGCACACACAATCTGCATTTTGCCAACCCGCATCTGGCGTTACGCACCAACATGGAATACCAATTGGGTGCCACCGGTGGCGATACCATACAGCTTCAAAGCCAGATTGAACGTGGCGATGCCAAATTTGCGTCGTTCTATTATCCCCTGGTGCTTGATCAGGCCACCCTGCACTGGCTGGATACCTCGATTCTGAGTGGCCAGATCCGACACGGCGAAGTGATTGTCAAAGGCCGGGTCAAAGACTTCCCCTATGTGAATGCAGCGTTTCATTCAGATCCGTCACTGGGTTTATTCAGGGTCACAGCCCAGCTTGACCGTGCCAGCCTGGAATACGGGACCGATTGGCCGCAACTGCAAGACATCGACGCCTTCCTCAAGTTTGAAGGCAAGCGCATGGATATTGCCGTTAAAAATGCCACCACGGTCGGCCAGCACATTACGCAAGCACAAGTAGAGATTCCGAGACTGGATGCAGATGACCCCATTCTGAGTGTCAAGGCCGTCGCAACTGGCAACCTGGAGCAAGGCATTAAATTCATCAACACCAGCCCGGTCAAGCAAGTCACCATGGGCTTTACTGATACGCTCAAAGCCACCGGCGCGGCAGACCTCAAGCTGGCGTTACAAATTCCGCTCAATAACGTGGATGCCAGCCAGTTTCAGGGCGACTATGCGATCAAAAATGGCCATATCGCCGCCAATACGCAAATGGCCATGCCCGAAATGGGCAATATCAACGGGCATCTCAAATTTAACGAGAAGGGCTTGCAGGCGCAAGGCATACAACTCAGCCTGTTCGACAATCCGGCCACCCTGAGCTTGAGTACCCGCCCGGACAAATCTGTGATGATTCAGGGCAGTGGCCGCATCACGGATGCCGCCCTTAGAAAACTGGATAACAACCTGTTAACGCGTGCCTTGCATGGCACCACCGACTGGAAAAGCAATGTGCTGATTCAGGCACCGAATCTCAGGCTGGATATTCGCTCGCAACTGATAGGCATGACGATTGATTTACCCGAGCCCGCCAAGAAAACGGCAGACACACCTGCCAACCTGATCATCCGTGTGCGTCAGGAAAACAACCAGCCGGATAAAATTGCGATTGACTACAATGAGTGGCTACACGCCAACCTGTTCCGCCAGGTCAATGGCGAAACGGCAACCATTACCGCAGGGGAAATTGCCATCAACACCCCAGCCCGCTTGCCCACAGGCAATGGCATCAATTTAAGGGCAGACTTTCAAAAGCTCAACATTGATGAATGGCTGCCCTACCTTAATCAGTCAGGCACGCCCCAAAACTCGGCCACTTCTTCACTGGCGCTCAATCAGGTAGAACTGACCGCGGGCACCTTGCATGTGTTTGACCGCAATCTGCATCAGATCAAACTGAATATCACGCCCGAAAGTGAACGCCTCAAGCTGCTGATACAAGGCCAGGAGCTGGCGGGCGAGGCAGACTGGCTGGCTGGCAAACCCAATAAACTGGTGGCCCGTTTAAATTATCTGCGTGTGCCACGCACCCCGGATAACGACACTACGCCAGCCCCCGCCGAGGCGCGCAGATTGGACATGACCTACCCGGAGCTGGATATCACTGCGCAGGACTTCCAGTTTGGCGACAAGCAATTAGGCAGCCTGGACTTGAAAGCTTTTAACAGCGGCGAGAGCTGGGTGATCCAGCGCATGAGCATTACCAATCCGGACAGCCAACTCACCGCAGACGGCACCTGGCGCAACTCGGTGCGCAGCCCGCAAACCCAGCTAAAATTCAACCTGAACTCCAGCAACCTGGGCAAAACCTTGCAGCGTTTTCAACCCGGAGGGGAAATGGTCAAGGGCGGCACAGGCAACATGAATGGCCAACTAAGCTGGCCAGGCAGCCCGCACGAGTTTGCGGTTGAACGCCTGGATGGCAGCTTCACCATGCAGCTTGAAAAAGGCCAGATCCTGAAAGTGCAACCCGGCGTGGGACGCTTGCTCGGCCTGTTGAGCTTGCAGAGCTTGCCACGGCGCTTGACGCTGGATTTCCACGACTTGTTTAGCGAAGGCTTTGCCTTTGACAAAATCACCTCTACCGCCAATATTCGCGACGGGATTTTACGCAGCGATGATCTGTTTATGACCGGCCCTGCCGCTGAGGCCAGAATCAAGGGGGAGACCAACCTCAAGGCCGAAACGCAGCGCCTCAAAGTGCGGGTCGTCCCACATATTTCCGACTCGGTATCGCTTGCAGCGCTGGCTGGCGGGCCAATTGTCGGGGTGGCTGCCTTTGTCGCGCAAAAGCTGCTCAAAGATCCACTTAACAAAATCAGTGCCAGTGAGTATATGATTACAGGCACCTGGGATAACCCGCAGGAAGCCGACGCCGATAAAAAAGCCCCGGCCACCCCTGCTGTTCAACCTTTAAAAAATCTGCATTAACGTCAATATCAAGCATTTAAACCGGAAACTTGCCATGGCCGACAATAAAACCAAAAAACTCAAATCCTCAGCCAATGATGACATCGTCAAAGTTGCGGCGATCCAGATGGCGTCAAGCCCCAGTGTTTCGGCCAACCTGGTCGAGTCCAAGCGGCTCATCGAAATGGCAGCCAAGGCTGGCGCCAAGCTGGTGGTGCTGCCCGAGTACTTTTGCATCATGGGGCTTAAAGATTTTGATAAGGTCACCATCCGCGAAAAGCCCAATACCGGGCCTATCCAGCAGTTTTTGAGCAAAACCGCCAAAGCCTACAAAATCTGGATTGTCGCTGGCACAGTGCCGCTGGAAAGCAATTACGCCAATAAAGTGCGTAACAGCTGCCTGGTGTATAACGACAAAGGCGAACAAGTCGCCCGTTATGACAAGATTCACCTGTTTGGCATGGATATGGGCACCGAGCATTACCACGAAGAAAAAACCATTGAACCTGGCGATACCGTGGTCACCGTAGACACCCCGTTTGGCCGCATTGGCCTCTCGATTTGCTACGACTTACGCTTCCCCGAGCTGTTCCGCGCCATGGGTGATGTGGATATGATCGTGGTGCCCTCAGCCTTTACCGAAACCACAGGCAAAGCCCATTGGGAAACCCTGGTGCGCGCCCGTGCGGTAGAAAACCTGTGCTATGTGGTTGCGTCTGCGCAAGGCGGCTACCATTTGTCTGGCCGCGAAACCCATGGTAACAGCATGATTGTCGATCCGTGGGGCGTCGTGCTTGACCGCTTGCCACGTGGCTCAGGGATTGTCATCGCCAATGTTAACCGCAACTATATTAAAAACCTGCGCGAAAGCTTACCTGCGCTCAAACACAAAACCATTAAAGCCATTTAATGAAAACCCTGAGCACGCAAGCGGCACTCCTTGGTGAAAAATCACTCAAACCAAAACAACCCGCTCACCAGACGCTGAAAGTAAAGTAGACCCACTATGCAAACACACCTGACCACTGCCAACGATTTACTGCTGCGCCCTGCTGGACTGGATCAAGAAGCGCTGACCAATGTGCTCTCCGGCATGATGACGCACAATATCGACTATGCCGACCTGTATTTTCAATACAGCCGCAGCGAATCCTGGGGCCTGGAAGAAGGTCAGGTCAAATCCGGCAGTTTCAATATCGACCAAGGTGTTGGCGTGCGCGCCGTGAGCGGCGAAAAAACGGCTTTTGCCTATTCGGATGACATCCACCTCGACGCCTTGCAACAAGCAGCCAGTGCCACCCGCGCTATCGCCAGCCTGGGGCAAGAAAAAACCGGCCATAGCATCGTCACCCGCAGCCACCTGCCGCTCTATCTGCCGCAAGACCCGATTGCCAGCCTGAGTGCAGACGCTAAGGTCAAGCTGCTCGAAAAACTCGAACGTTACGCCAAGGCCCAAGACCCGCGCGTCACGCAAGTGATGGCCTCCATGGCCGCCGAATACGAAGTCGTCATGGTCGCCCGCAGTGACGGCGTCATGGCAGGCGATGTGCGCCCGCTGGTGCGCGTCTCCCTACAAGTCATCGCCGAGCACAATGGCCGTCGCGAACAAGGCTCCAGCGGTGGCGGTGGCCGCTTTGATTACAGCTACTTCACCGATGAAGTGCTGCAAGACTACGCACAAAAAGCCGTGCATCAAGCCCTGGTTAATCTGGATGCGCGCCCTGCCCCGGCAGGCAGCATGACCGTCGTGCTCGGCAGCGGCTGGCCAGGCATTTTGCTCCACGAAGCTATCGGCCACGGCCTCGAAGGCGACTTTAACCGCAAAGGCAGCAGCGCCTTTAGCAATATGATCGGCCAGCAAGTCGCCGCAAAAGGCATCACCATCGTTGATGACGGCACCATCGCCGACCGCCGCGGCTCCCTGACCATGGACGACGAAGGCAACGCCCCGGAAAAAACCGTATTGATTGAAGATGGCATCCTGCGCGGCTATATCCAGGATACGCTCAACGCCCGCCTGATGGGCATGAGCCTCACTGGCAACGCCCGCCGCGAAAGCTATGCACACATCCCCATGCCACGCATGACCAACACCTATATGCTCAACGGCGACAAAGACCCGCAAGAGATTATCAAGTCAGTCAAAAAAGGCCTCTACGCAGCCAACTTTGGCGGAGGTCAGGTAGATATCACCAGTGGTAAATTCGTTTTCAGCGCCGCTGAAGCCTACATGATTGAAGATGGCCAAATCACCTACCCGGTGAAAGGTGCAACACTGATTGGTAACGGCCCCGACGTACTGAAACGTGTGAGCATGATAGGGAATGATATGGCGCTGGATAGCGGCGTAGGGACTTGTGGTAAGGAGGGGCAGAGCGTGCCTGTAGGGGTTGGGCAGCCTACGTTGAGGATTGACGGGTTGACGGTGGGTGGGACATCGGCGTAGCGTGTTAGGTCAGCTTTTGGATTTCGCGCGTCACGTGAGTCTCGATTAATTGTATCAGTAGCCGATATTGGGCAGAACCCTTATACGTTGATACACAAAGTGAAGTCTATTTTATGGCGAATCAATGGCATATTCCCGATTGGCTTGAGGCAGCCATAAGAAATAGAGACAAAGCGTGTGTCTATTGCGCAAAAGAGTTTACACCCACTTCAGTCTCCACCAGATCTGCTGCCAGCTGGGAACACATTATCAACGATGAAACCATCATTTCACTTGAGAATATTGCACTGTGTTGCAGGGGCTGTAATGCCAGTAAAGGTCAGAAAAAACTTTCTGAATGGATGAAGTCTGACTACTGTAAAACACATGGAATCACAGAAAAAACCGTATCTCAAGTGATTAAAGATGCTTTGGCTAAATGCCTGTGATGGTTACAACTTTATAGTGTGGGCAATTGATTGCCAACGCGGCCAGAAATACCTTAATAGATCTGCATCCAACCATATCCATCGCATTTGAAGTTACCTCGCGTGGGCAACAAGTTGCCCACCCTACAGACTTACGGTTATAACTTCAAATTACGCATGCCAAACCAAGCGATATACGCATAACAAATCACCGGCAACACAAAGGCATGATGTATTCCCAAGCGGTCTGCCAGCAACCCGGTCAAAAGTGGGATCACTGCGCCCCCCACAATCGCCGTTGCGAGCAGACCTGACCCTTTTTTCTCCTGCCCCGCTTTCAGGCTTTTGATGCCCAATGTAAAAATGGTGGGGAACATGATGGAGTTACACAAGCCGACCAGCACCATGGTGGCAATCGCCAGATTGCCTTTACTTTGCATGGAGACCAGAATAAACACGACAGAGAGCAATGCGTGGGTGATAAGCACTTTGGCGGGGGCGAATGCCTTAAGGGTGAAGATGCCGATAAAGCGGCCGATCATGGCGCCACCCCAGTACAAAGCCACCAGCGGTGCGGCCTGGGTTTCTGCAACATGGCTGATGTCCATTACATAATTGACCAGAAAACTGCCTATCGAGACTTCAGCGCCAACGTAGGCAAAAATACCGATCACGCCCAGTAACAGGCCTTTTTCTTGTAATACTTCAGACCAGCTGCTCTCGTCTGCTTCTGCGCTTTCGATCCCTGACAGGTTGATGCGTGATAGCACGACTGCGATCACGATCAATACGCTAGCAATCAGGAAATAAGGATAGACCACGCCTTCGGCATAGCTGGAGTTGGTCAAACCAGAGAGGATGAAATAGGCGCCAAAAAACGGGGCGACAAAGGTGCCGAGAGAGTTAAAGGCTTGAGCCATGGTCAGTCTGGAAGACGCAGTTTCTTTCGGCCCGATGATGGACACGCAAGGGTTTGCGGCCACTTGCAGTAGCACGATGCCAGACGCGAGCACGAACAGGGCCGCCAAAAACAAGCCATAGGTGTGCAATAGCACGGCCGGATAAAACAGCAGGCAGCCCAGGGCGGCCAAGGCAAAGCCGATCACCATGCCTTTTTGGTAGCCGACTTGCTCAATCAGTTTGCTAAACGGGATAGAAGTCAGGCCATAAGCCGCAAAAAAACAGAACTGGATCAAGGCCGCCTGGGCATAGCTCAAGGCAAAAATGGCTTTCAGATAGGGCACCAGAATGTCGTTCAGGCAGGTGATAAAGCCCATCATAAAGAACAGGATGGTCAGTGAAGTGAGCGCTTTTTTATACATATTTATTTTTAAAAATGATGAATTGCTGTCACTACACCATATCTGCAGCGACTTTGGAAGGGCCACCCTGCATTTGCAAAGCGAGTGAACTTGACCGTGAAAAATGCTTCAAACAGCAAAAATAGCTGACACATATCAAATTCCCTGCATATTCAGGAAGTTAGCCGCTTGACGATGACGGGTTACCGTTTGTAATATGAGTATGACAAGGCCACAAGCTTTATTTTCATTCATCTCTAGACCAAGGAGTTATGTATGGCAACCAGCAAGACCACTGATGTATCCGCAAAAAAAACCAGCGCAAAAAAAGCGGCCCCTAAAACTGACACCCCAAAAACCAAATCTGCCAGCCCCCGTAAAAAGTCTGTAAAACCTTCTATTATCACCAGCGAAGAGCGTTACAAGATGATTGAAGTTGCGGCCTACTATATTGCAGAGAAAAATGGCTTTGGCGATAGCCACATGGATTACTGGCTACAGGCTGAAAAAGAAATTGATCACAAGCTGAATGCCTGAATCTTAGCGGCCTGGGTTTGCTGGCCGCTTACCGTAATGATTTAACGGTGCCGACGTGAACTGAATATCGGCACCGCTATGTTGTGCATATTGTAAAAATCCCAAGACTTCAGGGTGGCTCAACTTGAGTCCATAAGCCACATAGGGGTACTCTGAGAGCGGCACCTGTTTCTGGAAGAACGGCCAGTTAGCGCTGGGATTGTAAAAGCGTTCAACCAGGCTGGTAATCGCCAGTAACTCGTATTGTCCTTGTGCGTTCAGCACCAACCACGGCCCGCCAGAATCGCCCACCGTAGGCATGGGAATCGTATGGTCGTACTGGTCGAGGTCGTTTAATCGGTTTACCGCCAGCAGCGCCTTTTCGGCATGCACCAATTCTTGCGTATAGGCAAACTGGGTCTGTGCTTGCAGGTGCAACATCTCGTCCATGTCGCGATAGGGCTTGGGCAATATCTGATAAAAATCCGACAGGTCATGCACAGGCTTGCGTTCGCCGCAGCGCGGATGCCGCGTATCCGCCTCGCCATAGCCGCGCCCATAGCCGCAAATCATAATCACATCTGGCACATGGTCGTCGATGCGAATGCGCAGGGGTTGGATCAGGCTTTGTACTTTGGCATCAAATACCAGCACCGCGACATCTTGAGTCAAATCTTCAGCCACACGGTCAAAGGGCCGGTAGAAGGCTTGTGTTAAGCGCACGTCCTCCAGCCCCAGCAGTTCAGGTTGTGCAATGCCTACCACAGGCAAATCTTTGGGGCCGGTCAGCCGCACCTCTTTCATGCAATGCGCAGCGGTAATCAGCGTCAATGGTTTGAGGCCCACAATCGCTGCACTGCAAATCGAGTCGTAATACTCCCACTTTTCAACAGACTGTAAAAAGTGTGCATGCTGTATGCTGAGCTTGACCGTGGAAATCGTCATGCCCGGAAACGTGAGTCCATGAATAATGGCTTGCGTGGGATAGCCCATGGTCAATCCCAGACACACCACGAGCACAGGCGCAATCCGCCTGAGCAAGCCTTGCTTGATGTACCACATCAGGATTAAACCGCTTAGTGCAAGCTTCTGGCAGCGTTATTTTTTAACTCTATGGGGCCAAAACAGCTTTCAAGCGAAGGATCATCGTCATCACAGGAAATAAAACTGCTGCCATCAGGTTTAAACAGCACAAAACTGGTTTGCTCGGTATTAATTTCAGAATGTTGTTTGGTGCAATCCAGGGCCTTGTTACTTAAGGTCACGCGATGATTCAACTTGAAAAAACCATGTTCATCCGGTTGCGGGGTGACGTCATAACGCGCTTCAAGTTGCTCGTCGCCGCTAGTAAAAACCGCTGTGCCGTCTTCTTTAAACCAGTAGGTTTCGAGGCAACCACTCTCGGGCAATCTGGATTCCCAATAACCGATCAGGGGATGTTTGAGTGATCTGGGGTCTGCTTTGCCCTCTCCTTCTGCATGGACAGACAAACTGCTGAACAGCGCCGCCCCCAACACCACGGACAACAGGAAGAAGCTTGTTTTTTTGACTCGCTGATCACGCATTGCACACCCCCAAGATTGAAATGATGTAAAGCTGTCAGCGATTGTCATGGAAAAATTTTAAGCGCAGATAGTGAATGATTCACTTGAACGGTTGCATTATTTCCTAGAATGACGCACTATCCGGCATCATCGCAGGGTCATCTCCAGCGGCAGACAATAAAAAACCCCGGAAAATCCGGGGTTGATCATCGCAAGCAGAGGAATTATTTCATCACGCGGTTGCGGTATTCACCTGTACGGGTATCGATCTCGATTTTGTCGCCTTGGTTCACAAACAAAGGCACTGGAATCTCAAAACCGGAAGCGATTTTCGCTGGTTTCATGACTTTACCTGAAGTATCGCCTTTGACTGCAGGCTCGGTATAAGTGATCTCACGCACCACAGTGGTTGGCAGTTCGATAGAAATCGCTTTGCCTTCGTAGAAACGCACTTCACATGGCATGCCGTCTTCGAGGTATGGCAGCGCGTCTTCCATAAATTCGGCATCCACATCGTATTGATTGTATTCAGCATCCATAAATACGTAGGTAGGATCAGCAAAGTAAGAGTAAGTCACTTCTTTCTTTTCGAGCACGATCACATCAAACTTGTCCTGTGCGTTGTAGACGTTTTCGCTAGGCGCTTCAGTCAACAAGTTTTTCATTTTCATTTTCACCACAGCCGCGTTACGGCCGGATTTGTTGTATTCAGTCTTTACAACCACCATCGGGTCGTTGCCAATCATCACTACGTTGCCAACGCGGAGTTCTTGAGCGATTTTCATAATAAGCCTTAATTTGTATGCGGGATTTTAAAACGCCGGATTATACCCGATATGCGTGACATTTCTCAAGAAAACAAGGGATTAAGTGACCACGCTTGCAAATTGCTGTGTTGCGCGGGACCCGTGCGCAAGCCGTATCTCATCGACTGCCTTGCTTGCTGCGTTGTTAGCGCCTTGCGCTTTATGCTCATCGCTCACTTAACGCCGGATTTTGTCAATAAAACGCACCAAGTTGGTGGCGAGATCTGGCTGCTGCGATTGTTGCGCTTTAAACGCTTGCGCATGACTGGCAAGCGCGGGTAATGCAGTGACCAGCGATTGCCACAAGTCAGGACGCCAGTGCCCGCGTGCCCAGGCCAGCATGGTTTCACGCACGGTTTCGGCAACCGAGGCTTCGGCTTGTGCCAGATAGTGATCGAGAAAGGCATTGAGTTTAACCAGATGCGTTTCTTCGCTTTGCTGATACGGCAACCAGATCATGGGTTTGCCCGCCCACAATGCCCGTATCCAGCTATCCTCCCCACGGACAAAATTCACATCGCACAGGTAAAGCAGACGGTCGTAATCCGCTTGCGATAAAAACGGAATAACGAGAAACGTACACTGCTGGCGCTGGATCTGCTCACCCACCCGCAATGGGCTGCTCCCTAGCACCTCGGCCAGCATAGGCGCGACTGTTTCTGGCACCAGCACAAACACAGGCTGGAGAGACTGCGCAAGCGACGTCACCAATGCAGCCAGCGGGGCATGCGCGTAGCAAAATAAGGAGAGCGTCAGTGTGCGAGGGGATGCGGCTATCGGCGGCGCAAATTCAAAGCTAGACCACTGCGCCGTTGCCTGCCATGCGGGCAAGCTGGCCTCACGTAGCAGGCCACCGGTCTGCGGCGTAAACCCGGGGTAAAAGAAATAACGGATCAAACCATTGGCTTGTGGTGAGGGTTGTGCATGAAACCCCTCTACCCAGGGTTCTGCAGATAAGTAATCGACATTGACCCAAGTGGCAGCGCCTTGCAGCATGGCTTGCTGATAAGGCTCAGGCAAACCACAGCCAAAGGTTTCAATGACGATATCGGCCGCTGGTGAAAAATCTGCGTCTGCATTCCAGTGCCGTATCTCAATGCGGGCATGCCCAGCACCCGCAAAACGTTCGGCCAACGCAAGATCATCCACCCACAGGCGCAGTGCAATATCGTACTCATAGGCCAATTGCCTGGCCAGGCGCCAGCACACGCCAATATCGCCAAAGTTATCCACCACTTTGCAAAGAATATCCCAGCGGGCGCCAGACACAGCTTGGGGAAGTGACGCAACAGGGCGTATATGAGTCGCACACATAGGAGGAATAGAACGGGGGAATGCCGCTGAAACCCAGGAAGCGCTAGTCTACCCGATCTTGCCAGTGGTCGGCAGCCTGGCGCGTTTATGCCGCTGAGGCGGTGGTCATTTCAGCGGTTTCCAGCCAGGTCAATTGCAACAGCTTGGCATCGGTCGACGCGCGATGGGGCTCCAAAGCCATTTGCTCACGCAGGCGCTGCTTGGTCTCATGCCAGACGGCTTTCTGGTCAAGCGTGAGCGTCAGGCTCAAATCCTCAAGCTTGAAGTTGGGGCTCAAGCCAGCGGCCTCATACAAGCCGTGTAACCAGACAAAGTCTTGATACCAGCCATCGGTATACACCGTTTTGCCATTGAGCATATGATTCAAATGCAAGGCAATCTCGCGTGCCGTCGCGCCATAAGTTTCCAGCGACTGGCGGGATTGATGGTGTAGTTTTTCCGCTTCATCATCCCAATGCAGCCAGTCCGCATGCGGCTGTACTTGCGCACTCCAGGTCTGCCCGCTTTTATCCACATAGCCAATTTCGACCGGATAACTGCCAGCGCCAAAGCCAGAGGCTTCAATGTCGATGATGATAGGTGGATTCATGGCAACTCTCTGCATTGTTTTTCTAATTAAGTCATCGTCAAAAAGACGGACTTCTTTAATGAAACAGAATTATACGCAGGAATATGACGTGCAAATGAATTAAAAGCATTTGTTTTCAACCGCTTATTGACATTCAGCCGCATAAACGCGGCTGAATGTCCTCCCCCTGATTCATCCAACACCAGGGGATGCAACTCAAGCGATCAATAAGGGGGCAATAAAAGCAAAGAAGCTGCCGACCAAAAAGATGACCACAGAAAACCTGTAAATCCACAGGCTTTGCCGCCGGGTTTGCTGGCATAGCTTGGCCAACTGTGGATCCACCGGGCAAGGCAAATTGCGCGCACGCCACTGCATGATGCCGGCCAGCAGCAACATGCTACCGGCCAGGCCAAACACCAGCGGCTTATGCTCGCTGATCCAGATCAGTTGCGGAAAATGGCTAATCAGGCTGGTCAAGGTTGCCACCGAGCCGATCGCCACCAGCGTGGCTGGCAAGGCACAGCAAATCAGCGTCGAGCCACTGGTGAATAGCGACAACAGATTCAACCGCTTGCTCGCCTGCAAATGATTGATTTCAGCGGCCATCATTTGCTACCTGCCTGGTGATCCGCCTTGACCACTTCTGCCTGAATCGCTTCAACAGTCTGGTTCACCCGGGCCAGCTTGGCCACCGTATAGCCAGCATCTTCAATCACTTTGCTAAAGGCCGCATCGGAGACCTCCTGGCCATCTTTGAGTTGCAAGGCAACCACCCGGCTTTTCAGGTCAACAAATGCGGCCTGTTTCTGTGGCAAGGCATTGAGTTTTTTCTCGATGCCTTTGGCACAAAACGCGCAGACCATGCCGTTGACTTCGGCCTTGATCGTGGTCACGGCAAAAGCCGCAGGGGTCATTGCAGACAGCATTAATGTGATCAGTAATTTTTTCATGATTCAGATTCCTTTTATTCAATATTCAATCAGGGTTAAAACACAAACATGGCATTCAGGCGCGGCGCAAAGCCCTCGCCTTGCCAGGGGTTGGTCACCCCAAACTCAAGAAAGTAGTTTTTGTTGATGAGCCTTAGTGCAGGCGTCACCTGCACGGACGGATCGTTGTTGCGCATGGTTTTAACCTCCATCACAAACCATGGCTGCGTCTCGTTAAAGCCGGTTTCATAAAATGAAAACCCAGCTTGCACGGCGGCGGTGTCATAGTTCATGTGAGGGGCGCGGATCATGCGCGCCTTGGCGAGAAAATACAGCCGGGTAGACTCCACATCAAATTGCAGACTGGGCGTATAGGCAAAGCCATCATAGTGCCCGCTTGCCTCGCCGACGCTGCCGTTAAACCAGACATTGGCCTGGGCAGACGGCAGGTTCCAGCGTTTGATGATGCCGGTGTAATTGATCCCGGAAATGGTGGTGGCTTGCTCGCCTTTCCCCGACATGCGCATTTGCTCGACGCCAATGGCATGCCCAAAGGTGGGCGAGTAATTCAACATCCATTCCTGGTTGTAGCGACCGATCTCGGTCATGAGCATGGCGCTGTCCTCAAACCCCATCAGCGCCGCCGCGTGGGCGGTCAAACTAATCTGGCTGAGCAAGAAGGCGCCACAGGCAACATAACGTTGCTTAAACATATAGCCTCCATATTCAAAATGCAAAAACGCATTGTGCAAAAACGCTAGGTACGGACGGATTTGTCCTGGGCGTTAAGCGAATATGGGTGGCTTGATCGCGGGAGGGTAAGTTTGGGAGTGCACAGGATCTGCCTCAAACAAGGGGGCAGCATGAGACTGTGCGAAGAAGACAACAGCTGGAAAAGCTTGCAGATCGGCCACACCGGTGCTGACCATGCAAAAACCGCAGACACTGCACTGATGACCGGGCGCGACTTCAGTATCCCCTTCAGGCATGGCATGTTCATGCGCGTCTGCCATATGGTGGCAAGGCATGGCTTCGGCCTGCGATTGCACTTGAGCTGAGAGGTCATGCGAAGACACAGCATGTGCGGCCAGATTGAAGGCCTGGTCAGCCAAGGTCATCTGCAATGACATGACGTTGGCAGCCATGACAAAGCATGGCAACCAGAAAATCAGGAACAAGCAGAGACGTTTACGCATGTCTTTAGGATAAGGCCTGGCCATGATTAGTTCAAGTCTTTGTCGATACTTTTACATGATGCTGCCAGCAGTGGGAGCGGCGCGATGCTTCCATCAGGCATAACGGATATCAATAATTTCATACTCGGTGTCGGCCCCTGGCGTCACCACATGTACGGTATCGCCCAGATTTTTGCCCAGCAGCGCTCTCGCCATCGGCGATACCCACGAAATATAGCCTTGTGAAGGATCCAGCTCATCCTGGCCGACGATGCGTATGGTTTTTTCGCTGTCATCACCAAGGTTAAACAAGGTCACCCAGGCGCCAAAAAACACTTTTTCAGTATTGGTTTGCGTATGGCTGTAAACAATCTCGGCCGCTTCCATGCGTTTGGTTAAAAAGCGGATACGCGAATCAATCTGCCGCAAGCGTCGTTTGCCGTAGATGTAATCCCCATTTTCGCTGCGGTCACCGTTGCCTGCCGCCCAGCTCACCACACGGACCACCTCTGGCCGGTCGACTTTAATCAGGTATTGAAACTCTTTCTCCAGGGCGGCATAGCCCTCGGGCGTAATATAGTTTTTTTGTTCAGCCATTCAATTCCAAATCCATTTTTTGTGCCCCGCACGCTGACTTCAGCGGCAAGCCCATGCTCGCCGAGCATATCATACAACATCATGCGTCTAGTACCCGCCAAGCAGTCACTCGCCTGTTGCATCCTCCCTTTATGAAACATTTGTGAAAGTTTGATGAAAACGCTTTAGTTCAGGCCTTGTTTTACGTAAATAGGTTGAGCGTTGCAATCTGCACGCCCACGCCAGCCTGATGACTGGCCGTTGTTCAAGTTTGTCCCTGAGGAATTGCATGAAAAAGTCTCTCGCCCATCTCAATGTCGGCACCCGTTTGTTTTTAAGTTATGGATTGCTGATTTTATTTACCACCTTTATTTTTGTGATTGCCTGGCGCGGGTTTAATCATATCCACCAGACCTGGCAGCAGTTTGAAACCGTGCAACTGACCAAACGAACCCAGATCGAAAACGCCAGCAAAGGCCTGGGAGATGCGGTGCACCATTTTAAAAATTACATCCTCAGAGGCGGCCGCGAAGCCCGCAAATTTGAACAAGGCCTCACCGATATTGAACAAGCCATGCAAGCCTATGCAGCAACCGGCGTACTGAACACACAAGAAAAAGAGATTTTAGGCAATATCACCCTTGCCCTGACCACTTATCGTGACGCCATGAAACGCTGCGAAGCGCTCAAAAACGAAGGCATGGGCGTGACTGAGATTGATGCGACAGTCAAAGGCGCAGACAAGCCATTAAATCATTCCCTCAGGCTGCTGATGGATATGAATACTGCAGGCGTGTCGGATGCTTCTGCGCAGTTTGCATCTACCATTGCCAGCGCGAACAAACAGATCGAAATCGCATTACTGGTGGCGATAGTCATGGCCATGCTCATCGCCTGGAAAATGACCCACTCCATCACCAGACCGCTTGATCAGGCACTGACCATGTCGCAGCATATCGCCAATGGTCAGTTTATTGTGCAGGCAGCGGCACAAGGGAGCGACGAAACTACCCGGCTGTTGAACGAAATGCAGCGCATGCAAGCCAATATTCAGAACATCGTGCAATCCCTGAATGAAATGTCCAGCCAGCACCGGGCCGGCATGATTGATTACCGCATAGACAGCAGCCAATTTTCGGGCGCCTATCAGCAACTGACTTCAGGCATTAACCAGATGGTCGAGGAGCATATTGAGGCGCAGAGCCAGTCTTTGCAGGTGGTCACAGCCTTTGGCGAAGGGGATTTCAACCAGCCACTGGCGGCTTTCCCTGGTCAACGCAGCTATATCAACCAGAGCATTGAGCAGGTACGCCAAAACTTCAAACGCTTAATGGAAGATGTACATACACTGTCAGCCGCCGCGGAACAGGGCCAGCTCTCCACACGCGTGGATGAATCACGTCATCAGGGTGAATTCAGGCAGATTGTGGCCGGCTTTAACCAGACGCTGGATGCCGTGGTCACGCCCTTGCAGACCACGGCGCATTATCTGGATCAAATGGCGGCAGGCAATATTCCGACCCGGATTGACACCCAGTTTGCCGGTGACTTTAACCTGATGCAAACCAGCCTGCAGCACTGCGCACAGGCGATTCACCAGCTGATCAGCGATGTTCATCACCTGGCCTCGGACGCACAACAGGGCAAACTGGATACACGGGTAGACGTAGAAGCACACGCCGGGGATTTCCGTCAGATTATCCAGGGCATCAACCAGACCCTGGACGCGGTGGTCTCGCCACTGCATGTGGCGGCAGACTGCGTCAACCGGATTGCGGCGGGAGATCTGCCCGCCCCTATCAATAACCAGTACCATGGCGACTTCAAGGTGCTGATCAACAACCTGAACACCTGCATCCTGTCCGTGAAGCGACTGGTAGCCGATACGCGCCAGATTGCCGATGAAGCCCAGCAAGGCCAACTGTATAGCCTGGTGGATGTGACGGCGCATGCTGGCGATTTCAGGCTGGCCTTGCAAGGCTCACAAGAGATTCTGCAACGCATGGTGGCGCCGATAGAAACCGTCAAGCAAGCGGCAGAAACCATACAGGTGGCTGCCGCAGAAATTGAAAAAGGTAATAACGACCTGTCACGTCGCACCGAGACGCAAGCCAATGCCCTGCAAGAAACATCAGCCAGTCTGGAAACCCTGACCAGCCATATCAAGCAAACGGCCGACCATGCGCGTCAGGCCCGCCAGCAGGCCAGTCAAGCCAACCAGATGGCCTTGCAAGGCGGCGATGCCTTTAAAGCACTGTCGACCACCATGCAAGGTATCAATGAGACCTCGGACCAGATTGCCCAAATCACCAGCGTGATTGACAGCATTGCCTTCCAGACCAACATCCTGGCGCTGAATGCAGCGGTAGAAGCTGCGCGTGCCGGTGAAGCTGGCCGTGGCTTTGCCGTGGTGGCAGGCGAAGTGCGCAACCTGGCCACCCGCTCGGCCGCTTCAGCCAAAGAGATCAAGGAATTGATTGCCACCTCGGTCAGCCAAACCAATGTCAGTGCCAAACAAGTGGGGCAAGCCGGTCGCACCATGCAGGACATTGTGCTGGCCGTGCAACAGGTCTCCAGTAGCATAGGCGCTATCTCCGAGGCAGCCGGTCAGCAAAGTGACGGCATGCAGCAGATTTATGCCTCCATGACCGCCATCGACGAGACCACGCAGCAAAATGCCGCCTTGGTAGAAGAAGCTGCCGCGGCCGCAGAAAGCATGCTGGAACAGGTGCACACCCTGGTGGCCTCCGTCAATCAGTTCAAACTGGAGGCAACACCAGAAGAAACACTCGCCCTGCCACAACAGACGTGGCGCTTAAGTGCCTGAAGCTTGCCTAGCCCCAGGCATAAAAAATGCGCCCGTCTTGGGCGCATTTTTTATGCTTCACGGTTAATTGTAATCGTCATTCACCTTTAACACGTTATAAACATAGTAACTAGTCTCACCAAAGCAGCTTGACGGCACGCCCTTGTGCTCTTCATATTGCAACCGGACGCGCTCACCAGACAAGGCATTGATTTTGGGAATCACGGCCGGATCGCGCACGGTAAAGTAAAACTTCTCGGCCTGGGTGCCGGGCACGGTGACCAGCACCAACTCACCCTCCCAGGTTTTGCACAACCAGCCTTTATTCGAGAGTTTTTGCACATAGCCGACCCTGTCCCCCGATGAATACACCCAACTCAAGCTGGCCCAGGTATAGAGTGCAAACAAGGCCACCGGCAACAATAACCATAACAGCCACTTTAATACACGCATGTTTAAAATCCTGCTCTTCCGTAAATGATGAATTGTATGGCTGAATCATAAGGGATAAATCACTTTTACAGCCATATTTATTGTCATGGCGAACAGTTTGCCTTGTGGCCGCCTGGCCCTAAACTTAAGCTGGGGCTTTAAGGGCTATCGCCCGCACTTCAAACGGGTGCTGATCCAATAGCTGGCCGTGCTTGTCCCGCAGGCTTAAGACATGTTTGCCTGGGGGCGGCAAAGGAATCGTCAGTTGTGGCAAACGGCATTGGTTGATCAAGTGCTGATCCAGATACAGACAGGCCTGCCCGCTCCAGGCGGCTTGCACCAGCAAGGCTTGTTTGCGGTCGGGAATATCCGGATCTGGCGCAATCACCGCCCCCGCCGGTGGCGCAATCAGCTGTGCTTGTAGCGGTGCCAGACGAAGGGTGGTTGTGGCTGGCAGTGGCGCATTGCCTAGCACCCATTCTTGCCTGGGGGCCTCGATGGCTGGCACATAATGCACGGTTTGCGCCACGACACCAGCTGGCGGCACAGGCGACATGGACGCGCTGTCCCGGTGCAGATATTCCATGATGTCACGCCACACCGGCGCTGCGCCTGTCACGCCTGACACATCCCACATTGGCTCGCCAGAAAAGTTACCGACCCAAACCCCTACCGTATAGCGCTGGCTGTAGCCGATCGCCCAGTTGTCACGCATGCCTTTGCTGGTGCCGGTTTTCACCGCCGCCCATCCCCGCGTCGATAATGGGCTAGATAAACCAAAAGTCATACTGCGCGCCACCGGGTCAGACAAAATATCACCGATGATAAAGCTGGTTTGCGGAGTGAACACCTGGCGTGATGGGGACAAAGGCTTGGTGCCTGTGTGAAAACGGATTGGCTGCCACTGGCCCCCATTGGCCAGTGCCCGGTAAGCATTGGTGAGCTGGAACAAACTGGTTTCGGCACCGCCCAGGGCGAGGCCAAAACCATAAAAATCGGCGTCCTGTTTCAAATCCTGCAAGCCCAGCTGTTGCAGGGTGTGTAAAAAGCAGTCCACACCCACCAGCGTTAACGCGCGCACGGCAGGTACATTTAACGATGAGGCGAGCGCCGTGCGCACACTGACCGCGCCATGAAAATGGCGGTCATAGTCTTGTGGAATATACAAGCCGCTGGGCGTGGTCAGTGCCAGCGGCGAGTCATCCAGCACCGAGGCGGCTTGCAGCCACCCCTGATCTATCGCCAGTGCATACAAAAAAGGCTTGAGCGTAGACCCTGGCTGCCGCAACGCGGCCACGCCATCCACCGCTGCAGCCCCGGATAAATCGCCGCTGGAGCCAACATAGGCCAGTACCTCGCCACTGGTATTGTCAAGCACCAGCACGGCGCCGTCGGTCACATGCTGGCTGGCCAGTTGAGCCAGATGGGTTTGCAATGTTTGCCGGGCAAAACGTTGCAGACTGGCATCCAAGCTGCTGCGGTCACGCTGTCCGGCCTGTGTGAGCAACCGCCTGGCCACATGAGGCGCATCATCCTGCCCGGCCATGGGGAAAGGCCGTTTCGGTAACAAGGCGGCGCGTATCCACAAGCGCTCGCAGTCTTGGCGTGCATCCTGCGTGTGCGTATGTGTCAGCACATCGCAAGCGCGCCCGGCCAGACGCGAAGCACTGGCGGCTGGCGCCCGCACCAGCGCTGCCAGCAAGGCCGCATCCAGACGATCCAGTGCCGCCGGGCCTTTGGCCAGCAAGCCACGCGCGGCCGCATCAATGCCCACCAGTTCGCCACGAAACGTCACCCGATTTAAATACGCCTCCAGAATCTGGTTTTTCTGCCAATCATGATCAATGGCCAGAGCCAGGCGAATTTGTGCCAGCTTGAAGCGCCATGGTGAGGTGTTTGAAAAGCCGGGCTGGGTGTCTTGCAGCCATAACTTGGCTAACTGCATGGTCAATGTACTCCCGCCGCGTCGATGCGGGCGATGCAGGTTATCCCAGATGGCAGACAACAGGGCCCACGGATCCACCCCCGCATGCTGATAAAAGCGCTTGTCCTCGGCCACCAGCATGGCCTGCTGCAAGCGTGGGGAAATCTGTGCCAGCGGCACCCAGTCCAGCCTGCGGTAATCATGATTCAGGCGCAAGCGTTGCAGCGGTGCGCCATGTCGATCCAGCAGCCAGGCCTCTGAACTCTGGCTGTGTTGCTTAAACTGGCCGAAGTCTGGCACCTTCACTGTCGCCACCCACAGGATCAGCAGGCAGATTCCGGCCAGCAGGGCCAGCACTGCGCAAAGCCACGGACGACTGCGCAGGCTGAACCACAATGGCAGGAAGAAACGTCGCATCAATCTCACTGTACCTGCATGGCAGGCACCGGCAACTCGGCAAACACTTCTGGCGCATACATGGCCTCCACCCGGCTGCCAGGCAGACTGAACTGGCCGGGCTGATTGAGTCTGACCGTATATTCGACCGTGAATTTACCCTTGGGCACGTAGGCATAATATGCCCTGAAGCCATCCAGTGCGCGCTCTTCATAGGCCGGCCGTTGCCAGCCCAGGCGTTGCTCGTTTTGCGTCAGTTGCTGGCTGTCTCCGCCCAGGCCACTGCCGAGGATTGTCGCGCCACTGGGCACCGGGTCATTGATGACCACCCAGGTCATGTCAGCTTGCGCCTCCACAGTGAGGCGGACGCGGTAGACATCGCCCCGTTGCCAGCGGCCAGCCGTTTTTTGCGACACCGGTGTGACCTCACGTTGCAAGCGATAGCCGGCAAACAGCGGGGCTTGCAACGGTAAGGACGCTTTGGCGGTGACAAATGCCCAAGGCTTGCCTTCACCCTGTTGCTGGATTTGCAGCGGAGCTGCCGCCTGCGGCCAGGCATACTGCGTCAGCAATCCCCCCGCTTCGGTCCAAGGCGCGGGCTGGGTGGCGCTAGTCATTGCTTTAGCAGGCTTGGCAATGGCGGCACGTGACCAAGGCAAATGCTGGCTTTGCCCGGCCAGGCTAAGCTCGACCTGGCCAGTCACCGCAGCCTGTTCATGGGCTTTCTGGAAATGCCGCAACGCCAGCACGCCCCAGGCATTGGCCAAGGTGGTCCGCCAATGGCCGGCCTGTTGTCGCGACAACAAGCCACGTGCGAGACGGCCCGCATCCTCGGCAGGCAATTGCGGGTCTGCCGCCAGCAAGTCCAGCGTACGCGCCGCATTCACGTCGGGCGACACCATCAACCACCACAGGTCATCCTGTTTCTCGGTCGAAAACGTGAACTGCGTGCCTGAAACCATCCAGCGCGATTGCAGTACCTGCATGGCCTGGGCGCGCTTTTGCTCAGCCTCTGGCAGCGCTGGCATGCGTTTGAGTATGGATAACCAGTCAATCACGCCTGAGGTCGGCCACAGCTCGGGACGAATCTCCAGCGCATCCAGCATTTCTGGTCTGGCATGGTCATAGCGTGCCAGGGCATCAATCGCCGCCAGCTTGCGCAACACGACATCTGCCGTTTGAATGCTGCCATAGCGGTGAATGCGGCCAGCGACAAAATCTTCCAGCCCTTTGAGCATGCGCTCACGCGCGGTGTCCGGGATGTCATAGCCTGCAGCATCGGCAATTTGCAATAAATAACTGGTGAGGCTGTCATCGCCTTGCAACCAATCCATAGGGAAATAACGCGCCAGGCCATCGCCATCGAGGTGCTGCCCCAGACTGAGCATCACGCTATTCCAGCGGGCCTGATCCTCCAGCGTCACCGCCACCGAGGCGCGCTGTTCCAAACAGATATAGGGATAGCGCTGCATCCATTCGCGCACGCTAGACAGGCTACCAACCAGCGAGCGGTTAAGCCGCACGTCTATACCACCCCGGCCCGGTACCGCCTGCGCTGGCGCTTGTACCGTCATCTGCCAGGGCTGACCGGCTTGCAACTGCTGTATGGTCTGCTGGTAGACACGGACCGGATAAGCCGCACCGACCTGCTGGTGCACTTTTAAACGGTCTTTAATTTGCAAACGAGTTGGGGGTTGCGCGGTAGACTCCCCGACCACCGCCGCATCTATTTGCCAATCCAGGCCGGTCACGTTGTAAGGCACGCGTAGCGGGAACGCCAGGGTTGCGGCTTGGCCAGCGGCCAGCTTGACGCGCTGTGGTTTAAGCGCGGTCTCCACGCCCAGCGGGGTGGCGGTCACTTGCGTGGTGAGGGGTCGCTGGCTGGCATTGCGCACGGTCACCATGGCCTGCAGCTGATCCCCCTCGCGCACAAACGGCGGCAGCCCAGAAAACAGCATCAGGTCTTGCGTGGTGCGGATCAGCGCACTGCCAGAACCAAAGCGCGCTGCACCGGCATGGGCAATGGCGGCAATGCGGAAACTGGTCAGCGCATCATTGAGCGGAATGCTGACACTGGCCTGGCCGTGTTTATCCAACTTGATCACGGGCTTCCACAGCAGCAAGGTATCAAACAGCTCACGCGCGTTGGCGCCCTGCCCGCCGCCACCGCCGGGTGCGACGGCTTTTTTACCAAAATGGCGTTTACCAATCACTTGCGACTGTGCCGTTGAGGTATATACCTCTATCGGCCGGCGCTGCATCATGGCCTCCAGCAACTGCCAGGAATCAGGCTTGGCCAGTTGCAGCAAGCCTTCATCCACCGCAGTCAGCGCCACCTCGGCATTCGAGAGCGGCTTGCCCGCCGGGTCTGTCACCGTCAGCTTGACCTGGGCCTGCTCGCGCACCCGGTAAACCGTACGTTCAGGCTCCACCTTGACCTTGAGGGCATAGCCTTGCCAGCCCACCTTGATTTGCGTCATGCCCAGCTTGAAGGCAGGCTTGCTTAAATCCACCAGGGCCGTTGGCCGCGTATCCACCTCGACCGGCAAATGCTCAACCAGGCCTAAAAACTGGCCCACCTGATAGACCATGCGCTTGAGCCAGGCAAAGCGTCCGGGCGCTTGCGGATCGACACGGCCACGCACCACCATCACCGACACATAGGCATTAGGCCCATACTCGGCAGCGATCGGCACCTTGACGATGGGCGACTGCATGCTGATTTTGCTGACATACGAGGCTAGTACGCCTTCGCGCTCCACCGTCACCAGCGCCGTCGCTTCGCGGAAAGGCATGCGTACTTCAAATTGCGCCGTTTCGCCCGGGGCATACTCGCGCTTGTCAGCCAAAATATCAATGCGGTCGCTGGCGCCTGCGCTATACCAGCCGTCTTCATCGGCGACATACACTTCCTGGCTGGCGATGGCAGGCTGTTTTTTGCTGTCTTTGGTGGTTGCCACCAGAATCAATTCGCCACTGGCCGGAGCCGCCCCCTTGCAACTGAGCAAACCCTGGCCATCGGTTTGCCCGTCGCAAACCGCGCCCACATGCTTCACCTCAGCAGTTTGTTCATAGGCATAAAACCCGCCCAGCAACCGTTTGCGGTAAGCATAGGTATGCCGCTGATAGGCCTCAACGGCTACTGCCTGCCCGACCAGCGGTTTACCTGTGCTATCCAGCGCCAGCACCTTAAACGCCAGATTCTGCGGTGTCGCAAAGTAACTATCCATTTTAATACCGAGATGCACGGCCGAGGGTAGCAGCAGCGCTTGCGTGGCTGCTGTCAATATCTGGCCATTGGGGTCGGCATATTCCATCTCTACCTGCAGGGCATGCGGGGTACGCACATTAGGCAAACGGTCAAAAGTAACGCGCGCTCCGCCACTGCCATCCAGCGTCACTGCCTGCGTGCGGGGCGGGTAGCGCTTGTCACTGTCAGCAGACGCTTGATCCGAGGATTGCCCATCACTCCAGCCTTCTTCCGGGTCATAAGAAAAAGGTTGTATGGCGTGCAGCCCTTCCTGTGGCCGCTCACCGCCAAAACGAAACGCCTCATACTGCGCAAACTGCATGGTATAAGGCTCTAGCCGGCTACGGAACTTGACCGGCAAGCCAGCCGCAGGCCCGCCCGCCAGATAGTTGAGTTGCACATCCACCTGTAATTGACGCTGGTTGACCACCGGTGCGGCGGGCGGTTTGAGGCTGGCATGCATCAAGGGCACGCGATATTGCTCAACCCGGAAATGCCCCATCGTTACCTCCATGCCCTCCACCATCATGGTCACCACATAGTTGCCCAGCTTGGCTTCTTTGGGAATCACCCAGCTAGACGTACCGGCCGCATTGGCCCAGCGCACCGCGCGCGTCTCGCTTTCACCGCTGCCCTGATGCGTCAAGGTGATCTCATCCGGCAACCGCTCGGGCAGGCGCAGTCCTTTAACGGTATGCAAGCGCACAAAGTGCTTCATGGAGACGGTTTCACCAGCACGGAACAAGGGGCGGTCAAACACCGTATGCGCCAGTACCGGGCCCGCGCTCTCGCCGCCGCCCAGGTTAAATTGCCAGGGGCTGAGGCCATCGTCCCACTGTGAAAACATAAACGACAAATCATCGTCTTTGCGTGCCGTGACCAGATGACCATAACAACTTTTGCGGTAGCTGTCTTCAAGCGCCTGTGCAATATTCGCGCGGCCCTGGCGGTCGGTTTTGCCTTGCCAGAGCAAGACACCATCGCAGGTGGATACCCTGACTTCGGCCCCCGAGACCGGTTTGGCATTATCCAGCCGCGTCACCCACACCAGGGATGACTCATGGCCTTTTTTGTAATGCACGGCCAGGTTGGTGACCAGCGCGCTAGATGAGACAAAATAAGGTTTTTGCTCGCCATGCAACGCCGCCCCCAGGCGGTCACTGGCAAATTCGACCACATAAAATCCAGGCTTTTGCAGCGGGATGCCCAACACCTCAAACGTTTTCTGCCCTTGCCTGCGCGGCAGGCGGATCTCACTGGAAGCTACGTCCTGGTTGCCTATTAGCAGGGGGATTTCCCCCTCGCGCGGGTAACGGTCATGCGTTTTCAAAAAGGCGTCAGACTCGCCACTGCCATAAGGATGCTGGGTGACTTTAAAATACCAGGCCGCCAGTTCAGCATCATTCTCAGGTTGCAAGCGGCCCACACGGCCAGATTGCTCGGCATTGGCGCTGGGGGTGATGCGCGCGCCTTGCAAGGTGACCTCGACATTACGCACCGTCACCGGCAAGGCAGGTTGCGCATACCGCTCCAAAATGCCAAATTTTGCCGGGAACTTGATCAGGGGCGGATCGACATCCATTGTCATCGCCAACGGGAAAGCGCGCGCATTGACCGGCACACGCCCGGCATCATCTTTAAATTCACCTGGCAATTGCAGCACCACCCGGCTATTCGCGGTAAACGGTCCTTTGAACTGCACCGACTCCAAGGTCTCCCCTTGTGCATAGTCGGCAATCACCGGTTTTTGCATGCTGCCATCCGGCAGTTTGATTCGGATGGCCTCAGCCAGGCGGCGGCTGACAGGTGCATTAAACTGCACCTGTATCGGCAATACTGGAATACAGCCAGCCTTGGCATTGGTGCGCGTGCAGCTGGCATTCACTTTAAACGCGTCGCGGACTTTAAACCTCAGCACTTGCGGCTTGTTGGCAACCACACCACTGACGGAGGTGATGCCTGCGTCCCAATGCAAACTCACCTCACTGCCCGCAGGCAACGGGCGGCTGCACTGTGCCACCACAATATTCGCCTGCTGTATACGGCGGTCTTTGACTGAGAGCAGACCCTGCTGCGCATTTTTAAACAACACCAAAAACAACTGGCTGGCACGGTCTTTTTGCTCGCGCAGGATCTGCTCGCGTGCCTGGCCAGTGATCAACTTGAGTGGAAACAGCTCACCTACACCTTGTATGCTGCAAGCAGCATGCTGCTTGACGCTGTCTTCATTGACAGGCGCATCAAGCCCCAGCAAAAACACCTGTGACTCATCGATATATTCAATGCCCTCTTCTGGCAGCGAGGTGACGATGGCCGGCCCCCCGGTTGAAAAACTGAAGGATTGCGACGAAACCGGTGTGCCCGCGACGCTTTGCAAGCCTTTTTTAACAGAGAAGCGGCATTGCAAACCGGCTGGTAAATCGGCCTCAAAGTCATACACCCACTGCCTGTCATCCAGCCAATGCCCCTGCCCTTTGGCATCGCATTGAATGTCAAACGGTGCAGGCAGACGCGGATCGCCAAAAGCCACCATGGGCAGCGAAAACCGGGCGCTGACTTGTCTGACCGCCTTCACCTCGCCTTGCGGTGCAAAGGTCACGCGCGCTTCGGTGTCAGCCTCGGCCGCCCATACATGTTCGGCCAGCAACCCTAGCCACAGCACACAACAGGCAGCCAGCCAACTTGCAGTCATCCAGCCGCTGGCAAGGCGCTCAGAAAACCGCGCCGGTCGTGCGCGCACAGCGTGTGTCAAAAAACAGGCCAGCATAGCGTGATCCTTAATATGGCAAAAACGCGGACGAAAGGGCAGCTCTCATCATTCAAATTGCTAAGCCTGACAAGGCGCGATTAAAAAATGGCGCGATTAAAAAATTCAGTCGCCGCATATCGTTGATATGGGAGGAAAAACTTTTTATGCGCGACGCAAGTTGATTGATTAGAGGTGCCCGAAAAGGACATTATCTTATAAAATGACCTGTTGGTTAATGACACTTTGCTGAACATGCCTAGCGCTTCTCTCCCTCCTTCACCCACGCCAGCGGCGACCATCCTCTGCGCCTCTGCCCGTCTGGCGCAAGGCATCCGGCAATGGTTATCGTCCAGCTACCAGCAGCAAGGGCTGTTGCAATGGCAGGCACCGCAGGTGTTTCCGCTGCAAGACTGGCTGCACCAACTCACTGAGCAAGCCATTTTATGTGGCCGCATTGCCGTGGCGGATGCCCCAGCGGGCATGCTGTCCTCGACGCAAGAGGCGTTGCTGTGGGAGCAAGCGATTCAGCATTGTCTGCGCCAGCATGACCACCTCGATTTATTGAACACTAACGGCCTCGCCAGCGCGGCGATGGAGGCGAACCGCTACCTGATTGAGTGGAATATCAGCCTGGATATGGATGCAGCCAGTGAGGAGACCCGCCAGTTCATGCAGTGGCGCCAGCAATTTCAGACGCTGTGCAAGCAAAGTGGCTATCTTGAGGGCGTGCGTTACCAAGCCTGGCAATTGGCGCAACTGCAACAGGGCTTGCTACCGTTGCCCGAGCGCATTGCCTTGGCCGGGTTTGACCGTATCAACCCGCATTTGCAACGTCTGATCGACCGTTTGCAAGCCGCAGGTGTGACCGTAGAGACCTTTGAACATCGCATCACCGCGCAGCAGGTGCAACGCATGGCCTTTGCTGAAAATATGGACGAAATGCGCGCTGCCGTATATTGGGCCAAGCAGACACTCAGCACCCACAAACAGGCCAGGCTGGCTATCGTGGTGCCAGACCTGGAAGCCGTGCGCGACACACTGGCCAATCTGCTGGATGACACCTTTCATCCTGAGGCCTTGCATCCTGCGCATGCCGAAATCCCCCGCTGTTATGAGTTTTCGCTGGGCACGCCGTTAACGCGCTGGCCGCTGGTGAATACCGCCTTAACCCTGTTGCGGCTGGCGTTTCAACACACGCCGCTGGCACAAACCGAGCTGTCAGCGCTGCTGGCGGATGTGTATTGGTCACAAGCCCTGTTTGAAGCCGATGCGCGCGCCGCGCTGGACGCCGAAATGCGCCGCCAGTTGCCCTTGCAAGTCAAGGCCACGACCTTTGCGTGGTTTATTACCCGCAAGCAGCAAGATGAGCATGCGATTCATAGTCCGGCGCTATTACAAGACCTCAACGCCTTGCTGACCACGGCCAGACAGCTACCGGCCAAACAACTGCCTTCGGCCTGGGCCAAGAGCCTGACGGCACTGCTTACCGCCAGCCATTGGCCAGGCGAGCGCAGCCTGTCCAGCCATGAGTACCAGTGCCAACAATCGTTTTACAAGGTCATTGCGCAACTCGGTGCGCTGGATGCCTGGCTGGGCCCCATCCCGGCTACTACCGCCATCCAGCGGCTGACACAATTATGTCAGGCACAGATTTTTCAACCGCAAACCGTGCGCCAGCCCAACCTCACCGTCATGGGCATGCTGGAAGCCAGTGCCCAGCCGCTGGACGGGGTGTGGGTGATGGGCATGAACGACCATGTGTGGCCCCCGCTGTCGCGCACCAATGCCCTGATCCCGGCCGAGCTGCAACGGCAGGCAGGCACGCCCAATGCCAGCAGTGAGGTGCAAATCGCCTTTGCCAGCCAGATTCACCAACGCCTGCTGGGCACGGCGCACCAGGTCATTTTTTCTTATGCGCAAAAAGAAGGTGACCGCCTGTTGCGCATGAGCCCGCTGATTCAAGACATTGCCGAAGTCGCTGCCAGTGCCAGGGTCGCCACGCTGGCGGAAACCCTGGCCACCAGCCAGCCCGAGCACTGGCAATGGCTGGACGACCACCAGGCCCCGCCCGTGCAAGATGGCGAACATGTGAGCGGCGGCACCGGCCTGCTGCGTGCGCAGGCGATTTGCCCAGCGTGGGCGTTTTACCAATACCGGCTCAAAGCCCGCAAACTGGAGACGCCGCATAACGGGCTGGATGTCATGCAGCGCGGCGACCTCATCCACCGCGTGATGGCGGCATTTTGGCAACAACCGCGCGAGGACTGGCAAAGCTGTGCTGAGGAGGAATTGAAAAGTCAGCTGGACGCCCTTGCCGCGCAAGTCATGGCCGAATTCAATACCGAGTTTTCGCAGCCGTTTACAGAGGTGTTTTGCCAGCTCGAAGCCGAGCGCCTGAGCAAACTCGCCCTGACCTGGCTGCTGCAAGTCGAACGCGAGCGCATGCAACCGTTTACCGTGTCACTGGTTGAAAAAACCTTTAAGCCGCTGATTGAAAGCATCCAGGTCAAACTGGTGATAGACCGCGTGGATACGCTGGCAGATGGCCGCCTGGTGGTGATTGATTACAAAACCGGCAGCATGCCAGACACTAAAAATTGGGCCAGCGATAAAATCACTGAACCACAACTGCCCATTTATGCCGCCTTTATTTTGCAAGACGCCGAGATTGCGGCGGTCTGCTTTGGCAAGCTGCGGCTGACGGATGGTGGCTTTGCCGGCATCGCCGCCGAAGAAGATATTGTGCCCGGCGTCAAAGCGTTTAATCACGAAAAAAACAAATTGTTTGACCCGACAGAATTCCCAGACTGGCCGTCGATTCTGCAGCACTGGCGGACGCAAATCACGTTAACTGCGCAAGCCCTCAAGGCAGGCGAGGCGGCGGTGCTGTTTGAGGCGGAGCAAGATCTGGACTATTGCGATGTGCTGCCTTTGCTCAGATTGCCAGAGCGGCAATTGCAGTTTGAGCACTTGCAATCTGGCCTCTTGCAATCGGCGCACTTGAAATCAAAAGGTGCCGCATGATGCACTCAGAAACACCATCAACGTTGACAGCAGAGACCGTTTTGACAGAGGCGCTGGCACTGGATGCCGCCAACCGTGAACGCGCGCTGGCGCTGGAGTCCTTTATTGTCGAGGCCCCGGCGGGCGCGGGCAAAACCGAGTTACTGACCCAGCGTTTTCTCAAGTTGCTGCAAACCGTACAAGCGCCCGAAGAAATTATCGCCATCACCTTTACCAACAAGGCTGCCTCGGAGATGCGCGTGCGGATTCTGGATAGCCTGTTGCTGGCGGCCAGTGGCGTGGCGCCCGAAGCCGCGCACAAGAAAATCACGTTTGCACTGGGCCAGCAAGCCTTGCAGCGCTCGGCCGCGCTCAACTGGCAATTGCTGCAAAGTCCGGCCCGCTTGCGGATTTACACCATAGACTCCTTATGTGCCAACCTGGCGCGGCAAATGCCGTTGCTGAGCCGCTTTGGCACGCAACCGGCGGTGACAGAAGACGCCTGGCCTTATTACCGCGAAGCCGCGGGGCTGGCCTTGCAAAGCATGGATGAGCCTGTGCTGGGCGAACCGGTGCGGCGAGTGTTGCGCTATATGGATAATGATCAAACCCGGCTGGAAGCCCTACTCATGTCCATGCTGGCCAAACGCGAACAATGGCTGCATCACAGCCAGACTGGGCACACACTGTCTGGGCAAATGGCACTGGTGCATTTAATTGAAGGTGAGCTGGCGCAGATTCACCAGCATCTGCCCGCCCGCTTGCAACAGGCGCTGATGCCCATTGCGCGCTATGCCGGCAGTCAACTCCCAGACACGCACCCCATCGCTCAGCTACGCGATTGGCAAGTGGCGTTGCAACCTCGCCTGGCCGATTTGCCAAACTGGCGCGCGCTGGCCGAGTTGTTATTGACAGGCACGGGGGGGCTGCGCAAACGGCTGGACAAAAACATGGGCCTGCCCGCCACCGACGAAGCCAAGCCTTACAAGGAGGCCTTGACCGAGATTCTGGATGGCCTGGCACAAGATCGCCGCGCAGAACCCAGCCTGGCGCGCATCCGCATGCTGCCAGACCCCAACGCCCGTGACGAAGCGCTGATTGCAGACTTGAGCCAGCTGTTGAATATTGCGGCGGCCCAGCTCTGGTTGCACTTTCAGGCGCAAAACGAAGTCGACTTTGTCGAGATCGCCCAGCGCGCCTTGCAAGCGCTGGTAGAAGGCGGCGAAGCAAGCGAGCTGGCCATGCGGCTGGACTACCGCATACAGCATCTGCTGGTCGATGAGTTTCAGGATACCAGCCCGATGCAGATCGACCTGCTCAAGGCGCTGACGCGCGGCTGGCAAGCGGGCGATGGCCGTACCCTGTTTACCGTGGGCGACCCCATGCAGTCGATTTACCGCTTCCGCAAAGCCAATGTCGGCCTGTTTTTGAATGCGGCCGAATTCGGCATCGGTGACATCGCGCTGACCCCGCTCAAACTGTGGCGCAATAACCGCTCGTGCCCGGCCGTGGTCGAATGGATCAACCAGACCTTTAAAGGCATGCTGCCGTCTGAGGATGCCCCGCAGCAAGGCGCGATTGCTTACCGGCCTTTTGTCGCCACGCGCCCGTCTCTGCCTGGTGAGGGGGTGTTTGTGCATCCGCTGATCCAACCAGTGAGCGAACATGAAGAAGAGGAACCGGCAGACCTGCGCCGACTCGAAGCCGAACAGATTATCCGCATTATCCAGCAGACACGCGCCGAACAGCCAGATGCCACCATTGCCGTGCTGGTGCGTGCACGCAAGCACTTGCATGCGCTGGTCACCGAGATGCGGCGCAACCATACCGAGTTGAGCTTTCAGGCGGTGGAGATTGAAGAGCTGGCAAACCGCCAGATTGTCCAAGACCTGCTGACGCTGACCTACGCCCTGTACCAGCGGGCTGACCGTGTGCATTGGCTGGCCTTGCTGCGCGCACCCTGGTGCGGGCTGACGCTGGCCGACCTGCATGCCTTGATCGGCCAGGACGGGCAACGCAGCGTCATGAGTCTGCTCGAAGACGAACAAGTGATGGCACGCCTGAGTGCAGATGGCCAGACCCGCGCCCGCCATGTGCGTGAGGTCATGCAAACGGCCTTGCAATGGCGGTCCCGCAACGCCACCAGCCGCTGGGTGCACAACACCTGGTTGCGGCTGGGCGGCGCACACTGCTTATGGAACGAAAACGATGTGCAAGATGTGCAGGCGTTTTTTGCCCGCATTGCCGCGCTCGAGCAACACGGCCAGTTCAGCCCGCAAAGCCTGGCCGAAGATGTGAAAAAACTGTATGCGGCTCCCGATGCCAAAGCCGATGACCGCTTGCAATTCATGACCATCCACAAATCGAAGGGTCTGGAGTTTGACACGGTCATTCTGCCGGGCCTGGATGGCAGCAACCCGCCCGATGACGCCAAGCTGGTGATTTGGGAAGAAGTCACGACGGCCGATGGTGACGTCGCACTGGTCGCGGCACCCTTTGTACCCACAGCCCTCAAGCGGCAGCACTCCGGTGTCACGCCCTACGATTACCTGAATGACCTCGACAAAACCCGTGCGGCCTATGAAGACGCCCGCGTGCTGTATGTCGCCGCCACGCGCGCCGAGCGCCAGTTGCATCTACTCGGCATTGCCAGGCCGGATAAAAACGGTGACCCGCAACCCCGTAAAAATACGTTTTTACAGCTGCTGTGGCCAGCCGTCAGTTCGGATTTCAATCGCGAACAAGATATCGTGGTCCGCTACCCGCAACAAAGCCAGCAGGCCGATATCCGCCAGTTTGTGCCCAAGCTGATTCGCTTGCCGCAAGCCACCAGTCCCGCCCTCTTGCAACCCAGCACCGATCTCGCGCGCGCTTATGATGCCACGCCCCCCGCAGACAGCACCGTCAGCAGCCTGGAGGCCGATATCGGCACCCTCGCCCACCTTTACCTGCAACTGATCGCCGAACAAGGCCTGGCCGCCTGGCAAGCCCACGCCAGCACGAGTTGCCAGTCATTGCTGGCAGCCATGCAACGCTGGTTTGCGCAACAAGGTTATGCTGAAGCGGAGGCCGTGCCAGCCAGCCAGCAAGTGGCGACGCTACTCACCACCACGCTGCAATCAGCGGATGGCCGCTGGGTGCTCGCTGAACATCCGCAAGCAGCCTCTGAGCTAGCGATTGAGCAACTTGCCGCCAATAAAAAAGTCATAGACCGTACTTTTGTTGCTGAGGGTGTACGCTGGATTGTCGATTACAAATCGGCCCCAGTCACAGCAAGTGACGATTTACCCAGCCTGGCAGCCACGTTCAAGCCGCAATTAGCCGCCTATGCTCAGTTGTTTGCGACCGAAGGCTTACCGGTGAAAACGGCTATTTTATTTTTAAGCGCAGGCAAACTCGTGCCTGTGGAGATTCTTTGAAGGACAGATAGATGATAGATACACAAGCGATTCTCGATGCATTTCAATTCCGCCATGCCTGTAAAGAATTTGATGCCAGCAAACAGATTCCTGCAGAAGAATTTGAATTGATTCTCGAAGCCGCCCGCCTCTCACCCAGCTCATTCGGCTTTGAGCCCTGGCATTTTATTGTGGTGCAAGATAAAACCCTGCGCGAAAGCCTGAAGCAGCATGCCTGGGGCGCGCCGCTCAAGCTGGATACCGCCAGCCACTTTGTCTTGTGTCTGGCCATGAAATCTCCCTTTCTGGACGCAGACAGCCCTTACCTGCCGCAATTCATGCGTGAAGTGCAGCACCATCCAGACGACATCGCCAACATGCGACTGGGCTTTTACAAACAGTTTCAACAATCCGACTTTGGCCTCACCGACGAGCGCAAACTGTTCGACTGGGCCAGCAAACAATGCTACATCGCGCTGGCCAACATGATGACCGTCGCCGCCATGCGAGGCATAGACAGTTGCCCGATTGAAGGCTTTAAACAACAAGAAACCGAGACTTTGCTGGCAGAGCAGTTTGGCGTAAACCTGCAAGAATATGGACTGGCCTATATGGTCGCCTTTGGTTACCGCAAACATGCACCCAAAGCAAAAACACGCCGGGCCATGGCGCAGGTAGTCACCTGGAAGTGAGCTTACTTGGAGCGTTCGGATACCCCTGCTGAACACTACGCAGTGACACCTTGATTGTTCACGCACGGCGACGCTTCAAGCATTGGCCTCAAAGGGCTATTTAAATGACTTGCCACCCTTTGCTACAGTCTGGTTTCAAAATAAATCAAAGGGGTGACGGATGAAATCAGTATTTAAAAATATGTTCGCTTGCAGTGTGCTCATGTTGGCAAGTGTTGCGGCCAATGCATCTACAGAGCACTGGGCGTTATCGCATGGGATTGCCTTCAAGCATGACCTTGCTAGATACTCGTTTGCGTTGGATGCTTCGACAAAGGTATCTTCCAATAGCCTCGTAGACAGAATGGCTGCTAAGGATGAGGATCAGGCTGACAGTTCAGATGCGGAAACTATGCTTGCATAAACCTGCACAAGTGCCGCAAACGCTTGGTAGGCACTAGCTGATATCTAATGTGGTTGACCGATCTAGCGCAAATAAAAAAGGCCAATGAATGGCCTTTTTTATTTTTGGGCATCAGATTCTGATGAACCGCAGCCAGTTTTAGACACTCACTCAAGCTAACTGATTACGCAGCCTCGTTTTTGAAGTGTCTGCGCACGTACCAGGCAACAAAGATCAATCCCAGCGCGGCAATCACATAATGTGACTCGTGGAAGTACACTTTCAAATCTTCCCAATGCTCACCGGCTTTCATGCCCACATACCCTAGCACCCAGCACCAGATCAGTGAGCCGACAAAGGTGTAAGCCACAAACCGCGTCATGTTCATGCGCGCCACCCCGGCCGGGAAAGCGATAAATGTGCGCACGGCGGGCAACAGGCGGGCAATAAAAATAATGATTTCGCCGTGATTGGCAAACCAGCGGTCCGCCATATCAAGGTCTTTTTTGCTGATCAGCACATATTTACCGAATTTCTCCACCAGAGGACGACCGCCGTACATGCCCAGGTAATAAGCGGGGATCGAGCCGACCACACAGCCTACCGCCCCTGCCAGCGCAATGCCCCATAGCGTTAAATCGCCCTTACTGACCAGAAACCCTGCAAATGGCATGATGATTTCGGAGGGCAAAGGAATACAGGCGGATTCAATCGCCATCAGCAACACAATGCCGCCATAGCCCATGCTGGCAATCACGGCAATAATCCAGCCCGCCACGGCAGCCACTAATTTTTCTAACATTACATAAATTCCTTCAAAAGGGTTTTCACTAATTCTACACGGTGATTGAGGTTACCAAGCTGCACGGTGACACGTAATTTATCCGGCCCGTTCATGCGGCAGCGCTTGTCGCGTTGCAACAGATTGATCAGCTTGAGCGGATCGAGATCGGCTTTGACATTAAACTGCAACTGAATGGCTGCGTCAGAGGCATCGATTTTAATAATGCCCAAGGCTTTGGCGGCGATGCGCAAACGGTGGCAGGCAATCAGCGCCTCGCCGGGCTCAGGCAACAGGCCAAAACGGTCGATCAGCTCTTCCTGCATGGCATCGAGCGCGTCATCGTCTTCGCAGTTGGCCAGGCGTTTATAAATCACCAACCGCTCGTGCACGTCCGGGCAATAATTGTTGGGCAACAAGGCCGGGGTATGCAGATTGATTTCGGTGGTCACCCCCAGTGGCGCATCAAGGTCAGGCTCTTTGCCGGCCTTGAGCTGTTTAACAGCATGACTCAGCATATCGGAATACAAGTTAAAGCCGATTTCCTGCATTTCACCGCTCTGGCTGTCGCCCAGCAACTCACCGGCGCCGCGGATTTCAAGGTCGTGCATGGCGAGGTGGAAGCCTGCCCCCAGGTCTTCCAGCAGCTGAATCGCGTCTAGGCGTTTTTGCGCCTGCGGCGTGATATTACGGTGCGGATCGGTCAGCAGATAGGTGTAAGCCTGGTGGTGACTGCGCCCCACGCGGCCACGTAACTGGTGCAATTGCGCCAGGCCAAACATATCGGCCTTGTTGATGATCATGGTGTTGGCAGTGGGCACGTCGATGCCGGTTTCGACGATGGTCGTACACAGCAACAGATTGGCGCGTTGCTGGTAAAAGTCGCGCATGACGTGTTCCAGCTCGCGCTCGCGTAACTGGCCGTGGCCAATGACGATACGGGCCTCGGGCACGATTTTCTCCAGCTTTTCCTTCATGACATAGATGGTATCCACCTCGTTATGCAGGAAATACACCTGGCCGCCGCGCTTGAACTCACGCATGACTGCCTCGCGAATAATGCCGTCCGAATAAGGCGTATGAAAGGTTTTGATTGCCAACCGTTTTTGCGGCGGCGTGGAAATCACTGAGAACTCACGCAGGCCTTCCATGGCCATGCTCAAGGTACGCGGAATCGGCGTGGCGGTCAGCGTCAGCACATCCACCTCGGCACGCAGGGCTTTCATCTGTTCTTTTTGTCGCACGCCAAAACGGTGCTCTTCATCCAGAATCGCTAAACCCAGGTTCTTGAATTTGACGTCTTTCTGAATCAGCCGGTGCGTGCCAATGATGATGTCTATGCTGCCATCGGCCAGTCCTTTGATGGCTTCGGCCTGCTCTTTGGCGGTGCGGAAACGGGAAATTTCGGCAACCTTGATTGGCCACTCGGCAAAGCGGTCGACAAAGTTCTGGTAATGCTGCTCGGCCAGCAAGGTGGTCGGCACCAGCACCGCCACCTGGCGGCCACCCATCACTGCGACAAAAGCGGCACGCAGCGCGACCTCTGTTTTGCCAAAGCCAACATCACCGCACACCAGGCGGTCCATGGGGCGGCCAGATTGCATGTCTTTGATGACGGCTTCGATAGCATCCAGCTGGTCTGGCGTCTCTTCAAACGGAAAGCCTTCACAAAAGGCCTCGTAATCATGCAGGCCCAAGGTAAAGGCATGGCCTTTGCGCGCAGCGCGTTGCGCATATAGGTTAAGCAACTCTGCTGCGGTATCGCGAATCTGTTTGAGGGCTTTTTTCTTGGCTTTTTCCCATTGGCCGCTACCTAGTCTGTGCAATGGTGCACTCTCGGGCGGCCCACCGGAATACCGTGAAATCAGAAACAGTTGCGATACCGGCACATACAGTTTGTCTTCGCCAAAATACTCAATCAGCAACAGCTCAGTCTCGCCCTCGCCAAAGTCGATATTAACCAGACCCTTGTAGCGCCCCACCCCGTGCTGCTCATGCACCACCGGGTCATCCAGCCGCAGTTCGGACAAGTCTTTGAGCATGCCTTCGGCATTACGCGCTTTCTCCTGATTGCGGCGGCGCTGCTGACGCACGGTGCTGGCATACAGCTCAGCCTCGGTGACCACCGCCAACGCGCCCTCGCGCGCATCCTTATCCACCATACCCTGATGCAAGGGCGCCACGCCGAGCATGAGCGGGAAGTTGGATTGTGCAAACCCGGCCCAGTCTTCAGCCAGTGAAAAACTCAGGCCATGATCGCTGAACAGTTGCGCAATGGTCTCGCGCCGGCCCAGGCTTTCTGCGGCAATCAGCACCCGCCCGTCAAATTGCTGGATAAAGGCTTGCAGTTTGTGCAAGGGCTGCTCGGCACGTCGGTCTACATCGACAGGCGGTAAAACGGTTTGTTGGGCAATTTGCTGAGTGACCAGCGCGAAGTCATGCGAGCGCTTAAAAAATTCATCGGCTTTTTGCAGCAATGTTTCCGGGCGCAAGATGGGTTTTTCCGCATCATGTGCCATCAGGCGGTAACGCGTACTGGCATCGGCCCAGAATGTTTGTGCGGCCTTGTCCAGGTCCCCATGCAGGCAAAGGACGGTTTGCGCGGGCAAATAATCAAATAGTGTGGCCGTCTGCTCAAAAAACAGCGGCAAATACCATTCGACCCCGCCGCTGGGCGTGCCTTTACTCACATCTTTATATATTTTGGCGCGTTGCGGGTCGCCCTCAAAGTACTCGCGAAACTGGCTGCGGAAGCGCGTGATCGCCGCTTCATCCATAGGAAACTCCCGCGCAGGCAGCATGCGAATTTCGGGCACAGGATAGACGCTACGCTGGGTGTCGATATCAAACGTGCGTATGGTTTCGATTTCGTCATCGAACAGGTCTATGCGGTAGGGGAAGGCGCTGCCCATGGGGAACAAATCCACCAGCCCGCCGCGCACGCTGAACTCGCCCGGTGCCATCACCTGGCTCACGTGGTGGTAACCCGCCTGCGCACACTGGTTGCGCAAGGCCTCCACATCCAGGCGCTGACCTTTTTTGAGCATAAACGAGTGCGCGGCCAGGTAAGCGACCGGCGGCAGACGCAATAATGCGGTCGCCATCGGCACAATCACCACATTGCTCTGGTTCTGGCTCAGTTGATACAAGGTTGCCAGGCGCTCAGAGATCAAGTCTGGATGCGGGGAAAACACGTCATACGGCAGCGTTTCCCAGTCTGGCAGCAAATGTACGGCAATCTCTTTGCCAAAAAACGGGATTTCGTCCATCAGCCGTTGCGCTTCAAACGCACTCGCCGTTAAAACGACCAGGGGCGTGTTTGTTGCTTTTAAACCACAAGCCAGCTCGGCTAATGCATGGCTATCCAGGCCCTGACTTTGAAAAGAAAAGCGCTGCGGATGCCCGATCACGGGGAGTGAAACTGCCATAAAAAATTAGACTCTTATTGCTCAGGTTAGATGAGTATTTGTTGGCGAATCTGCCGAGTTTGCTATTATAACTGCAAGCGTCGATCGGCTGTCATGGAATGACACCTAAGACGCCCGAGCGAATAAAATGTATGACCCCAGCACGGAGATGATAAAGATGAATGACAAACAAGCCGTCGCGCTGGAAGCTGCCAGCTACGTCAAAGACGAGATGATCGTAGGCCTGGGCACAGGATCTACCGCCAATTACTTTATTGAAGCGCTGGCGCAACGCCAGCAGCAAGGCCTGCGGGTGACCACGGTTGCCAGCTCCACCATCAGCATGATCAAGGCGCAAAGCGTTGGCTTGACCGTGCTGGGCCTGCAACAGCTCAGCCAGATAGATCTTTATGTGGACGGCGCGGATGAAATCACGCCCGACAACACCCTGCTCAAAGGCCGCGGCTATGATCTGGTCATGGAAAAACTGCTGGCCAAGGCGGCCAAACAGTTTATTGTTGTGGCAGATAAGAGCAAGCTGGTGCCTCATATTGGCCAGAACTATCCTATCCCGATTGAAGTGATGCCTTTTGCCTGGCAAGCGGCCAAGCGCAGCATTGAAGCCATCGGCGGCACGGGAGAGCTACGGCCTAATGTGGCCAAAGACGGCTTGTGCATGACCAGCCACGGCAGTCTGGTGCTGGATATGCGCTTTGAGGCTGGCCTGGATGCGCATAGCCTCAACGCAACACTGAACAATATCCCCGGCGTGGTTGAGCATGGTATTTTTGCCAAACTAGCCACAACCATCCTGATTGCAGATCAGGGCCAGATCGCAACACGGGTTTAACTGGCGGCATTTCACTGCCGCTTTGCTGGCTCATGCGTTTTCTCTCTGCCCATTTGGTTCGCGCCGTATGGTTAACGGCCCTGCTCTGCCTGGGGCTCAGTGCGTGTAGCGATAATAGTGATACCAAGCCAGCCACACGTGCCAAACCCAAGCCGGATCCTTACACCATTCGCTTTGTCACGATCAATAGCCCCAGCACCTACTTTATCGACAGCCAGAACAATTACGCCGGTCTGGAATATGACCTGGCCAAACGCTTTGTCGAGTTTTTGGGGCCGCCGTATAAACTCGAATTCGTGGTGGTAGACAGTTTTTCCAAAGTGTTCCCTACTCTGCTCAAAGGCGACGCCGACATTGCCGCCGCCGACATCAGCATCACCCCTGCGCGTAAACGCCAAGTGCTGTTTGGACCGGCGTTTAACCAGGTGCAGTCCATGGTGGTGTTTAACCGCGACAAAAACAGTGAGCCGACTCATGCCAATGCGCTTTTGAATAAACGCATTGTGCTGCCCAAAAGCACCAGTTTTGTTGAACGCATGCGCGAGCTGCAGGCCAAGTATCCGGGCCTGACCTGGAAAGAGTCCGACAAAATGAGCTCAGAACAACTGATTGAAGCGGTGGCACGCAATGAGATCGACTTTACCGTGGCAGACAATCACCTGCTGGCGATCTTGCAATATAACTATCCGCAGCTGGATGCTGGCATGATGCTGGGCCAGGCTGACAAAATCGCCTGGGCGCTAAACAAACTGCATGGCGAACCGCGGCTCAAACAAGTACAGGCTTTTTTCAAGCAGATCGAAAAAAATGGCGTACTGCGCAACCTGGTTGACCGCTATCACGGCCATACCAAACGTTTAAAACCGGTTGATGTGGTTACCTTCCTCACCAAATCGCAGACCTTGCTGCCCAGGTATATCCGCCTGTTTAAAAATGCACAAGAAATCACCGACATCGACTGGCGATTGCTGGCCGCGCTCAGCTACCAGGAATCTCACTGGGATAATTACAGCACCTCGCCCACCAATGTGCGCGGGCTCATGATGCTCACCGAACAAACCTCTAACATGATGAACGTCACCGACCGGCTAGACCCCAAGCAAAGCGTGATGGCTGGCGCCAAGTTTTTTCTATGGATGAAAGACCGCATTCCCGCACGCATCCCTGAACCTGACCGTACCTTTATGACCCTGGCCGCCTATAACAACGGCGTCGGCCACCTGGAAGATGCACGCATCATTGCCCAGCGCCTGGGCCTCAATCCCGATAGCTGGGCAGACGTCAAACGCGGCTACCAACTGCTCAATGACCCCACCCACTACGTTAACGCCAAACATGGCTACTGCAGCTGCGGCGCGCCCGTGATCTATACCGAGCTGGTCAGAAGCTATTACCAGATCATGCAAAAATACTTTCCGCCCTATGACCCTGGCGTAGACCCATACAAAATCGCAGACATAAAAATGCCCTGGTTGTTAGCCAGGGCATCATAAAAAATTCAAACCATTAAGTTTTGTTGCATTCAACCACCAAATGGTGTTCTGTTGGCATATAAAAACCATCCCCAGCATCTGGGTGATCGAGCACATGATGTTCCACCAACTTGAAATCACTGGCGCATAGGTCTTTGGCCTTGGTTTTGCACTCCTCTAAACTGCTATTGAATTCACTGCAAGTCAATTTAAAACCTTGTTTACCATTGCCTGCGTCAAACGGGGTAGATTGCACGCTGGCGCAAAAAATGAACAATGCTAAAGGGATAAAACGTAGTGATGTTTTCATGATCTCAGCTCCTGTTTAACAAATTTCATAGATTTGTCATACCAATGTCATTTTTCTGTGAATGACATATACGTATGTGCTTAGGAGTTAAGTAAAGTTGCATGAAATTTTTGTGACATGCTGTTTCTGATAATAAGTACAATTTTCTGAGTCATTGATCGCAACAATTGATGCCATGTAACACATACTAGTTAGAAATAAAAATGCCTTGGCTATCAACCAAGGCATTTTAAAAAACAATGGTTGAATCTATTAACTAAGCAGGGTCTTTCCGCCCATATAGGGTTGTAATGCTTTAGGAATATTCACCGTGCCATCAGCGTTTTGGTTATTCTCCAGCACGGCTACAAGCGTGCGGCCGACGGCTAGGCCAGAACCATTCAAGGTATGCAACAACTCAGGCTTGCCATTGGCATTACGGAAACGGGCCTGCAAACGGCGCGCCTGGAAGGCTTCGCAGTTGGAAACAGATGAAATTTCACGGTAGGTATTCTGTGCGGGCAACCAGACTTCGAGGTCGTAGGTTTTAGCGGCGCCAAAGCCCATATCGCCGGTGCAAAGCGAGACAACACGGTATGGCAGTTCGAGTGCCTGCAAAATCGCCTCGGCGTGGCCAACCATTTCTTCCAGCGCCTGATAGCTGGTGTCAGGGTGCACAATCTGTACCATCTCGACTTTATCAAACTGGTGCTGGCGGATCATGCCTTTGGTATCTTTACCATAAGACCCGGCCTCTGATCGGAAGCATGGGGTATGCGCGGTCAGCTTGATCGGCAGGCTGTCCATGGCGACAATTTCATCCCGCACCGTGTTGGTCAGCGTGACTTCTGAAGTCGGGATCAGGTAGAGCTTGCTGTCATTGTGGGCGGTAGAGAACAAATCCTCTTCAAACTTGGGTAATTGGCCGGTACCGATCAGGGTTTCGCGGTTAACCATATACGGCGTATAGCACTCGGTATAGCCATGTTTCTCGGTCTGGGTATCCAGCATAAACTGGGCAATCGCGCGGTGCAGTTTGGCTATCTGGCCCTTCATAAAGGTGAAACGCGCGCCTGAGAGTTTTGCCCCGGTATCAAAATCCAGCCCTAATGCCGCACCGACATCAGCGTGGTCTTTGACGGCAAAGTCAAACTGGCGTGGCGTGCCCCAACGACGCACTTCGACGTTTTGGCTTTCATCCTGCCCGACCGGCACGCTCTCATGCGGCAGGTTAGGCACATTTTGCATCAAGACCAGCATTTTGGCCTGTACATCATTGAGCTCTGCCTCCGCCGATTTCAGCGCATCGCCCAAACCAGCTACCTCAGCCAGAATCGCACTGGCATCTTCGCCTTTGGATTTGGCGATGCCGATTTGCTTGGAGGCTGCATTGCGCTTGGCTTGAAGATTTTCCGTATTGGTTTGAATGGTTTTGCGCTGCGCTTCAAGCGCTTTGAACTCTTCTGCCGGGAAAGCAAATTTGCGTGCCGCCAAACGTGCCACAACATTGTCCAAATCGTTTCTAAGTTGTTGTATGTCTAACATAAGTTCTTTCTTTTATTTTAGCCACAGAGCACACAGAGTTCACAGAGAAACCCGTTTGACTCCATTGACCAGTTTAGGCTCTGCAAAATTAATTAACAGGCCACGCTTCAAGCCTGTCGATTTTAAATATGAAATCAGTTGTGCATAGGCAAAATCAGGCAATTTTGTTTGTGCTTTCAGCTCCACAACAACCTCACCTTGCACCAGTAAATCCAGCCGCTGACCTTGAATCACAACGTTTTTATAGCGCACATTTACTTCAACCTGGCGTTGATATGCAATGCTACGCAACGAAAGCTCATGGCAAAGTGCGCTTTCGTAAACAGACTCTATTAAACCCACACCAAGTTCACGATGTACCTCAATGGCTGCCCCAATAATCTGACCAGTCAAATCGTCCATTTGGTTTTCTCTGTGCACTCTGCGTCCTCTGTGGCTAAATTATTTTTTAGCTTTTTTATCCAGTTCCTTCAGGTGCTTTAATTTTTCACCTATTTTACCTTCCAAACCGCGTGGTGTGGGTTGGTAAAAGGATTGCGGTGCTAAATCGTCAGGGAAATAACTTTCACCTGCCGCATAGGCCTCAGGCTCGTTATGGGCATAGCGGTATTCTTTGCCGTAATCCAATGCTTTCATTAGCTTGGTGGGAGCGTTACGCAAATGCAGCGGCACGGTGCGGGATTTATCCTGTGCAACAAAGGCTTTGGCCTGGTTATAAGCCATATAGCCCGCATTACTTTTGGCCGCCACGGCCAGATAAATCACTGCCTGGGCCAGGGCCAGTTCGCCTTCGGGGCTCCCCAGACGCTCAAAGGTCAAAGCAGCATCATTGGCAATCTGCATGGCGCGAGGGTCAGCCAGGCCGATGTCTTCCCAGGCCATACGGATAATGCGGCGCGCGAGGTAAAGGGGTTCGGCGCCACCATCGAGCATGCGCATGAGCCAGTACAAGGCGGCATCCGGGTTTGAGCCGCGCACGGATTTGTGCAGGGCAGAAATCTGGTCATAGAAGGCTTCACCGCCTTTATCAAAGCGGCGCAGCTTGCTAGCCATGGTGGACTGCAAAAAGGATTCATCTATGCGATCGACTTTGGCTGCAATGGCGCCGTTAAACAGGCCTTCAGCAAAATTAAGCAGGCGTCTGGCGTCACCATCGGCATAGGCGAGCACCTGTTCTTGCACCGCCTCATCTAGGGCAACAGCAGGTGCGACTTTTAAGCGCGCACGCTCAAGCAATTGCGCCAGCTCGTCTTCATTAAGTGCATTGAGTACAAACACCTGCGCCCGGCTCAGCAACGCGCTATTGACTTCAAATGAGGGGTTTTCGGTGGTGGCGCCAATAAAGGTGATCAGCCCACTTTCGACATAAGGCAAAAACGCATCCTGCTGCCCTTTGTTAAAGCGGTGAACCTCATCGACAAACAGGATAGTATTGCGACCCGTTTGTTGCAAGGTGAGTTCTGCACGCTCAACGGCTTCGCGGATATCTTTAATGCCGGATAGCACGGCAGAGAGCGGCACAAATTCGGTATCCGCAGTTTGCGCAATCAGGCGCGCCAATGTGGTTTTACCCACCCCTGGTGGGCCCCATAAAATCATCGAGGGCAACTTGCCGGATTCAAATGCGCGTCGCAACGGCTTGCCCTCACCGAGCAGGTGGGTTTGCCCGACCACTTCAGACAATGTTTTTGGTCGTAGCTGCTCAGCAAGTGGAATACTGGAGGGAGTTTGCGGTTCAAACAGGGATGACATGATGATTCTGGCGCGGTCTACTGGCTACTCGCCAACGACATCCACCCCTTTGGGCACAGTAAACAGAAACTGGTTGGCGTTGAGGTTGGGGTTCACTTCCACATTTGAAAACACGATATGCGTGCTTTGACCAAACGCATCCACCAGCCGCATTTCTGCCAGCTTGCCCTGGCTGAAGGAAATAATCACCACCTGAAAACCACTGTCTTTTTGAATTGGCTTGGCCTGTACGCGTTGCAAGCCCTCAAAATCGAGCAAACGCGTGAGACGGAAGCTCTCTTCGACATTAGGACCACCTGCCAGCAAAGCCGCGGGACTGGTGCCTAATACTTTATCTACCGTACGCAGGGTGACTTGCTGCAAGTCGACATCAAACAAAAATACCTGACGGCCATCGCTGATGATTTGCTGCTCGTAAGGCTTTTGATAATCCCAGCGGAATTTGTTGGGCCGCTGCAATAGCATGGTGCCGTTGACCTCTTGCAGCTTGCGGCCTTTTTGGTCAAACACGGTCTGCTTGAAGTTGGCGCGCATGGCATGCGTGCTCTGGTAGAACTGCTTTAAATCATCGATGCCATCGGCAAATGCCGTTGAAATGAGACATACGCTACATAACGCCAGCAGCACTCGGGTAAATACTTTATTCATGGTCTCCTCCGGCTTTTACTAATACCTCACGGTTGCCATTGCTTTGCATGGCAGAGACAAGTCCGGCACGTTCCATATCTTCTATCAGGCGGGCAGCGCGGTTGTAGCCTATGCGCAATTGACGCTGCACCGATGAGATAGAGGCGCGGCGTGTTTTGAGCACAATCGCCACCGCTTCATCATACAGCGGGTCTTTTTCGCCGCCCGCACTGGCCTCGCCACCACCCAGGCTATCCAGGTCGCCGCCTTCGGTCTCATTGGTGAGAATGCCTTCAATGTAGTTTGGTTCGCCTTGCGCCTTGAGGAAGTTAACCACGTTATGCACTTCGCCATCACTGACGAATGCACCGTGAATCCGTTGCGGATAGCCGCTACCGGGCGGCAGATACAGCATATCCCCCTGGCCGAGCAAAGTTTCGGCGCCCATTTGGTCGAGAATGGTACGCGAGTCTATCTTGCTCGATACCTGGAATGCCACGCGTGTGGGCACGTTGGCTTTAATCAGGCCGGTAATCACATCTACCGAAGGGCGTTGCGTGGCCAACACCAGATGAATGCCTGAGGCACGGGCTTTTTGCGCCAAGCGTGCAATCAGTTCTTCTACCTTTTTGCCTACCACCATCATCAAGTCAGCCAGCTCATCAATCACAACGACGATCAACGGCATTTCATCGAGTGGCTCCGGCTCGTCCGGTGTCAAACTAAATGGATGCGGGATCGAAGTACCCTGTTTTTTCGCATCGACAATTTTCTGGTTATAGCCAGCCAGGTTACGCACACCCAGCGTAGACATCAGTTTATAGCGACGCTCCATCTCGGCCACACACCAGTTGAGAGCATTGGCGGCCTGGCGCATATCGGTCACCACCGGCGCCAACAAATGCGGAATGCCTTCATATACAGACAATTCCAGCATTTTCGGGTCAATCAGGATCATGCGCACGCGGCTGGCTTCCGCTTTGTACAACAAACTCAAAATCAGCGCATTAATCGCCACCGACTTACCAGAACCGGTGGTCCCCGCCACCAGCACATGCGGCATTTTCGCCAGGTCGGCCACAATCGGCTTGCCGGCAATGTCTTTACCCATGGCAATCGCGAGCGGCGAATTTAAATCGGCATAAGCCTGGCTACCCATAATCTCGGTGAGTGAGACGATCTGGCGTTTGGGGTTAGGGATTTCAAGCCCCATATAGCTTTTGCCAGGAATCGTCTCGACCACCCGCACGCTAATCACGGACAAGGCCCGCGCCAAATCTTTAGACAGGTTAGTGATCTGGCTACCTTTGACGCCGGGTGCCGGATCCAGCTCATAGCGCGTAATCACCGGCCCGGGTTGCGCGGTCACCACCTTAACCTCGATGCCAAAATCCATGAGCTTGCGCTCAATCAGGCGCGAGGTGAAGTCCAGAGTTTCTGCCGATTGCAACTCCACCGACTGGTTAGGCGCATCCAGCAAATGCAACGGTGGCAGGCCTTCCTGCTCTATGGCCTCAAACAACACCGCCTGTTTCTCTTTGACCACGCGCTCGCTTGGCGCGATGGCAACCTCAGGCACAGTAATCTCCACCGGCTTGCGGTCTTCAATGCGCTTGCGTTCCGCCTCGACAAACTCTTCACGCGCCTGCAACACCTGACGGCCGACTTGACGGTCTTGCCAGTCCTGGTATTTCAATACGCTCCATTGGTAAAACTGAATGACCCACTCACCGAGCCGTTCGCTCATGGTGATCAGCGACCAGCCAGTAAACAGGCTAAAGGCCGTTGCAAATAACACCAGCAACAACATGGTCGATCCGGCAAAACCAAACATATTGCGCAGGAGATGGTCGATGCCGCTACCGATCACCCCACCCTGCTTGAGTGGAAAATCAGCAGGCAAACTCACCAGATGCCCAGACTCCAGGGCTGCAGAGGCAAGCAGCATCAAGGCAAAACCGACGGCATTCAACCACCAATCCTGCTTTTCAGCCGCATTCTGGTGCAGCCGCTGATACATGAGCCACACCACAAAAAAAGCCAACACCACAAACCACCAGGAAGAAAATCCAAACAGAGACAGAAAAATATCGGCCATCCAGGCACCAACCGTGCCGCCTGCATTGTGAATGCGGTCACTCTCCCCCACCGCGTGCGTCCAGCCTGGATCTTCATGCGAGTAAGTCAGTAAAATCACCGCCAAAAAAACACCGAGTGCCGCCAGCGCAATCCAGGCAACTTCACGGATAAGCTTGGCGTCGCGCAGCTGTTTTTCCGTCGAGACTTTTTCCAGACGGACATTAGCGGCTTTTTTCTTATTAAAAAACAATATGTTGTCTCTTTCTCTGCAAGAGTGAACTTAAATGATTATAGCAAAATCAAATTGCAGACAGGGGAACGAGGTTCTAAAATACCCTAATCACTCACAAGGAGAGCTCATGGATATCGGAATTAACAATGAAAACCGCCAGGAAATCGCGCAAGGCTTGTCCAAGCTGCTGGCAGACACTTACACGTTATATCTCAAAACGCACTATTTTCATTGGAACGTCACTGGCCCGATGTTCAATACCTTGCATTTGATGTTTGAAACACAATACACCGAGCTCGCATTGGCCGTAGACCTGGTGGCTGAGCGTATCCGTTCACTGGGCGTGTATGCGCCAGGCACTTACGCACAATTTTCCAAGCTGACTTCGATTGAAGAAACCGTGGACGTGCCTAAAGCCAACGACATGATCAGCGAACTGGTGGCTGGTCATGAAGCGGTTTGCCGCACAGCACGTAGCGTGTTCCCGGCAGCAGAGAAAGCCTCTGATGAAGCCACGGCTGACTTGCTGACTCAACGCCTGCAGGTTCATGAAAAGACTGCTTGGATGCTAAGAAGCTTGTTGGAAAAGTAATTTCGAGCAGTCTTTCAGTGCAGGCTAACCTGCTGGTGATGTCGGAACTAAAAAACTGAATGGATGTTACGTAGCTTATTAGAAAAATAAGCTACGGATGCAGTCTTTCGTTGTAGGCTCACTCGGCGTAGCCGATGTTAAGCAAAGCGGCCTAAGCCAAAAAACTGCTTGGATGCTAACAAGCTTGCTGAAAAAATCTTTATATATTGATCACTTGACTGGAATATGACCATTTAAAAATCGATGGTCATCCCCATCTGAATAAAAATAACCTTCCTGAATGGAATTTTCACCATGGCAACTAAACACGCCCGTTTAATGATTCTTGGCTCCGGCCCTGCCGGGTATACGGCAGCCGTCTATGCGGCTCGCGCCAACCTTAACCCGGTTTTAATCACTGGTCTCGCGCAAGGTGGCCAGCTCATGACCACAACTGAAGTCGATAACTGGCCTGCAGATGCCAACGGCGTCATGGGTCCGGAACTGATGGCGCGCTTTCAGCAACATGCCGAGCGCTTTAACACCGAGATGATTTTTGACCACATTCATACCACCCATCTCACAGAAAAACCGATTCGTTTGGTGGGCGACAGTGGCGAGTACACCTGCGATGCGCTAATTATTGCAACAGGCGCTTCTGCCAAATACCTGGGCCTGCCCAGCGAAGAAGCGTTTGCGGGCAAAGGCGTGTCCGCCTGTGCCACCTGTGACGGCTTCTTCTACCGCAACCAGGAGGTCGCCGTAGTGGGTGGCGGCAACACTGCAGTGGAAGAAACGCTTTATCTGGCAAACATTGCCAGCAAGGTCACCCTAGTTCACCGCCGTGACAAATTCAAGGCCGAAGCCATTCTGGTAGACAAGCTGATGGAGCGCGTGAAAGAAGGCAAAGTGGTGCTGGAAACCTTCCAGACGCTGGATGAAGTGCTCGGTGACAACACGGGCGTGACGGGTATGCGGCTGAAAGACGTCAATTCTGGCACCACCAAAGACATTCCCCTCAAAGGCGTGTTTATTGCCATTGGTCACCAGCCGAATACGCAAATCTTTGAAGGCCAGCTGGAGATGGAGGGTGGTTATATCGTCACCCAGGCAGGCCGCCAGGGCAATTTCACAGCCACCAGCATCCCCGGTGTATTTGCTGCGGGCGATGTGCAAGACCATATTTACCGCCAGGCAGTCACCAGCGCCGGCACCGGTTGTATGGCCGCGCTAGATGCCGAGCGCTATCTGACCAGTCTGGAATAAATCCAGCAGCAATCGTGAAGAAGCGCACCCCGGTGCGCTTTTTTATTTTAAAATCGGGTTATGTCACAAGAACATCCGGACAACGATGAAAATGATGTGTCACTGTTTTACGAAGCAGTCAAAGGCGCACGTCCGGTCAAAACCAACCGCGTTTCCCATGCGCCCAAAAAACCCAAACCGATTCCGCGCCAACTGATCCGCGATGAAAAACAGGCACTGATCGATTCGCTCAGCGACCACTACATCCCTGCCTACGAACTCGAAAGCGGCGAAGAATTACTGTATTTGCGCGAAGGCCAGTCACCGATGGTGTTAAGCAAACTGCGCCGTGGTCATTGGGTGGTGCAAGCGCATATCGACTTGCATGGCCTGATCAGTGATGAGGCCAGGGTCACAGTCTCCGAATTTATTGCCGGCTGTAAAAAACGTGGGCTGCGTTGTGTACGCATCGTGCATGGCAAAGGCCTGGGCTCGCGCAATAAAGAGCCTGTGCTTAAACACAAATTACGCAACTGGCTCATGCAAAAGGATGAAGTGATTGCCTATGCCCAGGCACGGGCCAATGATGGCGGCAGCGGGGCCGTGATCGTCTTGCTCAAAGCATAAACGTGCTGCCATCTCTGGCAACGCGTCATGAGCCTCAATCAGAAACTTACCAATATTGTGGAGATGGATGGTGGCGCGGACCATGTCCTCTCATGGCGGCTGGACGGTAGACTGGTGCTGGCATCGGCTGTACCTGTGCGACATTTGGCCTCACCATCACAGCCACTTCCAGCGAAGGGCCGGGATCGCGGTCCATCATGGTAGCGTATTGGCGGCCCTGATATTCATAATTCACCAGATAGCCCGTGGTCACGGTTTGCCACTGGTCCACCATCACACATTGCTGCACGGGGCGGGTGACAACACGCTCATTGCCATAGGGATTATGGTTGTCCACGCGGTCACCGACAATGGCGCCTACCCCGGCACCAACAGCGGCAGCAGCCACACGGCCACCACCCCGGCCTATGGTGCTGCCCAGCAAACCACCTGCTACGCCACCAATAATGGCGCCGGTGTTAGATCGCGCCGGCGCCTGATAAACACTTTCATTAATGTACTCAGTCCGGCACTCCTGACGTGGCTGATTGACTTGTTGCACCTGGGGCGCCACAGACAGCACCCGCGCCCGGTCTATATATTCGGCATCGGCAAATGCAGCCTGGCTGGCCAGCAACATCCAGGCACTGATTGCGATAGTTTTACGCACGTTGTTTCTCCTCTCAACATTCACACTGCATGTGGCAGTTGAGATTGATAACGTGCAGGCTGTGCAGTGCGATGACGCACAGACAGGACGCCGTGAGCGAAATTTTGTATCAGCGTGGATACAAGCAGGTTATTGATTGCTATTGGCCAGCTTGAGCAACTCGCCGCGTTGCTGGATTTCAATCACGCCGCGTCCCATGGTCAACCAGCCTTTTTGTTCCAGGCGCTTAAGCTGGCGGCTGATGACTTCACGCGCGGTGCCCAATTCGTCAGCGATCTGCTGATGGGTGCGCTGTATGGTGTTATTGCCCATGTCCAACAGCCACTTGGCCAGGCGTGCATCCAGCGTCTGAAAAGCGACTTCATCCAGCAACACAATGAGGTCGCTGATCAGTGCGCCATAGTTCTGCATGACGTACTGCCTGAACACCGGCGAATCAATCATGAGTTTATGAAAAATGGCTTCCGGGATAATCACATCCTGAATGTCATCTTCAACCACGGTAGAGGCCGGATATTGGCTGTTGCCTAACAGGCAAGTTGTCGTGATCACACAGGTTTCACCGGCACCCACGCGATAAAGCACGATTTCACGCCCGCTGGCTGACATTTTATAAACGCGCGAGCGCCCTTTTAAACGCAGCACATAGCCGCCGCAATGGTCACCTTCGCGATAGCCAATCGCACCAACCGGCGCCTCTACAATGCGCGCATACTGCGAAACCAGTTTTTTTGCAGAGTCTTCCAATGCTTCCAGTTCTGGAAACAGACTGATCCATCCTAATGATTGCATCATCCCAATATCCCCATTCGTTCATTTTTTTGCTTGTCATACCTGCATGACAGCCACTTTTTTTATGTACTGCACTTTATCACAGTTTGATTTGCATCCCTGTTTCAGATGGATTTGGCATGTGAACGTGCGATGGCAACTTGGTAGAGGTCGAGGGTCATCGTCATATGATTGACCGCAAGCTTGCCCAAAAAATATACAAATTGGAATAAGTTGATAACGCACCCCGTCATTCCATCATCCGCAACACACAAAAAGTCATGCCCAGATAAGTGTTAAAGCGTACACAATCTGTGACAACAGGTTTATGATTGAATTTCAACGTACAAAGAAAATAAAAATATAAATGATTATGCAAGGGGTAATATGCAAACTTCAGAAATTGCGGTGGATCTGTTTGATCAGCTAAGGGCCTCGGCCGATCAAGCCAGTCAGTTAATGAAGGCCATGGCCAATACAGACCGCTTGATGCTGTTGTGCCAACTGTCACAGGGCGAAAAATCCGTCAGTGAATTAGAGGCCTGCCTGAATCTCAGGCAACCCAGCTTGTCACAACAGTTAACCGTGTTGCGCGAAGCGCAGCTGGTGACCACCCGCCGCGAAGGTAAAAACGTGTTTTACCGTATAGGCAGCCCCGCCGCGCTTGCGGTGATCCAGGTGTTACACCACGAGTTTTGCAAATAATCCGGCGGGGACCATGCATCATTGCCGAGGACGTCACGATGAATCTCAAACAAATCGACCAACATTACAGTATCAGCGACCAACTCACGCCTGAAGATTTAAATGCGCTGGCTGCGCAAGGCACGACCTTGGTGGTCAACTTCAGGCCTGATGGCGAGGGCGGCGAATCGCAGCCTGTCAGCGAGGCCTTGGCCTCGCAAGCGACAGCGCTAGGCATAGCCTATGCGTACATCCCGGTAGTCCCCAACCAGATCTCAACCGAGCATGTGGCTCAACTGCAAACCTTGCTGATCAGCCACCCGGGACCCGTCGTCGGCTTTTGCCGTACTGGCAACCGGGCAAATCAAGTCTACCAACTGGCCTTACAGTCGCCCGCTGTGGCTGCCCAAAGCAAACCTGCTTGTTGCGGTGGATCAGCGGAGACCAAAGAGGGCTTACTGGATAAAGTTAAAGGCTGGTTCAAAGAATAAAATCAATAAGAGAAGACGGTTTCACACCATGCAAAAAAATAACTTTGATATTGTGATTGTCGGTGGTGGCGCGGCGGGTTGTGCTATGGCTGCCAGCCTGAAAAAACGCGATAACACACTTGCGATTGCCATTATTGAGCCGGCAGCGCAGCATTATTACCAGCCAGCCTGGACCTTAGTCGGCGCGGGCGAGTTTGACGCAGCGAATACGGTACGCCCCATGGCTGAATGCATCCCGCACGGTGTCACCTGGCTACACGCGGCAGCGACCGGCTTTATGCCTGAAGAGAAACACGTTGTCACTGACCGCCTGGGCAAGATTCAATATCAACAACTGGTGGTTGCCGCAGGCCTTAAACTGCATTGGGAGGGCATTAAAGGTTTGCCAGCAACGCTGGGCAAACATGGGGTGACCTCAAACTACCGCTTTGACCTGGCTCCTTACACCTGGCAACTGGTGCAGCAATTACAGTCGGGCAAAGCCCTGTTCACTCAGCCCCCCATGCCAATCAAATGTGCAGGCGCACCGCAAAAAGCGCTCTATCTTTCTTGTGCAGAATGGTTGGCGCAGGGTTGGCTAGGCCAGATCAAGGCCTCGTTTTACAGTGCCGCACCCGCTTTGTTTGGCGTGAAAGAGTATGTGGAGCCGCTGATGCAGTATATCCGTCGCTATCAGGTGGATTTGCATTTGAATAGCACGCTGGTAGAAGTGGACGGCCCCAACAAAACCGCCTGGTTTAATATCAAGGATGCCGACGGCAACGTGCAGCGCATCAGCGAAACGTTTGACATGCTGCATGTGGTGCCGCCACAAACGGCGCCCGACTTCATCAAGCAAAGCCCGTTAGCGAATGCGGATGGCTGGGTGGAAGTCGATCAGCACAGTTTGCAACATGTGCGCTATCCAGATATTTTCGGCGTGGGCGACTGCACCAACACCCCCAATGCCAAAACCGCAGCGGCTGCCCGCAAACAAGTGGTCATTGCCGCAGAAAACCTGTTGGCGGCGCGGGCGGGCCTGGCACTGCCCTCGCGTTATGACGGTTATGGTTCCTGCCCGCTGACGGTTGAAAAAGGCAAAATCATCCTTGCCGAATTTGGCTATGGTGGCAAAATCGTCCCCACCTTCCCTTGGGATTCAACCAAAGCCCGCCGTTCTGCCTGGTGGCTCAAGAAATACCTGTTACCAAAGGTCTATTGGCACCTGATGCTGAAAGGTCGCGAATGGCTGGCCAGATGCGGGGCGTGTGGCTAGCACGCACCCCCAAATTAACGTTTAGCTTTGCTGGCGAGAAACTGCTTGAGCCATTGCAAGGTGAGGGCCACACCAAAGCCATTCACCTCACTGGCGACCGCACCCAAACCGTCTTTGTGTGTATAAGACGACAAGTCTATGTGGCACCAATCGACCTCATGCTCGATAAACTTGCCTAAAAACCGCGCGGCAAGCATATGGTCCGCATCACTGTCGATTGTGCACTGCCTGATGTCGGCAATCTCGCTGTCCAATTCGCTGTCGTAATCTTCTGCATATGGAAACGCCACCACTCGCTCGCCACTCTCAGTACCGGCCTCGACCATCTGCTGCGCCAGGCTGGGTTGGTTGGCAATAATGCCGCTCATACGCGACCCCAGCGCAGTTTGCATGCTGCCGGTGAGTGTGGCGTAATCAAGGATGATATCCGGTTTGCTGCGGCTGGCCAGAGTCAGGGTATCAGCCAGCACCATACGGCCTTCGGCATCGGTATGCACGATTTCGATGGTCATGCCATTGAGCGCCGTGACCACATCATTTTGCTTGTAAGCATTGGGGCCAATATGGTTTTGCGCCAGGGCAAGCCAGCAGTCCACATTCACAGCCAACTGTTGTGCGCTAATCGCCTGCAACACACCAACCGCCACCGCGCTGCCGTTCATGTCCTGATGCATGCCTTGCATATATTTGGCCGATTTCAAATTATGGCCGCCGGTATCAAAGCAAATGCCCTTGCCCACCAGCGCCAGCGTTTTTTTCGCCTGCGGATGGCGATAGCTCAACCTCACAATCGCGGCATCCTGCGGCTCCGAGCCTTGCGCGACGGCCACAAAAGCACCTGCGCCCAACGCCCTTAGCCTATCAATATCAAACGCCTCATATTGCCACCCTTTTTCGCTGGCCATAGATTGCAAGCACTGTTGATACAGCGATGGCGTCAACATATTGGGCGGCGTCATAGTCAACGCGCGGCAGACGGTATTGCCAGCGACCACAGCGGTGACCTCTTCCGTCCAGTCGAGGGCATCGACACCAAACAGGCCGATTTCTCGTAAGGACTGACCCTTGTGCTTTTTCTTGAGCACCGGCAAAGCTTGCGCATTCACCAGCGTGACATACGCCGCCTGCCGGGCCAGCACGGTGGCCTGTTTTTTTGCATACACACCAATGGCGATGCGCGCAGGATGCTCCTCCAGCAACGGCTTCACCGCGCTGCGTAACAGGCTATTCAACGCAAAACGAGGACTACTGGCCTCGACTTGTACCAGACTCACCAGGCGGCCATCTGGCCATTCAAGCGTGACCGGCTTTTGTGCCAAATCAGCGGCAGTGAGGCCAGCCCGCGCCAGTTTTGCGGCTAATGCTTCGCCAAATGGCAGGGTAGAAAAGTATTTTTCTTCAAATACCAGCAAAATATGCTGCGCAAATGCGGACAACACGGTTGAATTGACTTCAGAATTTTGGGACCACTCGATGCGCATACAGTCAGAAAACACTCTTATATAAAATATTAAATAAACGTAGCAAAAGCCAGTAGACAAGCGTGTCTAGCTGATGCAAAACTTGACCAAAAGCGTCAAAAAAGAGACACTTACAGCTAATTGATAGCTTGCTGAGACTCATCACTTGAGTGCAGCAACGTGATACCATAAAAGTAGTGTCCAATTTCGGAATCCCTTCTTGGTAATCAACACTTTCTCAGCTCTAGGCATTGCTCGAAGCTAGATTATACGCATAGCGACTTAAAACTCGGAGAATCCTCACGCATGGCAACGCATTCGCAAGCACACCTCAATGAAACAGACGCACAAGAAACCCAGGAGTGGTTAGAAGCCCTCAGCGCAGTCATTGAGAATGAAGGGCCAGAACGTGCCCACTTTCTGTTGGAAGCAATGATTGATCAGGCCCGCCGTTCTGGTGGCCATTTGCCTTACAAAGCGACCACCGCTTATGTGAATACCATCCCCACCCACTTGCAGGCTAAACTGCAAGGCGATCCCGAGATGGAGCGCCGTATCCGTGCCCTGATCCGCTGGAATGCGATCATGACCGTGTTGCGTGCCAATGAAAAATCGCCCGGCATTGGCGGTCACATCGCCAGCTTCCAGTCTGCAGCCACTTTATATGACGTGGGCTTTAACCACTTTTTCCGTGCAGCCAACGAGAGTTTTGGTGGCGACTGTGTGTATTTCCAGGGGCACTCCTCACCAGGCGTGTACGCACGTGCCTTCCTTGAAGGCCGCATCACTGAAGAGCAGATGGATAACTTCCGTCAGGAAACCGGTGGCAATGGCCTGTCCAGCTACCCGCACCCGTGGCTGATGCCGGATTTCTGGCAGTTCCCTACCGTGTCCATGGGTTTAGGGCCATTGGCCGGGATTTACCAGGCACGTTTCCTCAAGTACCTGCATAACCGTGGCATTGCCGATACCTCAGACCGCAAAGTCTGGGTATTCTGTGGCGATGGCGAGATGGATGAGCCAGAATCACAAGGCGCGATCTCGCTGGCGGCGCGTGAAGGTCTGGATAACCTGATTTTTGTCATCAACTGTAACTTGCAGCGCTTGGATGGCCCGGTACGCGGCAACGGCAAGATTATTCAGGAATTGGAATCCAACTTCCGTGGCGCGGGCTGGAACGCGATCAAGGTCATTTGGGGTTCTTACTGGGATCCGCTGCTGGCAATGGATAAAGACGGCCTTCTGCGCAAACGCATGGAAGAGTGCGTGGACGGTGAATACCAGAACTTTAAACAAAAAGGCGGCGCCTATACCCGCGAGCATTTCTTTGGCAAATATCCAGAACTGCGTGAAATGGTGGCTGCCATGTCTGATGCCGATATCTGGCGTCTGAACCGTGGTGGTCACGATCCGCACAAAGTATTTGCGGCTTACCAGGCCGCAGTGACTCATAAAGGTCAACCTACTGTCATCCTCGCCAAAACTGTTAAGGGTTATGGCATGGGCGAAGCCGGCGAAGGCCAGAATACCACCCACCAGCAAAAGAGCATGGATATTGCCTCCCTGAAGGCGTTCCGTGACCGTTTTGACCTGCCATTGACTGACGAGCAGGTAGAAAACCTGTCTTACTACCGTCCGGCGGAAGACAGCCCGGAAATCAAGTACATGATGGAGCGCCGCGCAGCTTTAGGTGGCTTTGTACCTAGCCGCCGCCGTAAAGGCAACGAGCTGACCGTGCCTGAACTGTCAGCCTTTGAAAACATGCTGGGCGCCACCGGTGACCGTGAAATCTCCACCACTATGGCCTTTGTGCGTATCCTGTCTACGCTGGTGCGTGACAAACAAGTCGGCAAATATGTGGTGCCTATCGTGCCGGATGAAGCGCGTACATTTGGCATGGAAGGCATGTTCCGCCAACTGGGCATTTACTCTTCGGTGGGCCAGTTGTATGAGCCACAAGATTCTGATCAGGTGATGTTCTACAAGGAATCACAAAGCGGCCAGATTTTAGAAGAAGGCATTAACGAAGCCGGCTCTTTTGCCAGCTGGCTGGCAGCGGCGACGTCTTACAGCGTTACCGGCACCCAGATGATTCCGTTCTACATCTATTACTCCATGTTTGGCTTCCAGCGTATTGGCGACTTTGCCTGGGCCGCGGGCGACAGCCGTGCCCGTGGTTTCTTGCTGGGCGCGACTGCTGGCCGTACCACCCTCAACGGTGAAGGCTTGCAACATGAAGACGGCCATAGCCACTTGATGTCCGCGACCATTCCTAACTGTATCTCCTACGATCCTACCTTTGCTTACGAGCTGGCTGTGATCATCCAGGAAGGCATGCGCCGCATGGTACAAAATCAGGAAGATGTGTATTACTACATCACCCTGATGAACGAAAACTATAGCCATCCGGCTATGCCGGAAGGCAGTGCCGAGGGCATCCTCAAAGGCATGTACAGCTTCAGCAAGTCGAAAGCCAAAGGCCCGAAAGTACAATTGATGGGTTCCGGTGTGATTCTGCGTGAAGTGATTGCTGCCGCCGAGTTGCTGGAACAAGACTGGGGCGTGTCTGCGGATGTTTGGAGTGTGACCAGCTTTACCGAGCTGCGCCGCGACGGTATTGACGCCGAGCGTCACAACCTGCTGCATCCAGAAGCGAAACCTAAACTGAGCTATGTTGAAGCCTCGCTGCAAAAAGCAGAGGGCCCTGTGATTGCCTCTACGGATTACATGCGCAGCTTTGCCGACCAGATTCGTCCATTTGTACCCAACAGATTCGTGACCCTGGGTACAGACGGTTACGGCCGCTCTGACTCCCGTGAAGCCCTGCGCAGCTTCTTTGAAGTTGACCGTTACTATGTGACGCTGGCCGCACTGAAAGCCCTGGCGGACGACGGCAAACTGCCAGCCAGCAAGGCCGCCGAAGCCATTAAAAAATACAATATCGACATTAGTCGTGCCAACCCGGCTACGATCTAAGGTCACGACATAAGGAACATACACAATATGTCTATCAAAGAAGTACTGGTGCCGGATATCGGCAACTTTGACAGCGTCGACGTCATTGAAGTCCTGGTCAGCGTCGGTGACACCGTCGCCAAGGAAGATTCATTAATCACCGTAGAGTCTGACAAAGCCTCTATGGATATCCCCTCCTCGCTGTCTGGCGTGGTCAAGGAAATTCACATCAAAGTGGGCGACAAAACCAAGCAAGGCGCCCTGATTCTGACACTGGACACCGCTGGCGAAGCGGCACCGGCAGAAAAAGTGGCCCCGCAGCCGACCGCCACACCCGTGGTGGCTACTGTAACGGTGGATGAAGCCAAGGTTGCGATTCCTGAGCCTACCCGCCCGGTGGCTGAAGTTCCCCAAGTCATCCAGCCGCAAGCCACGCCTAACCCGGTGGCTGCCAGCACCGTAGCCAGCAGCGGCAAACTGGCACATGCCAGCCCGTCTGTCCGCAAGTTTGCGCGTGAACTGGGGGTGAGCCTGTCACTGGTGAAAGCCAGCGGCCCTAAAAACCGTATTTTGCAAAGTGATGTACAAGCCTACGTCAAAGGTGAACTGTCTAAACCACGCTCTGAAAGCATGAGTACTAGCGGTGGTTTAAGCACCTTGCCCATGCCGGTCATTGATTTCAGCCAGTTCGGCAATATAGAGACCAAACCGCTTTCCCGCATCAAGAAGCTGTCTGGCGCCAACTTGCACCGCAACTGGGTCACTGCTCCGCATGTAACACAGTTTGATGAGGCTGATATTACCGACCTCGAAGACTTCCGTAAGTCCATGCTGGCCGAAGCCGAGAAGCGTGGCGTGAAATTGACTTTGCTGGCTTTTCTGATGAAAGCAGTGGTCAACGCCCTGCGTACTTACCCTAACTTTAACGCCTCCTTGTCCCCTGAAGGCGATAGCTTGATCCTCAAGCAGTATTACAATATTGGCTTCGCCTGCGATACACCGGACGGCCTGGTCGTGCCTGTGGTACGTGACGTGAACCAGAAAGACGTGATGGACATTGCACGTGACCTGGCGGACCTGTCTGCCAAGGCCCGTGAGCGCAAGCTGAAAGTTGAGGAAATGCAAGGCGGCTGCTTTACCATCTCTAGCCTCGGTGGCATTGGCGGCACCATGTTTACGCCGATTATCAACTGCCCTGAAGTCGCGATTCTGGGAGTTTCCCGCGCGGCCATGCAGCCGGTGTACAACAAAGACACGGGCGGCTTTGACCCACGCCTGATCATGCCGTTGTCATTGTCATACGATCACCGCGTCATCGACGGCGCGGACGGCGCACGTTTCACCAGCCATCTGCGTGTGATGCTGAGTGATGTAAGACGCTTGTTACTCTAATTTTTAGACGAGTAAATACGCAAAGGGCGCTGAAAGCGCCCTTTGTGTTTTAAGCCATCTGTATCGGCTGCATAAAGTCCCCGGTCACTATCCTCGCCTCATCTGCTACAGGCCATTGGTAGAGATAAATCCATACTGGCTCAAGCAGCTGATCATCTATCGTGAGAATCTGTGTTTGAACCCGTTGATATTCCGCGGGTTGTGCATGCCGGGCACTGCATTCTTCATACTCATCCAGCATGGTCAACACACTTTGCGTATCTCGGAGGCGATATACCTCTCCATATACACGATGACAGTGGTCGTTAGAAGCCACAACGCCTGGATAGAAGCTAATCTGATACATCAGCCCCTGAAACCAGCCATAGGCGACAAAATCAGCCTGCTGAGCCAGATACAGCGCCATCGCATTAGTATTGCCCTGACGCAGGGTGCCATAGACAAACAATAAATCATTCATGCTGCGATATTAACTGCGTTTAATGCGCTGATCCATGGTCAGCCTGCATCAGGTCTTGCCTAAATTATTTAAATGCGTAATTTGCAGTCAGTAACAACATTTGCGGGTCACCGGTAAAACAAACGGATTGGCTGGAGCAGCCAGCAATGTAGCGTTTATTGGCCAGATTTTTGCCGTTGAGTGCAAAACGCCATGCGTCTCGTGTGTAATAAATGCCCGCATCAAACAAGGTGTAGTCGGGAACATCAAATGTGTTGGTCTCATTGCCCGCTTGTTTACCGATATGACGCACCCCTGCTCCGACGCTTAAGCCAGGCAGAATTGCACTCAGATTGTAATTAAGCCAGGCATTCGCCATATGATTTGCGACCAGAATGGGCCGCTTGCCCAGATTAGTCGAGTTGCTTTTGGTCACTTCCGCATCAATGTAGGTATAGCTGGCGACCAGGTTGAGATCATCAGTCACTTGTCCCGTCGCCTCCCACTCAAAACCGCGGTGGCGCTGTTCGCCTGTTTGCACACTAAAGCTGGCGCCATTAACCGGATCATTGGTGGTCACATTCTGCCGCTTTAACTCATACACAGAGAAGGTTGTGGAAAAGCGCTGATCAGGAGAGGCGTACTTAAGACCGGCTTCTTTTTGCTGCCCGGTTTCTGGCACAAAAGGTGTTCCCGCAAAGGTACTCCCAACCAAAGGCACAAACGATTCACTGTAACTTAGATAAGGCGACCAGCCATTTTCAAACGCATATAGCAGGCCCAGCTTGCCAGTGGTTTTGTGTGCATTGCTTTGGCTATTGTTGCCTGTAATCCGGTTCTGATTAATCTCGGAGCGGTCATGACGCAAACCCAGTTGCAAATTCCAGCCTTCCCCAAATTTAACCAGATCTTGCCAATAAACTCCTTGTTGCAATAACTCGTCACTGCCTGTGCTATTCCCGGTCACAGTCACATTGCCCAAACTGACATTACTGTAATTGGGATTGAACAGATTTAAAGCCGAGACGCTTCGAGTCGCATAAAAGCGGTTTAAATAATAACGGATGTGGTCTAACCCAAAAAGCATTTGATGACTAAAAGCTGCAGTCGTGAAGTTGGCAGACAATTGATGATCCAAGGTCCACATTTGGGCAGACAAATCACGAATAGACGCACTGCGATTATAGTTGAGCTGATTGGCCGAAAGCGTCCGTGGTTCGGTAAAGGTGCCGTTCAAATTGAGGGTGTTATAGCGTACGTTTTGCCTAAAACTCAAATGCGCATTAAAAGCATGCGAGAACTCATAACCGAGCAAAGTTTGTTCTGTATCGTAATGGTCCAGGCCGGGCACACCGACAAAACGTTTGAAGGAAATATCGCCATTTATGTTAGGCAAGATGGTGCCATCGGCAGGTAATCCGCGTATCGGCACATAACTGCTCTTTTGATAGCTGGTCAATACCGTCAAACTGGTATTGTCACTGATATCCCAAGTCAGTGAAGGGGCCACATACTGGCGCTTTCTATCGACAAAATCGACCTGGTCATCACTGCTGGCGGTCAAGGCCACCAAGCGGTAACGCAGGGTTTTATCCTGATTCAGCGCATCAGAAATATCTGCCGTGTATTGCTGTTGCTGATAATTGCCAAAAGCTATGCCAAAACGGGCCATAGGGGTATCGGTTGGACGCTTGCTGACTAAATTGACAAAGCCGCCCGGACCGGTCTGGCCATAAAGCACAGAAGAAGGCCCTTTAAGCACTTCTACCCGCTCCAGACCGAAAGGCTCAGCTTGTATCCAGGAGAGGTCATACGCCATCCGCATCCCATCTCTGAGCACATAATCACTTTGCACAAAGCCACGAATCGAAAAGTCATCCAGCCCGCGCCGGCCTCGTTGCCCGGCATCCACCCCCGCTACAAAACGTAGCGATTCCGCCAGCGTTTGCACCGCTTGATCGCGCATTTGCTCACTGCTGACCACCGAGATGGATTGGCTGGTTTCGTTAATTGGCAGATCAGTTTTTGTTGCGGTACGTGCCTGACTGGCCCGATATTTTTTAATCGGGGCAGTGGTTGACTCTGCGATTTTGTTTGTTTTGACGGCCACTTCTGGCAAGGTTTGATGGTCGGGCTGCAACGCTTCTGCACTTGCCATGGATGTAGACAAGGTGGCTGCGACCAGGGCCGCGGTCTGGAACTTCATGGATCACTCTCTATATTAAATAATAATCATTATCATTAAATATATTAACATAAATCCAACTAACCACAGCGTAAGCGCTACTTAAATACTTTCCAAGCAATGGTTACAACATCGCCAGTGTCAACCACACGCCCACTATCAAAGAACTCCCCATCAATCCCGCCAATATCAATCTTGACTGACGCATTTTGGTCCAGAGCAATACACCCGTGATAGACAACACAATCAGCCCACCCGCCAACGTATCAGCCATAAGTACCCAACCCACACTTGCGCCCGTCCCTTTGTGCAGGTTGGTCAAAAATCCCCAGGCATTTACCTCTTCCTTGCGTACCAGCGCATATTCATTACCCACCACGTACTCTGCAGTGAGTTTTAGTTGCGGCATACGGAATTCGACTTCCCATTTTTCTGGCTGCGCTAAGGTTTTACCCATAAACCGTGCGGAAGATTGGGTCTTAAATGCAGGCTTGGCCTTCTTTTGAAAAGGCGCATGGTCAATCTCAAATGTCTGTTGCAGGTATCGAACAAAGTCCTGCTTTGTCGAGGTATAAGCAGCAGGGACTGTCAGCTGAATTTCTTTTTGCTCGATTTGAACTGCAGGGATTTTAAGGGTATTGCGGTGATCCAGCAGAATCCCGGTGACGCCAAACAGCAACCCCAGTAATGCTCCCCATAAACCTAACCATCCATGCACCTGTCGTAACCAGCGGATGGTTTTTGCACGTTGGGCATTGGCTGAGAGTTGGCGTGGATGTTGCACTAAGCGCTTTCTGAGAATGATGTGAAAATCTCAACCAGCGACAATCGTGTCTTTCGATAAAACATTTCGGGTTGCTATTAATTGAGAATAAGACGCAATTATATCTCAATCAATGCATACCGACGATAGTGATCAATATTTTTTAGAACAATGAGAATTGTTGTTGAGGCTTAATAGCACGCCCCCAGCTAGGATCAGCAGAGAACAAATCCGTGCGCAAATCAAGCCGCTCGCCTGACATGCCCAATTTCTGGCAACTAAGTTTAAAACGATGCGCCAGCAGGTCGGCAAATATGCCCTCACCACGCATGCGCTGACCAAAACCACTTTGATAGGTTTTACCGCCGCGGCTTTGCTTGATTAAGCTCATGACATGGTCGGCCTTGAGTGGAAAATATTGTTGCAACCACGCCTGGAATAAATCACTTAATTCATGCGGCAAGCGCAAAAACACATAGCCCGCCTTGCGCGCGCCTGCCTGATACGCCTGTTCAAGAATCTTTTCCATATCACAGTCTGTTAAGGCCGGAATCACCGGCGCCACCATCACGCCGGTTGGAATACCTGCTGTACTAAGTTTACGCAGTGTTTCAAAACGACGCTCAGGCGCGGCTGCCCGCGGTTCCAGTCGTCTGGCAATCTGACGATCTAACGTGGTAATACTCAGATAAATACTGGCCAACCCCTTGGCAGCCATAGGCGCAATCAGGTCAATATCACGCTCAACCAGTGAGGACTTGGTGACAAGGCTAAAGGGATGATTGGCGTCACTCAGCACCTGAATCACCTGGCGCGTCAGTTGATATTCACGCTCTATGGGTTGGTAGCTGTCCGTATTCATACCGATGGCAATCGGCGCACATCGGTATTCGGGGTGTGCCAATTCCTTTTTCAGCAGCTCGGCAGCCTTCGCCTTAATGAGCAAGCGTGACTCAAAATCGAGGCCGGGAGAAAGCCCCAGATAGGCATGCGTGGGTCTGGCATAGCAATAAATACAGCCATGCTCACAGCCACGGTAATGATTCAGGGTACGATCAAACGGCAGGTCTGGAGATTGAATGTAATTGATGATGCTTTTAGCCGCATCCAGCATGACTTCTGTGCGTAGGGCAGGCGCCTCTTCATCCAGACTGCCCCAGCCGTCATCTATGATTTCGCGGCGATGTGGATCAAAGCGGCTGATCTGATTGCTGCTGGCCGCACGCCCTTTGTATATAAGTGGCTTTTCCACCCGCTCGGGTGGAAAAGCATCAAGATGGTCTTGCGCTAATTGGTCTACTTGCGTTCCGATATCCACTGGCATGCCAATGCACTCCAGTACGGCAGGGATTGCAGCGCGAGCATGGAAACCCACAATTGCGCATCCAGGTTGCTAAAACCGCGCGAATACAGCATGGCTGCTGCGCTGAGCAACAGAGAGATCAGAATCGTCAACTCCTCCTTGATTGGCGCGATCAGCTGCCAATTACTAAGTTTGGCTTTGGTTTTATTCGTCACGACAAAAACGCCTGCCTTGTGTGTCAGGCCACTGATGATACCCCGAGCAATGGCATGTGATAAACCCAAGCTGGCCAGTGAAGCGCCAAAGATATCCATCCAGCTGCAATGCATGGTTTTGCGGTACAAGACTGGTCCCAGAATGGCCTTGATCGCCAGGAAACACAGTATGGGAACAATCATGACCACCACTGGCAAACTGAAGTATTTAGGGAATGCCAACATGGCAATCGTCCAGCCGATAGAACCGATGGTGAATATCAGTTGCAAGGCCTCCCCAAACCAGCCAAACCAGCCAGTCAAAAAGTGGTAGCGCTGACTAAAGTTGAGTGATGATTTACCCAACAACTTTGGCATGTGATGTTTAAGTATTTGCATCGCCCCAAATGCCCAGCGATTACGTTGTGATTTCAAGGCTTTGAAGTTGGCCGGTGTTAAGCCACGCCCAAAGGTTTCATCAATATAACGCAACTCCATGTTTCTCTCGAGCAATCGCAACCCAAGTTCGGTATCCTCACAAATACACCACTCAGACCAGCCGCCCAGCGTTTGCAACGACTCACGGCGGATCAGTGTCATGGTGCCATGCTGGATCAGCGCATTACGCTCATGGCGGTGATGCATGCCAATGCGGAAGAAACCTTCAAACTCCCAGTTACACATGCGGTGGAAGAAATGATTTTCCCATTCACGGTGGGCTTGTGGTGCTTGTACGACCGCCACTTGCGATTCCTGAAAATGAGGGACGAGGTCGGACAACCAGTCTGGTGTCACCACATAGTCAGCATCGACTACCCCCACCACTTGCGCATCCGGGTGGGTTTTATCCAGTGCAAAATTCAGCGCGCCCGCTTTAAAGCCTGGCCAGGAAGGCAAGTGATAAAAATGGAAGTTATCCGGCATATTCGCCATATAAGCCTCAAGCGGCTTCCATTTCGCCTCATCCTTGGTGTTGTTATCCACCACGATCACCTCATAATGCGTGTAGTTCAGATTACGCAGGCTATCAATCGTGGCAATGACCATTTCTGGCGGCTCGTTGTAACAGGCCAGGTGGATAGAGACAAATAACTCCTGATCGGCAGGTAATGGCTGGGCGCGTTTAAAGAACCGCCGCCAGTACGGTTTAAACATGACCTCACTAAACTCGGCGGCGTAGATCATCAACACCATCGAGGTCAGCGCAATACCCAATATCAGCCCGATCAGAACCACAAAATCGCGTAAGGTGTAGTAGTAGTCCCCTGGCAGATTCCAGGCAATGGTCAAGGTCGTGATACAGGCCTGAAACAACACCGCCATCGACAATACGCCCCCTATGCCCCAGTGTTTAAAGCGCCAGGCAATAAACATCATCGGGATAAATGCCAGCACCGTAGACCAAGTGGCTTTGGCAATCCAGCGCGTATTCGGTGGCACCGCGTCTTGCAGGGAGTATTTCTGGTGGCGATCAGCGTTATACATGCCCCAATAGGCACCCGCCCAGCCTTCCAGCGCAACTTTCCAGGGCTGGTCAAACGCTTCCATCAGGTAAAAATCCAGATCCTCAATGGAGTTACGAGCCAGGAACTCGCGGATAAAACGCGCCTGGTTGACTTCGCTGGCGACAGAAGCACCAATCGCTGGACCACGACTGGGCCAGCCTACCTCGGTGATCACGATTTTTTTACGGGGATAAGCTTCCATGAGCTGGTTATAGCGTTCAATGGTGTATTGCACGGCTTTTTCAACCGGCACGCCTTCATGGTAAGGCAGCAGGTGTACCGCAATATAATCCACATGCTTCACCAACTCCGGGTGTTTGAGCCAGACATGCCAAGGCTCGGCGGTAGACACCGGCACATTGCTATGTTCGCGGACAAAATCCAGGTATTCAATCAAGGACGGAACCGGCAAATCGTTACGCAACAGCGATTCGTTGCCAACAATCACACGGTCAATATTGCTGTAGTTTTCCAGCTTTTCGAGCAAGGCAGACACTTCCCGCGTATTTTTCTGCTTGTCTGCATCTATCCAGGCCCCCGCAATCACATTCATATTGCGCTTGGCGGCCAGCGGGATCACCTCGTTCAAATCCAGTGATGAATACATACGAATGTGGCGCGTATGTTTATGCATGAGGTCGAGATCTTGCGCCAGTTCGGCGGTGTTCGGATGCTGCCCTTCGAGCGGGCTTTGGTTGGCCCGGTAACCGGTATAGGCAAATCCATTGACTTCCGGCTTGACACTGATCAGTGGCAGCGCCCGGTTGGCCAGCGTCCAGAGGCCAAAATGCAACGCTGAAAAGACTATCGCAAACGCCAGACTTGGCAGCAATTTTTTAAACCATGAAACGATCACTTCTCACACTTCCCGTTATTGATGAGTTATTGTTTTAAACTGAATGATACGCTGAATCAGCAGCGTTGGCTGTCAGCGGAATACCTACTTGTAGGCTTCTGAGAGGTAATATCAGCAAGGCAACACCGCAGAGAGCAGTCCACCACCAGGCCATGGTATTCCCTGGCTCCATGATCGCCACGGCCACGGCGCAATTGGCAGCCATGACCAGCAGTGCAGCCACCAGCCAGAATCCAGCATTGACGGCCCCTGTTTGACCAGTCTGAGCGCGTGGCATTAATAAAGAAATCGTGATCGCGACCAATGGCAGGCAGACCAAGATGATGGGGAAATCCAGATAGCGCCCATTGACTGCAAGCGCGCCACTGGTCAGCAAGAATCCGACCGCCAGCAGTCGGAGCGCGGCTTGTTCCAGGCAAGCTTTTGCGTTCAACCCCAGCCACTGCCTGAGCTGTAAGCCAAGCAGTCCCCAACCCAGCACGGCAAGCCCAGCCAGCATGCTCAGCTCTAGAGAGTTACGGGCCGCCAAGTGTACATATTCCAGTTGCAGATAGGCATGCAAGCCCAGCAGCATGCCGCTTAATGCGAGTACCGCCAATTGATTCGCTGGGCGATGGCGATAAAATCCATAGGCAACGAATAGCAGCCCCAGCCCGAGCGCGGCCAGATAGGGTTGCAAGCCATCTGCACGCTCAGCCATCGCTCCCTGCAAGCTGAATTTGGGTTTTAGGTCCGTATCAAGCACGCCCCAATACCCCCCGACCGTGCCCTCCAGCTCACGCTTCCAAGGCTGATCCACGGCTTCAATCACGTTATATTGCCATTGACTCTGCTTGGCGGCCTGCAAAAAACCACGCATATATTTGGCTTGATTAATCGCACTCGGCTTGGCCCAGAAACGTTGACGACCTTGCGATGGCCAGCCGGTTTCACCAATCAAAATAGGTTTTTTAAAGACTGTACCCAAATGTCCCATCACCGAGGCGGTATGGGCAACCGCCTGATCAATGGCAACCGGCTTATCTTCCCAATAGGGCAGAATATGCACGGTGACGAAGTCCACGTCCTGCTCTAAAGTAGGATGCTTGAGCCAAAACTCCCACACATCGGCATAGGTGACTGGCGCCTTGGTATTGGCTTTCACCCATTGCAGGTAGCCATGCATCTTGGGCTCGGACTGCTCGCCGCGCAACAAGACCTCGTTCCCTACCACAATGCCACGCACGGTCTCCGGATACTGGTTCGCTTGCTGCACCGCTAGCTTGAGCTCTGCCTGGTTGAGATCTTCCAGCCAGCCGATCCAGACGCCAAGAATGACTTTCATGCCCAGTTTTTGCGCAGCCTTGGGCACATAATCCATCCCCTGGCCGACCGAATAAGTGCGCACACAGCGCGTGACTTTGGACAAGGCTTGTAAATCCTGCTCAATCTGCAGCGGATCGACATGCATATCCTTGACCAGCGGACTCATGCCAGGCTTGTAATAAGGCGAATAAGAGATGCATTGCAGGGGCAACGCATCCGCATCCACCTCAAGCAACACTTGTGGTTGCTGCAATCGCCAGACGTAGTAAACAGAGCCAAGTAAAAACAAGGTCAGCCAGACGATGGGTGAAATTCTTGATAACAAACGCTGCAATATGGTCACCTTGTCACGAGGTTGCTAAAAATAGCGGCTATTCTCTCATAAATCACCTAGGCTTGCGCCCTGCTTTTACAAGCTGCAAGCGACAAAAACACTAAAAGAGACTTGGTAAATTATGTAATTGCAATTATGATGAAATGTATTCAAAAGTCTCGCAAAAAACTCAGGCTTTTAAACTTTCTCACGCCAAAAATTTATTTCAGAAGTCATATGAACGTTAAATCCTGTTTAATCACCTTTAGTCTGTTCGCAATCTTTTCATCCACTGCGTTTTCAGCCCCTGCCGCGTCACCGGATTACAGTGGTGAATATTTGTGCAAAGGCAACAATATTGCTGTCGGCGATTATGAAGTGACCATTTATCTCAAAAAGAACCGCCGCAACAGCACAGCACAAGTTTCCGTCTACGAGCTGGCAACACACACGGAAAACAAGCAAAGCTACACTGGCCAGGCCATTACCCGTGGCAAACAGTTGGCAATGACCTTTAAACTGTCTGATGCCAAATATGCAGAATTCTCCACCGGCATGGGTCAATTCAGCAAAGTGGGCAAGGCCGGCTGGACCTTTAAAAACGATTATTACGAACCAGATGATACGGGCGGCAATTACGGCCATGAAACCTGCACCATGAAGCCAGCCACAGCGGTTAAGCCAGTCACAACCGCCCCCGGTAAACGCTGATGCTCGATGCGATTGAAACATCTATCGAGACAATCAAGCAGTGACAAGCCAAAAGTGCGGTTGTTCTTTTGGTGATAAAATAGCAAAACTAACGCATATATAAGGTTTTCATGAGTCAAATGGTTGAAATAGTGGTGCCGGATATCGGCAATTTTGACAGTGTCGATGTGATTGAAGTGCTGGTCGCCGTCGGCGATACCGTGGCCAAAGAAGATTCCCTCATTACTGTGGAGTCTGACAAAGCTTCCATGGACATTCCTTCCTCACATGCTGGCGTGGTCAAGGAGTTAAAAATCAAGGTGGGTGACAAAGTCGCCAAAGGCAGCCTGATCTTGCTGCTGGAAAGTGCTGAATCAACCACGACAGCAGCACAACCTGCCGTAGCACCTGCTGCTACACCCGCCACACAAACCACCGCCACAGCGGCGCCCGCTGCCCCAGTTTCGGCAGCCCCTGCCCCAGCGGTACCGACAGGTAATCATGATGTCACCTGCCAGGTCATGGTATTGGGCTCCGGGCCTGGCGGCTATACTGCCGCCTTCCGTGCAGCCGACCTTGGCCTGAAAGTGGTTCTGGTAGAACGCTATCCAACACTTGGTGGCGTCTGCCTCAATGTTGGCTGCATCCCTTCCAAAGCCTTGTTACACACGGCTAAAGTCATTACTGAAGCGCAAGAAACCGAACACCATGGCTTGCGCTTTGGCAAACCGGACATTGATCTCGACAAACTGCGCAACTGGAAAGCTAACGATGTCGTCGGCAAGCTGACTGGTGGCTTGGCCCAGATGGCTAAGGCGCGCGGCGTCACTGTGGTCAATGGCGTCGGTAAATTTACTAGCCCAAACCAGATTGCCGTCACCGGCGCCGATGGCAAAGTCACCCTGGTCGGTTTTGAGAATGCGATTATTGCCGCAGGCTCACAAGCCACTAAATTCCCGGGGGCGCCTGAAGATGAACGCATCATGGACTCCACTGGCGCACTCGCTTTGGCCGATATCCCAGGCCGTATGCTGGTGATTGGCGGCGGCATTATCGGCCTCGAAATGGGGACGGTCTACGACGCGCTGGGCTCTAAAGTGAGCGTGGTGGAATTTATGGACGGCCTGATTACCGGTTGTGACCGCGACCTGGTGCGTCCACTGCAAAAACGCATGGAAAAACGTTTTGAAAGCATTATGTTGTCGACCAAAGTCACCAAGATCGAAGCCAAGGCGGATGGGATTTATGTAGACTTTGAAGGTGCAAATGCGCCGCAAGAGACGCAAAAATATGACCGCGTGCTCGTTTCTATTGGTCGCCGCCCGAATGGTAAAAATATTGGTGCCGAAAATGCTGGCGTGGCCGTCGATGACCGCGGCTTTATTAGCGTGGACAAACAAATGCGTACCAATGTCCCACACATTTTTGCGATTGGTGATATTGTTGGCCAACCCATGCTGGCCCATAAAGCCACGCATGAAGCGAAAGTAGCCGCAGAAGTGATTGCCGGTCACAAGGTCGAATTTGTCGCCAGTGTTATCCCTTCCGTCGCCTATACGGATCCTGAAGTGGCCTGGGTGGGCCTCACCGAAACCGAAGCCAAAGCCAAAGGCATTGAGATCGAAAAAGCCAGCTTCCCTTGGGCTGCCAGTGGCCGCGCCTTGTCTATCGCGCGTACCGAAGGCGCAACCAAACTGATTTTCGACAAAGACACTCACCGTGTTATTGGTGCCGGAATCGTTGGCGTCAATGCTGGCGAATTGCTGGCAGAAGCTGTGCTGGCGATTGAAATGGGCGCCGATGCGCATGACCTGGGTCTGACCATTCATGCTCACCCCACCTTGTCTGAAACAGTATGCTTTGCCGCTGAACTCAAGGAAGGCACCATCACCGATATGCTGCCACCGAAAAAGCGGTAAACATAAATTTATTAACATCTCTTACTAAAAATATACCTGCCCTCTATAATATTAGTTAACTCCTGCTCACGGGAGTTAACTAATAACAACATAAGGGAGTATATGAAATATCATCACGTCGCTTTTGTGATGGCAAGCAGCCTTCTGTTTTCGGGTTGTGCGTCGATTACCAAAGATTCAAATCAACCAATTCGCGTTGAAACATACAACAAACAAGATCAACTCGTTGAAGATGCCAAATGTACGGCAAAAAATGAGCGCGGTGAGTGGTCCACCAAAACACCGGGTAGCCTGGTTGTGCATCGCTCTGGTCAAAACCTCGAAATTAAATGTCAAAAGGATAATGCAGAGTCTGGTTTTGCTGTTCTGGTCTCCAGAGCCAATGGCGGGATGTGGGGTAACATTCTGTTTGGCGGGGGCATAGGCGCGATTGTTGATCACAACAAGGGGACGGCTTACAGCTATCCAGACTGGGTAAAAGTGATTTTAGGCGATAGTCTTGTGTTTGATCGTAAAAACAATGTAGATAATCAAATCATGACAGGCCTGAAAGCCAATGGGGATTTGCTGAAGAAAATTCAGGAAGATAAAGCCAAGGAAGAAGAAGCGGCCAAAAAAGCAGCAGAAGCTCAAAAAGCAGCACAACAATAAGATTGATTATCAAAAAACCCGCGAATGCGGGTTTTTTGATGTCTATCGTTTTAACGCCTTGTGAATTTTAATTACAAGGTATTTCTTTAAGCACGGCATCAGGAAACTGCGAACGCGCCTTTTGCAAACCAACAAGTTGTTGTGGCGAGACCTGTTGCATTTTGATGACCGCCTGACCGCCATTACGGGTCGCTTTAATCAACAATTTTACCCCCTTATTTTTGAGGTCTAGCATGAGCTTATCGGCCAGTTTTTCATCACGAAAAACTCCGAACGAGATTGCGTTGCGCCATTTGGGGTCGTCTTGCACAACAAAGAAATCCTCCACACCGAGTTTACGTAATTCATCGGCTTTGATTTGCGCAGCCTCGGCAGAAGGTAGCGGCGGTTTATAAATCCAGTAACGCACATTATCCTGCGGACTGCCGATCAGATTGGTATGAGTCTTGATATTGAGTTGCTGTGCCAGGCTCAAGGCTTCATTCAAGCGCGCGGTGTTGAAGCTGCTCCACTCATAGCATGCGCCAGCCGTCGCGGCATGTTGTTCTGCGGGCTTAGCCGACGGGGCTTTTTCTGCCTGCTTTGCTTCAGCGGGTCTCGCTTCCACCACGTTGGAGCTCTCTGGCTTGTTAGGCTCAGGAGATTTTTGCTCAGATGGCTTGGTTTCAGGCCATTTAGTTTCAGCACCCTGGACATCTGGTTTTGACACTGGCTCACTGGCAGGCCCATGGTTATCAGCAGGCTGCACTACCGAATCGGAAGGCTCGTTTACCGCTGCCTCTGGATGGCGTGTGGGGTAAGACAGCAATGACTGCTCGGTGAGGATTTTAATTTGCTGTGGCTGGAGCTCTGGTTTAAGGCTACTGACGGCAGGTGACAGGGCATCGCGCTCAAAATAAGCAAACACCACCACATTCAGCAATACCAATATCCAGAATATTTTTTTCATTCTCTTATACTTTTCATTCGTCTGAACACTCAGCCAGGCAGGCCAATCCCTTTAATACCAGATTATCCACAATAATCGCCTGTGCTGACAATGCATGCGGCAAATATCTGGCGATTAAATCTGCATCGCCGCCACTCATGAACAATAAAGGCACATGACCCAGCTGCTGGCACAAGCGCGCATATTGGGCAGCCACCGAAGCAGCCAGCGCCTGCACGCAGCCCACCCACATGGCATGCTGGCTATTTTGCGCAAAGCCCTCCGTGCCAGCGTCAAGGTCGGGATAGGCATAATCGAGTTGCGCCGCCCCCTGTTGCAAACTTTGCCACATCAGTCGTAACCCAGGCTGGATACTGCCGCCAGCAAACATCGCCTGTGCTTGCTTAACTTCTTGCTTGACTAGCAGCGCATCCATCGTCATTGCGGTACCCGCACTGACGACCAATGCTGATTGGCCCTCGCTACGCCATACCGCTAACAGGCTGCACCAGCGGTCGCTACCCAGTTGCGAAGGTTGACTGTAGCCGTTTTGCAAACCCAAGGCTAAAGAGGTGGCGACAATAGCTCGCAAACGTTGATCCCGCTCGGGCAAGGCTTGCAGCCAGCGCTCGCCCGCCACATTGCTTAAATAGATTTGGCTCGCCTTAGCAATCGCGGCGTGCAAGGCTTGCGCCTGTGCGGTGCCCTCAAACCAGTCTTGATTATCCAGGGTATTGATCTGCAGCGCTTTCGACTGGCTCGATTGCTCTGGGCACCAGGCCCATTTGGTGCGGCTATTGCCAGCGTCAATCAGCAGTTTCATGCCGCACTCCGCACACTGATTTCGCCTGCGTTAAAGCGCTGAATACCGGCAGCGGTTTCCACCAGCAAACTGCCCTCTTCAGCTACGCCAACCACGCGACCGGGAACCGACTGGCCATTGGCTAACAGCAGATTCACAGCTTGCTGCTCAAAAGCATGATACGCCGTCCACTCGGGCTGAAAATAGGCAAAACCATGCTCGGCAAACAGGCTTAAGTGTTGCGCCAACTGGTTCAAGCAGTGGCCGAGCAAGTGGTTAGGGTCTACAGGCGCACCCGCCAACTGATTTAGGCCCATCGCCGCCTGGTCAATCTGCTGTTGTAAATCGGCCTCCAATTCCAAATTGAGGCCTATGCCGATCACGGCTGCACTTGGGCCTTCCATATCCCCTTGCAGCTCAATCAGAATCCCGCCCAGCTTGTGCCAACTGCCCGCTTGCAACACCAGCAAGTCATTCGGCCATTTTAAGCGCACGCTGGTTAAGCCCATCGTGTGCAACGCCCGTACTAAAGCCAAACCGACCACTAGGCTCAAGCCAGACAAGCCCGCCGCGCCACATTGAAAGCGCCAGAGCAATGAAAAAGTCAGGCTACCCCCCAATTGAGAATGCCAGGAACGGCCGCGTCGACCGCGCCCGGCTGTCTGCATATGCGCCGCCACACAGGTCGCATGGGCAATACCGCGCGCACTCTCCTGCATTAAATAGCGGTTAGTTGAATCCACCTGCGCCAGCACTTGCACATGAAACCAGGGCGCATAGTCACCACAGGCCTGGGTAATTTGATCCGCATCGAGCAAGGTCAGCGGCTTGGGCAAGCGATATCCGCGTCCACGGACTGAAAACACCTTGATGCCTAGCTGCTCAGCAGATTGAATCGCGTTATATACCGTGGCGCGCGTGACGCCAAAACGCTGGGCCAAGTCTTCACCAGAGTGAAATTTGCCATCCGCCAGCACGGCCAGAATAGGAAATGCCAGCTTGTTCATAACAACCGGTGAGTGGCGATAATCATGCGTATATTCATAGCCCGCAGTGTAGCATACCCGCCCTGTCAGGCCGGGCGATAAAAGCCCGAAACGCCCTGTATTAAGCGTTTTGGGTCAGGTCGCTAACCGTGTAAAATAAGCACACTTTAGCAACTTCAAGAACCGCCATGTCTACACAAAAAGAACCGATCCCCGCCGCCTCCAATTTTATCCGCGCTATTGTTGATAGAGACCTTACCGAAGAAAAATATGCCGAAAAGAAATGGGCTGGTACGCCAGGCGATGCCGCGCATCACGCCACCGGACAAACCGATTTTGCTAAAATTCGCACCCGTTTTCCGCCCGAGCCGAATGGTTATTTGCACATCGGCCATGCCAAATCGGTGTTTCTCAACTTTGGGTTAGCGCGTGATTATGGCGGCATCTGTCATATGCGTTTTGACGACACCAACCCAGAAAAAGAAAGCCAGGAATATGTAGATAGCATCACTGAGATGGTGCGGTGGCTGGGCTTTGACTGGGACAATACCCGCCCGGATGGCAGCAAAGAAGACAATCTCTACTTTGCCAGCGATTATTTTGACTTTATGTATGCCGCTGCCGAGGCCTTGATTCAACGCGGACAAGCCTATGTCGATGCGCAAAGCGCCGATGAAATGCGTATCAACCGCGGCACGCTGACCGAGCCAGGTAAAAACTCGCCATTCCGCGACCGCAGTGCAGAAGAAAATCTGCGCATCTTCAGAGAAATGCGCGATGGTAAGCACGCCGATGGCAGCATGGTGTTACGCGCGAAAATTGATATGGCCTCGCCCAACATCAATATGCGTGACCCCGCGATTTACCGTATCCGCCGCGCCCACCACCACAACACCGGTGACAAATGGTGCATCTACCCTATGTACACCTTCGCGCATCCGATTGAGGATGCCCTGGAAACCATAACCCACTCCATCTGCACGCTAGAATTTGAAGACCAGCGCCCTTTCTACGATTGGCTGATGGACAATCTGGCTGATGCCGGAATGATTAACAAACCGGTGCCTTACCAATATGAGTTTGCACGCCTCAACCTGACCTATGTTGTACTCTCCAAACGCAAGCTGATTCAACTGGTCGAAGAAAAACACGTCACTGGCTGGGACGACCCTCGCTTGCCGACACTGGCGGGCGCGCGTCGCCGTGGCTATGCTCCTGAAGGTTTCAAACTATTCACTGACCGCATCGGCGTGTCTAAAGCGGACTCATGGATAGAGTACAGCATCCTCGAAGACTGTATGCGCGAAGTCCTCAACGAATCCGCACCGCGCAAAATCGGCGTGCTCGACCCGATCAAACTGGTGATTGATAATTACCCAGAGGGCCAAGACGAAGATTGCTACGCCCCTAACCACCCGCAAAACCCTGAGCTGGGCAAACGCGTGGTCAAACTCTCCAAAGAGCTGTGGATAGAGCGCGAAGACTTTATGGAAGAGCCCTCAAAAGGCTACTTCCGCCTGTTCCCAGGCAACATGGTGCGCCTGCGTTACGGCTACGTGGTCAAATGCCTGAGCTGTGAAAAAGATGCGGCTGGCAACGTCACCACCGTGCATTGCGAATACCTGCCAGACACCAAGTCCGGCACGCCGGGGGCTGATAGCGTTAAAGTCAAAGGCAATATCCACTGGGTCAGCGCCAATCACGCCTACACCGCAGAAATCCGCCTGTATGACCGACTGTTTAAAGACCCGCATCCAGGCAGTGGCGATAAAGACTTTTTGGATGACATTAACCCTGATTCTGTCAAAGTCATCACTGCCCAGCTGGAACAAAGCGCCCAGGAAGCCAACCCAGGCGACAGTTACCAGTTTGAGCGTCACGGCTATTTTGTCGCCGACCGCAAAGACAGTGTGGCAGGTAAGCCAGTGTTTAACAGGACGGTGACATTGAAGGATACTTGGCAGAAATAATGGATAAGAGCCACGCCAATCATTCATCTTTCCCTCAAAGGCGGGAACTCAGCTTGGATGAGCAAGCGTGGCTAACTATTTCCAAGCAACGTCTGGATGACATCCTTTCTAACAAAGTAAAAACCATCCCAGCCGAAGTCGTTTTTGAAAGAATTGACCAACTTCTAGGCCGATGAAAAAAGTCATCATTATTGCAGGTCCAAACGGCGCAGGAAAAACTACCTTTGCCCGTGAATACTTGCCTAATGAGGCCAATTGTCCAATCTTTATCAATGCCGACCTTATTGCGGCCGGGTTGGCACCCTTCTCTCCTGAAACGGCTGCGGTAAAAGCGGCAAGACTCATGCTGAAAGAAATTGAGTCTAATGTGAAAGCTGGCAACAGTTTTGCGATTGAAACAACGCTTTCAGGCAAAACCTATGCAAAAGATATTCTTGCATGGAAAAAACTTGGCTATCACATCACAATAACTTTCCTCAGCCTGCCTGACCCAGAAATTGCAATCGCCAGGGTTGCCGCAAGAGTTTCCGCTGGTGGGCACAATATCCCAGAAGCGACATTAGGCGTAGATTCAAAGCTGGCTTAAATAACTTTCATGAGCTTTACAGTAAATTCATGGTCTTTGTATGACAATTCTGGCAACGAACCAAAATCAATCTCACGAGGCGTAAATCTATGACTGAAAAAGAAAAGTTGATAGAAAAAGAGTTTGAGGATATAGATCAAGCACTACGTCGCGCTGCTCAAGCAGCAAAAAAAATAGCTGAACTGCATGGTACGCCTTATGTAGTTACAGAAAATATTAGCGGGGATACCTTAAAACAAAAAGCTGTTACATATAAACGCTAATTTATGACGGTTTGTAAATAAGCCTATTTCAAGAGTTGCTGATGCGAAAGTACATTAAGAAAGTTTCTCACAGAAAATTTATTGATATATGGCTAGCAAGGCTTAGTCATTTATCTCAACTTGGGCTCTTAATTATCGCCGCTTATGGCTATGTCTACACAGTATTGCCTGTTTATCAAAAATCATTATTAGATGAACAAATAGCAAAAAAAGAATTAGAGCTTAAAGAAGTACAGCTTCAACTAGACAAATCCTACAAACTTAACAGAAATGAAGTACTTAAAAACTTTGTCCAAGTCTCGATTTACAACTGTACCGGCATTAATAAATTACCGGAAAACGCTGTTGATAACTTCAAGAAAAGGCTGACAATCAAAGAACTCCTAGCGGAGTCTTTCAATATTGATATGAATAAGTGCATTTTCACTCCATTCTACAAATATCAAGCACTAAAAGACTCTTTAAGGGAAAGCGATTACCAGACTTTATTGGCGCATGTTAATTCAACATCCGAAAAGCTGAATCAACTAAAACTTAGCTATATCAATAAATTTAATTCTTTTGAGAAAGAAGCAAAAAATGACCCTGCACTTTTGGATAACATTAATATTGAGAAGTCTTTCAGATATAAATTACTAAATATTCCTAACCTTGATTTAAGAAAAGATCATGACTTGGAAATTCAATCAATAAAAATCGAGCAAGGTCTGGCAGACATTTGCGCCGAATTTAGGAGGTCAGTCTCCAAAGAAATTGATTTGCTTCTAAAGATCAATTGGGAATGACTCTTACCAACTAATTAGTTCAACAAAATGGCTAAACAAGTAGACTTAATTTCATCACATCGCTTACTCAACCACGGGCCGACAACCATTATCACCTCTGCCCATGCGGACAAGAGAAACATCATGGCCGCCGCCTGGGTGTGCGCTTTAGACTTTAATCCACCCAAAGTCACCGTCGTCATTGACAGCAAAACCTACAGCCGCGAGTTGATGGAGGCCGAAGGAACATTTGCTATCAACCTGCCGTGCGTGAAGCAAATCGAGATGGTGAAAAAGGTAGGCAGTATCAGCGGCCGCGATTTGGCAGGCACAGACAAGTTTGCGGAATACGGCATTGAGACCTTTGCCGCACAAGAGATTAGCGCGCCACTGGTGAAGGATTGCGTGGCGTGGCTGGAGTGCAAGATTATCCCCGAGCCGCATAACCAGAACACTTACGATTTATTTATTGCGGAAGTGGTGGCGGCACATGCCGATGCGCGTATATTTAGTGATGGCCGCTGGCATTTTGAGGGGCATGACGAGTTACGCACCATCCACCATATTGCGGGTGGCGTATTCTATGCTACTGGTCAAGCCTACTAGCCTCTAACTCATGTAAAAAATCAGCCCTGCCCTGTTGGTCAGGGCTTTTTTATTGCCTGCGATCTTGTTAAAAGTTGAAACTTTTTATTTTAAATTGATGTCAATTTATTAGCCTGTAGTTGAAATAGGGGTATTACAGGCCTGATATCCCGCTTATTTCCCTCGCGGAAAACATGGATGCAAGCAGCATCTTTCAATCTAATGGACGTGAAGTCCTGCAGCATTTTTCATCATGATCAATTGCAGTTGCCAGGCCTGAGGTGCAATTGCCTTGCTTTGTGGTGAGCCAGTGGAGGTAGCCATGCGTGTGAATAAAAAAGAACCCTCAGAATCCTTGTACGTGCTGCTAATCAGCGTACATGGTTTGATTCGTGGCCAGCAACTTGAGCTGGGCGTGGATGCCGATACCGGTGGACAATGCACTTATGTACTGGATTTGGCAAATGCATTGGCGGAGCATCCGCAGGTCGGCAAGGTCGATCTGATGACGCGGTTGATCGACGACCCGCAGGTGGCGAGCGATTATGCGCAGCCTGAAGAGAAACTTAGCGATAAGGCCCGCATTATCCGCTTTCCATGCGGGCCCAAGCGCTACATCCGCAAAGAGTTGTTATGGCCACATCTGGATCAGATGGTGGACCGTTGCCTACACTATTTACGTCAACAAGGCCGCTTGCCAGATGTGATCCATTCCCACTATGCCGACGCCGGCTATGTGGGCCGCCAGTTGTCTATGCTGCTGGGCATTCCGCTCATTCATACCGGCCATTCACTGGGCAAACCCAAGCAGGCGCGGCTGCTTTCCAGTGGACGCAAGGCAGACAAGATTGAAAAGCAGTTTAATTTTGAGCGCCGCATTGCCGAGGAGGATGCGCTGATTCAGCATGCTTCGATGATCGTGACCAGCACACGCCAGGAAGTTGAGCTGCAATATGGCATGTATGCGCAAGCCGATCATCAGCGATTCCGCGTCATCCCGCCCGGTACAGATACATCGCGCTTTTCGCCGCCAGGCCGCCGGGCAATACCGGCAACGCTGGAGCAAAGTATCCATCGCTTTTTGCATGACCCGAAAAAGCCGATGATTTTGTGTATTTGCCGGCCCGAGGTGCGCAAAAACATCAAGGGTTTGCTAGCAGCCTATGGCAGCCACCCGGCGCTGCAAAAGAAGGCTAACCTGGTGCTGGTCGCCGGTAGCCGAGAGCGCATTCGAGACCTGGAAAAATCGCAGGCACAGGTGTTGAATGAATTGCTGCTGGATATTGATGCCTATGACTTATGGGGCAAAGTAGCGATTCCCAAAAGTCATGCGCAAGAAGATATCCCAGAGCTGTACCGCATGGCGGCCAAAAGCCGTGGCGTATTTATCAACGCCGCCTTTACTGAGCCTTTTGGGCTGACCTTGCTCGAAGCCGCGGCTTGCGGCCTGCCGGTGATTGCACCAGATGATGGCGGTCCGCGCGATATTCTGGCCAATTGTCATCATGGCCTGCTGGTAGACACGCTCGATAGCGATGCGATTGCAGACGCACTGCTCTCAGCCCTCACGGATAAAGCACGCTGGCACAAATGGGCCAAGAGCGGCGTCTTGAACGTCAAACGCCATTACACCTGGGCGGGCCATGTGAACAAATATGTCAGAGAGGTACACCAACTGCTAAGAAAACAACGCAAAAACCTGCGCAAGCAGCAAGTCGCGCTGCATCAAGGCAAGTCACCGATCCCGCTGGCAAAATATGCATTTATCACAGACATAGACAACACCTTGCTTGGCAACCAACAGGGGCAGCTTGACCTGGTGGAATGGCTGGTGGCCAATGTCGGCTATAACATTTTTGGCATCGCCACCGGCCGCCCACTGGAGAGTGCGATTGAGATATTGCGTAAAAACAATATTCCTATCCCGGATGTGCTCATTACCTCCGTCGGCTCGGAAATTCACTATGGGCTCAACCGCACGCCAGATATCGGCTGGGCTAACCATATCCGCCATTTATGGCGACGTGATGACTTGCTGAAAGCGTTAGCGGAGTTGCCTGGGCTACGTCTGCAATCTGCTGAAAACCAGCGTGAATTCAAAATTTCTTATGTGGTGGATGCCAGCAAGATGCCGCCTGTGAAAAAAATCCGACAGCATCTGCGCAAACAGGGGCTGCACGCGCAAATCATTTATTCACACGGTGAGTTTCTGGATATCTTGCCGGTTCGCGCTTCCAAAGGCCATGCCATCCGCTATTTGTCTTACAAATGGGATTTGCCACTGGCCAACTTCTTAGTGGCAGGCGACTCTGGCAATGATATTGAGATGCTGATGGGCGACACCATGGCCGTCGTAGTGGGTAACCATAGCGAAGAACTGGCACATTTAAAAGGCATGCCACGGATCTTTTTTGCCGAGGCCACGCATGCCCACGGCATTCTGGAGGGCATGCGCCATTATAAATTCGGCAGCGCAACAGCCTGAAATAATCAGATCAACAAGGACCTCGATACATGTACGAACAAATTTCCCACGCGGTGTTGAACGAGATTCTGTCTTCGTTCAAACAACCGGCTGGCAAAGACTGGCACTATTTTTATACTCGGCTGGGTGCTAACTTTTACGCCATTTATTCGCTGTTTCAGCATCTTTATGGTCAGCGCGAAGACTTTAAGCCACAACTGGGGCGGCTGGTGGAGGTGCTGGCGACACAATATGCACAGCGCGCGCCACATTTGCGCGCAAAAGACCTGGAGCGCGAAAAAAACCATGACTGGTTTATGCAGCAAAAGTGGGTAGGCATGGCGCTCTACAGCCAGGGCTTTGCGGGCAGCCTGGCAAATATGCGTGACAAGCTGCCCTATATGCAAGATCTCGGCATCAACCTCGTCCATATCATGCCGATTTGTGACTGCCCGGCGCATGAGAATGATGGCGGCTATGCGGTGCGCGACTTCAGGAAAGTGGATGCGCGCCATGGCACGATGGAGGATTTGGAACAGTTGATTGCCGCCATGCAGCAGTGCGGAATCCTGCTAACGCTGGATGTGGTGGTCAACCATACCTCAGATGAGCATGCCTGGGCGCAACAAGCCAAACAAGGCAACCAGACCTATCAGGATTATTACTTCATGTATCCTGACCGCACGCTGCCTGATCTGTTTGAAAGCGCCATGCCGGAAGTGTTTCCTGAACAGGCCCCAGGCAGTTTTACCTTTAACGCCGACACCGGCAAATGGGTGATGACGGTCTTTAATCATTACCAGTGGGACCTCAACTACACCAACCCTGCCGTATTTATTGAGATGGTGGACATCATTCTGTTTTGGGCAAACAAGGGCGTAGATATTCTACGGCTGGATGCCGTAGCGTTTTTGTGGAAAAAAATCGGTAGCAGCTGCCAGAACGAGCGCGAAGCCCACCTGATTTTGCAATTGCTCAAGGATTGTTGCCAGATTGCAGCCCCCGGCGTGATCTTTATTGCCGAAGCGATTGTCTCGCCGACAGAAATTATCAAATACTTTGGTGAAGATGCCATTAACGCCAAGGAATGTGAAATTGCCTATAACGCCACGTTTATGGCACTACTTTGGGATGCAGTCGCCACCAAACGTACCGTATTACTGACCAAGGGCGTGGAGGACTTGCCGGAAAAACTGGACCGCGCAACCTGGCTCAATTATGTGCGCTGCCATGATGATATTGGTCTTGGCTTTAGTGATAAAGCCATTATCGAAGCCGGATTTGAACCGGTGTCACATCGCCGCTTTTTGGTCGATTATTACACCGGACATTACCCTGAATCGAATGCACGCGGCTTTGCCTTTGGCGTCAACAAAAAAACCGGCGATGCCCGCATATCTGGTGCGCTGGCGTCACTGGCCGGGCTGGAAATGGCCCTGCAAACACAGGATCCGCTGGCGATTGAAAATGCGATCAAAACCATCGTCTTGTTGCATAACCTGATTTTGTCGTTTGGCGGGATCCCGCTGATTTACTATGGCGATGCGGTTGGTACGCTCAATAACGACAGTTATCTGCAAGATGAAAACAAAATGCACGACAACCGCTGGGTACACAGACCGACACTGGACTGGGAGGTGATGGCGCGTCGTCACCAGCCAGGCACCGTCGAACAACGGATTTTCAGCCAGATCAAGCAACTGATTGCGATCCGCAAGGAGACTTCAGCCTTTGCCGATTTAAACAACCGCGCGCTGATTACACAAGACAATCCGCACCTGTTCGCCTTCCACCGCTATGTGCCATCGGGCATGCATGCCAACGTGGTGGTAATTGCCAACTTTGCCACACAAGCGCAACAGGTCAACCTGCAGCCGTTTAAGCAACGCAGCCTGTTTAAAGCCAGGATGATGACGGATTTATGCAGTGGCTCAACGATCTCCACCGAGCAGGAGACTCTAGAAATCCCGACCCTGACCGCTTACTGGCTCTCCAGTTAGTGCATTTACTTTATTGATCGAAAGGAGTGTTTGACACCATGTCTTGGTTTACATACTTAGGAATAGAGCAACCAGCGGAAATACTGGCGCTGGTAAAAACCCTGCTGCGTATTTTTTTCATTATTGGCGTGGCTTATTTTCTCAACCGGCTGAGCAAAAGCCTGATTGTGAAACTCAGAGATAAGCTCAACTCCAGGCAAGTAGACAACCTGGAAGAGATCAAACGCCTCAACACGCTCAGCATGGTGCTGCGGTATATCGTCACCACCGTGATTCTGGCGATTACCGTGGTTGAAATCCTGCATGAGCTTGGGATTTCTATTGCGCCGGTACTGGCGGCAGCCGGGGTCGTTGGTTTGGCAGTGGGTTTTGGCGCACAGAGCTTGGTCAAGGATTATTTTAATGGTTTTTTTCTGCTACTCGAAAACCAGATTCGCAAAGATGATGTCGTGGAAATTGCCGACAAAGCTGGCTTGGTGGAAGAAATTACGCTGCGTTATGTGAAGATGCGCGATTACGAAGGCAATGTGCATTATGTGCCCAATGGCCAGATCACCACGGTAACCAATCGCTCACGCGACTTTGCCTATGCCGTGATGGATATCCGGGTGGCGTATGAGGAAAACCTCAGTAAAGTGATGCAAATCATGCATGAAGTGGGTGCCAGTATTGTGCAGGATGCCGAGCTGGCTAATAAAGTATTGGATAAGCTGGAAATTGCCGGGGTGGACAATCTGGCCGAGTCTGCCGTCATCATCCGCTGCCGCATCAAGGTACGGCCGCTGGAACAATGGACAGTCAAGCGCGCTTATTTACAGCGGATTAAGAATGCCTTTGATGCGCAACAGATTGAAATTCCGTTCCCACAACTCACGGTCTATCAAAATCAGCTGGCGGCCTAAGACGGCTGCTTGCAAAGGAGCCAAGCCACTCAGGCAGCCAGTTGACGAATCACTGCTGCCAGTTGCTCTGCCTGCGCTTGTACCAACGCGTGGTTTAGGCCCTCCACCATCACGCGGATTTTGGGCTCAGTGCCAGAAGCACGTAACAAGACCCTGCCCTCACCTTTGAGCGCCGTCTCGGCTTGCTGCACGGCGGTTTGCACGGCCGCCTGGTTCAAGTCCAGCTTTTGTTTGGTGGTTACATTAATCAACACCTGCGGATATAGCGTCAGGTCAGCACCCAGCTGTTGCAAGGACTTGCCGCTTTCACGCAAGGACTGCAACACCTGCAGGGCAGCAATAATCGCATCACCACTCGAGTGTTTATCCAGCGTGAGGATATGGCCAGAATTCTCCCCGCCCAGTTTCCAGTTTTTTTCCTGCAACAGCTCCAACACATAGCGGTCGCCGACATTGGCACGGCCAAACGGAATCTGATGCTTTTGCAAGGCGTGTTCCAGGGCCAAATTTGTCATGAGGGTACCGGCCACGCCGCCCTTGAGTTTGCCTTTGGCATACAGGCCCATGGCAATAATATAAAGTAACTGGTCACCATCCAGCAGCTTACCTGCACCATCGACCATCATGACACGGTCGCCATCGCCATCAAAGGCAATGCCTAAATCTGCCTGATGTTCCACCACGGCTTTTTGCAGGGCTTGCGGGTGAGTGGAACCCACCTGCTCGTTAATATTGAGGCCATCAGGATGATTGCCTATAGCGATGACGTCTGCCCCCAACTCATGGAACACCGGCGGCGCGACATGGTAGGTGGCGCCATGCGCACAATCGAGCACAATTTTGAGGCCACGCAGATCAAGGTGATTGGGAAACGTGCTTTTACAGAATTCGACATAGCGGCCCGCTGCGTCATCGACACGCTTCGCTTTGCCCAGTTGCGCGGAATCCATGACCTGCATGGGCTGAGCCAGCGCGGCCTCAATCGCATACTCGATCTCGTCCGGTAACTTGGTGCCCTGCGCAGAGAAAAACTTGATCCCGTTATCATAATAAGGGTTGTGTGAAGCAGAAATCACAATGCCGGCCTGCGCACGCAAGGCACGCGTTAGATAAGCCACGGCAGGCGTCGGCATGGGGCCAGTCAGCAGCACATCCACCCCAGCAGCAGACAATCCGGCCTCCAGGGACGCTTCCAGCATATAGCCAGAAATCCGCGTATCTTTGCCTATCAATACTGTGGGGCGTTTACCCGCAGGCAAGTGTTCATGGCTGGCCAATACACGTCCGGCTGCATAGCCCAAGCGCATGACAAACTCTGGCGTAATCACCGACTCTCCGACGCGTCCGCGAATGCCATCTGTACCGAAATATTGCTTACCCATGTGTGTATCCTTTAATCGTTATGCTTATGTATGGTCATGCTGAGCTGGCTATTTAAGTGCAGCAACCACCTTGAGGGCTTCAACCGTCGCCTTGACATCGTGCACGCGTAACAGATGTGCGCCTTGCATGGCACTAATTACGGCAGCAGCTACACTGGCGTGCAATCTGGCGTCGACATCGTTGCCCGTCATTTGTCCCAATACCGATTTACGCGACAGGCCAACCAGCAATGGGCAGCCCAGTTCGCTAAATTCAGGCAAAGCCTTGGCCAGGGCAATATTGTGCGCGCGCGTTTTACCAAAGCCAAAGCCTGGGTCCAGCATAATGCGGTCTTGGGCGATGCCTGCCGCCAGACATATATCACGCTGGGTCTGCAAAAACAGTTTCACCTCAGCCACCACATCCTCATAATGAGGACCCAGCTGCATGGTTTGCGGCATGCCTTGCATATGCATGATGCAAACACCGGCATCGCTCTTGGCAACCACCTCAAGCGCGCCAGGTTCCTGCAAGCCTCTCACATCATTGACGATGCTGGCGCCAGCCGCAATCGCGGCCTGCATCACGGCAGGCTTATAAGTATCAATGGAGATCGGAACGGGAATATCGCGTGCGACCAGTGCCTCTATCACCGGCACCACGCGTTGTAATTCTTCGGTCAGGGAGACAGGTGTCGCATTAGGCCGCGTAGACTCACCACCGATATCGAGCACCGCGGCGCCTTGTTCGATCAATGTCAACGCATGATGCACCGCGGCATCCACCTGCTGGAATTGACCGCCATCGGAAAAGGAGTCCGGCGTAACATTGACGATACCCATGACTTGGGGCTGGTCAAAATTGAGACGAAAACGTCCACAATGAAAGAGCATAGGTCATTGATTTCCAAAAAAACAAAGGCTGGCAAAAGCCAGCCTTGTTATTTTAACTGAAAGCCAGGTTGTCACAAACATGTGGCCAACCTGAACCTCAATCTTTAGTTAGGCTTTAGGTCTCAGTATCATCGCCTTTTGCCGTTGGTTGTGGTGCCGGGTTTACCATGGTGCCTGAACCACTGCCACCAGAACTAATGGTAGGTCCATTTTTCTGCTTGGGTGGACGCACTGGCAAACCAGCCATAATGTCATTGACCTGATCAGCATCAATGGTTTCGAACTCCATCAAGGCTTTAGTCATCGCCTCCACTTTGTCGCGGTTATCTTCAAGCAATTTGCGCGCAATCGCATATTGCTCATCCAGGATACGGCGAATTTCAGCATCGACTTTTTGCTGCGTGGCTTCTGAGACGGTCCGTGAAGACATACTGCCCATCCAGGAATCCTGCTCGCTACCTGCATAGACCATGGTCCCCAGCGAATCGGACATCCCGAACTTGGTCACCATGTCACGCGCCATTTTAGTCGCACGCTCAAAGTCATTCGAAGCGCCGGTAGACATCTGGTGCATGAAGATTTCTTCAGCAATCCGGCCACCAAACAGAATCGAGATATCTTCCAGCATTTTGTCCTTGTAATTGCTGATACGGTCATGCTCAGGCAACTGCCAGGTCAAGCCCAGCGCCCAGCCACGCGGCATAATGGTGACCTTGTGCACAGGATCCGCTTTCGGCAGCAACTTGGCGACCACCGCATGCCCAGACTCATGATAGGCCGTATTCAAACGCTCCTCTTCACGCATCACCATAGACTTGCGCTCTGGGCCCATGAAGATTTTGTCTTTGGCATCCTCAAAATCTTGCATATCTACCGTGCGTTTATTACGACGTGCAGCGAACAATGCCGCTTCGTTGACCAGGTTAGCAAGATCAGCACCACTAAAGCCTGGTGTACCACGGGCAAGAATATCCGCTCTCACATCTGGATCAATGGGCACTTTACGCATATGCACATTGAGGATTTGCTCACGACCTTTGATGTCTGGCAAGCCGACCATGACCTGACGGTCAAAACGGCCAGGACGCAATAATGCTTTATCCAGAACATCGGCACGGTTAGTTGCCGCAATCACGATCACACCGGAATTGGCCTCAAAACCATCCATCTCAACCAACATCTGGTTCAACGTTTGCTCGCGCTCATCGTTACCGCCACCCGTACCGGCACCGCGGTGACGACCGACCGCATCAATCTCATCGATAAATACGATACAAGGGGAGTTCTTTTTGGCGGTTTCAAACATGTCACGCACACGCGCAGCACCCACACCAACAAACATTTCCACAAAGTCAGAGCCAGAGATACTGAAGAACGGGACTTTGGCTTCACCGGCAATCGCACGGGCCAGCAAGGTCTTACCGGTCCCAGGCGGGCCTACCATCAATACGCCACGCGGGATGCGGCCACCCAGTTTCTGAAACTTGCTTGGGTCCTTCAAGAACTCAACCAACTCAGCCACTTCTTCTTTGGCTTCATCGCAACCGGCCACATCAGCAAATGTGGTGCTGTTGTTGGATTCATCCAGTTGACGTGCCTTGCTCTTGCCGAACGAGAATGGGCCACCACCCTTGCCTCCACCTTGCATCTGGCGCATGAAGAAAATCCATACACCGATTAATAAGATCATGGGGAACCAGGAGACAAAAATGCTCATAAGCATGGACTCATGCTCTTCTGGCTTAGCTTCTACGATAACGTTATTTTTAAGCAGGTCTGATACCAACCATGGATCGGAAGGCGAGAATGTCTCATAGTTTTTGCCCTCGTTGGTAGTCACATGCAAAGAGCGACCATCAATCTGCACCTTGGCTACGCGGCCATCCTTGACCTCTTGCATGAACTGAGAGTAAACCACCTGGCCACTGCTTCTGCCCGTGCCGCTAAATTGATTAAATACCGTCATCAGCAACAAGGCAATTGCTACCCAAATCGCGATATTCTTCAGTAGATTATTCAAAGTGGTTCCTTAACTTTAAAAACGAAAGGCAGGGAGAATCCCTAAGAAAACAATGGAGGCAAAGCCCATAATTTCAAGCCTTCAATGGCATTGTATACCCATTTTTTTGCTTGTGCGATCAAACTAAACGCAAAAAAGCATTGCAATTCAAGCTTTTCGCTGCAAGCCCAGCAGATACACTTCACTGCTACGATCACGCGAGGCTTTAGGTTTACGTGTAACGACTTTGGCAAACTGGCCTCGCATTTGTTTCACAATTTCCTCAAAGCCACTGCCGATAAAGACTTTGACCAGAAAGTTGCCGCCCGGTTTCAACCAATGCTGACAAAAATCCAGGGCGAGTTCCGTCAAATAAGTCGCCCCTGCCTGATCAACATCTTTGAGTCCGCTCATGTTAGGCGCCATGTCGGCAATCACCAGATCGACCAGCTTGCCATTCAGCGAGGCCTCCAATTGCTGCAGCACCGTTTCTTCGCGAAAATCACCGCAAATAAATTCCACACCGGGAATCGGATGCATCTCCAGAATATCCAGTGCAATCACGCGGCCCTGGCCTTTGATGCGCTGGACCGCGACCTGTGACCAGCTGCCAGGTGTAGATCCCAGATCCACTACGGTCATGCCAGGCTTGATCAATTTATCTTTATCGTCAATTTCGAGCAGCTTATAAGCAGCGCGGGCACGGTAGCCGTCTTTTTGCGCACGCTTGACGAATTCGTCACTGAGATGCTCTTGCATCCAGGCTTTACTGGTTTTGGAGGGTTTCATAGGGGGAATTCCTGCTTCATGCTAAAATGCGGTCTGTTTACAAGGAATATTTTGCATGCAATTAAACAGCAAACAAATCGCTTATTTACGTGGTCTGGCACACAATTTAAATCCGGTAGTCATGATAGGCAACAATGGCCTGACAGACGCGGTACTCAAGGAAATTGAGGTCAGCCTCAATGCCCACGAGCTTATCAAAGTGCAAGTGGCGGGCGATGACCGCGATTTGCGTAAATCATTATTCGAAGAGATCGCCGATAAAGCGGGCGCCATCGCTGTGCACCATATCGGCAAACAACTGGTGTTTTATCGCGCCAGCGAAACCGTGAAAGCCTCAGCGAAGATCGTGATCCCCAAGCTGTAATCAAGCTCACAAACACGCCTGATACAAAAAACGCGCATTCCTTTGCGCGTTTTTTTATTGGCCTCAGTTCGACTTGACCACCAACCAGACGCCTAACAAACACTCAATCATGTAAGCAATACTCGCCACACCATGCCAGGTTTTAAAGCGGCTGGCGAACACACTTTGCATCACATCGTTTGGCAGAGCACTGGCTTTGAGCTGAGCCAATAATGGCTGGATGCCAAACTCGCCAATCAGGACCAGTATCCACATGATGAGGATCACCCAGAACAGGCCTTGCTTGAATGCGGAAAAACCGTCACTCGCCAGCCGCTGGATCAACAACCACAAGCCGCTGACAAGCCCAATGTAGCTGACATTGGTAAACAACTTTCCTGCTACGTTTCCGGCCAGCATATGGTCAGGAATGGTTTTGAACAGCACACTGGCGGTGATGGCGGTCATCCACAAAGCCCCCACCCACAACGTAAGTAAGACCGGGTTTAACCATCCGGTGAGTCCTGATTGTTTGGCCATCGCTGCTACGCTCCTATTTTCTGCTATTCACGCATCCCAGATGATTCAATCGCAAGGACTAAACGTAGAGTACCTCAATGATTTCGTACTCTTTCACGCCGCCCGGTGATTGGATTTCAACGACTTCACCCTCAGACTTGCCAATCAGGCCACGTGCAATTGGCGAACTGACCGAGATTTTGCCATTTTTGATATCCGCTTCGTCCTCACCCACGATCTGGTAAGTTTTGGCATCGCCAGAATCAAGGTCTTCAAACCTGACGGTTGCGCCAAACACCACACGGCCCTCAGCATTGAGCATGGTTGGATCAATGATTTGCAGATTGGACAATTTCGCCTCAAGCTCGGCAATCCGGCCTTCGATAAAGCTCTGGCGCTCTTTGGCTGACTCATACTCTGCGTTCTCAGACAAGTCGCCTTGTGCCCGCGCTTCAGCGATCGCCTGGATAATATTGGGTCTATCCACCGCGCGCAAACGTTGTAATTCTTCTTTGAGCAATTCTGCACCTTTCACGGTGACAGGAATCTGATTGACTGCCATGATGAAAATACCTTCAAAAAATGAGTATAAAAAAAATAAACCACACCCGAATGAGCGTGGCTTATTTAAATATCAACTAAGCCTAGTGTATGTTAACCAAGGCGTTTGTGCAAGTCTTGCACCGAGTAGACATCCATATCCTTGCTTTGTGCCATGCCGATACAAGCGGCACGCGCACCCGCCAGAGTCGTGTAATAAGTCACCTTGTTCTGAAGCGCGCTGCGGCGGATCTCATACGAGTCAGTAATCGCCTTTTTGTCTTCTGTGACATTGACAATCAAACTGATCTCATCGTTCTTGATCATGTCGACAATATGCGGACGGCCTTCAGCGACTTTGTTCACCGGTGTCACCTCCAGACCTTGCTCGGCCAGTGCACGCGCTGTACCTTTGGTCGCCACTAGCGTGAAACCGAGTTTAACCAGGTCCTGCGCAATGTCGATCACTTTTTTGTGATCTTCGTTACGTACGCTGATAAAGGCTCTGCCCCCGGTAGGCATCTTCACAGAGGCCCCCAATTGTGACTTCACAAAAGCCTCGGCAAAAGTATTGCCTACACCCATCACTTCACCAGTGGACTTCATTTCAGGCCCCAGGATGGTATCCACGCCCGGAAACTTGATGAAGGGGAACACAGCTTCTTTCACCGAGTAATAAGGCGGAATCACTTCTTTGGTCACGCCTTGAGATTTCAGCGTCTGACCTGCCATGCAACGTGCCGCAATTTTGGCCAGCTGCAAGCCACAGGCTTTGGACACAAACGGTACCGTACGGGATGCGCGCGGGTTAACTTCGAGCACATATACCACATCGCCCTGCCCACTGTTCTGCACGGCAAACTGTACGTTCATCAGGCCCTTCACGCCCAGCGCTTTGGCCATTTGTACGGTTTGTCTGCGCAACTCATCTTGCAGGTCGTCGCTCAGGCTGTAAGGCGGCAGTGAACAGGCAGAGTCACCAGAGTGCACACCGGCTTGTTCCACGTGCTGCATGATGCCGCCGATCAACACATCTTCACCGTCGCTCAAAGCATCCACGTCTACTTCAATCGCATCGTTCAGGAAGCGGTCCAGCAGAACTGGGGACTCATTAGACACCTTAACCGCTTCACGCATGTAGCGCTCCAACTGGCTTTGCTCATGCACGATTTCCATCGCGCGGCCACCCAGAACATAAGAAGGGCGCACCACCAACGGGTAACCGATTTCAGTCGCAAGGCGAATTGCCTCTTCTGGCGCACGCGCTGTGCGGTTCGGCGGCTGCTTCAGGTTCAGGCTATGCAGCATTTGCTGGAAGCGTTCACGGTCTTCTGCACGGTCAATCGCATCTGGCGTGGTCCCAATGATAGGCACGCCAGCTTTTTCGAGGTCACGCGCCAGCTTGAGCGGGGTTTGGCCGCCATACTGCACAATCACGCCCACCGGTTTTTCGATGTTGACGATTTCGAGTACGTCTTCCAGTGTCACCGGCTCAAAGTAGAGACGGTCAGAGGTGTCGTAATCGGTAGAGACGGTTTCAGGGTTACAGTTGACCATAATGGTTTCGTAACCATCTTCACGCATGGCAAACGCCGCGTGCACACAGCAATAGTCAAACTCGATGCCCTGACCAATGCGGTTAGGACCACCGCCCAACACCATGATTTTTTTCTTGTCCGACGGATTGGACTCGCACTCTTCCTCATAGGTCGAGTACATATAAGCCGTGTTGGTGGCAAACTCAGCCGCACAGGTATCTACGCGCTTATAGACCGGACGCACATTAAGCGCCTGACGGAAAGCACGCACTGCATGCTGGTCTGTACTCAACAGCTTGGCCAGTCGACGGTCAGAGAAGCCTTTACGTTTGAGGCGGAACAGGGTCTCTTTGGTCAAATCCCCCAGCGACTTGCCTGACAATGACAATTCGAGTTTGATGATTTCTTCAATCTGCACCAGGAACCAGCGGTCGATTTTGGTGATATCAAACACTTCATCCACACTCATGCCCAAACGGAAGGCGTCCGCCACGTACCAGATACGCTCAGGACCGGGCTCACCCATTTCCTTGACGATACGGTCTTTGTCATCGGTGACCGAATCCAGACCATCCACACCGACTTCCAGACCGCGTAACGCTTTCTGGAAAGACTCCTGGAAGCTACGACCCATGGCCATGACTTCACCCACAGATTTCATCTGTGTCGTCAAGCGGCTATCCGCCTGCGGAAATTTCTCAAACGCAAACCGTGGCACTTTAGTGACCACATAGTCAATCGATGGCTCAAATGAAGCCGGGGTCTGACCGCCGGTGATTTCATTACGCAACTCGTCGAGCGTAAAACCCACCGCCAGTTTGGCCGCGACTTTGGCAATCGGAAAGCCTGTTGCTTTGGAGGCCAGCGCAGATGAGCGCGACACCCGCGGGTTCATCTCAATCACAATCATGCGGCCATCGTTCGGGTTGATGGCAAACTGCACGTTAGAACCACCGGTATCGACCCCGATCTCACGCAATACGGCCAATGAGGCATTCCGCATGATCTGGTATTCTTTGTCGGTCAGGGTTTGTGCTGGCGCAACAGTAATACTGTCACCGGTATGCACGCCCATAGGATCCAGGTTTTCAATCGAACAGATAATGATGCAGTTGTCCGCTTTGTCGCGTACCACTTCCATCTCGTATTCTTTCCAGCCCAGCAGCGACTCTTCGATCAGCAACTCGTTGGTTGGGGAGGCATCCAGGCCGCGCTCGCAAATGGCGATAAATTCTTCGCGATTGTAGGCGATGCCACCACCACTGCCGCCCATGGTGAACGAAGGGCGAATAATCGCCGGATAACCAATCGTGGCCTGCACTTGCAAGGCTTCTTCGAGGCTGTGTGCAATCGCTGAACGTGCAGAACCCAGGCCAATTTTGGTCATGGCTTCTTTAAACTTTTGGCGGTCTTCGGCTTTATCAATCGCCTCTTTAGTCGCGCCGATCAGTTCCACATTGTATTTCTGCAAGACGCCATGCTTGTCCAGATCGAGGGCACAGTTCAATGCCGTTTGCCCACCCATGGTTGGCAGCAAGGCATCAGGACGCTCTTTTTCAATAATTTTTTCGACGATTTGCCAGGTAATGGGCTCGATGTAAGTCGCATCTGCCATTTCCGGGTCAGTCATGATGGTGGCTGGATTGGAGTTGACCAAAATGACCCGGTAACCCTCTTCCCGCAAGGCTTTACAGGCTTGGGCGCCAGAGTAATCAAACTCACAGGCTTGACCAATGACAATCGGACCTGCACCGATAATCAGAATACTTTTAATGTCGGTTCTTTTTGCCATTAGATGGACTTTCTTTCTTGCATTAACTGGATAAAGCGGTCAAACAACACGCTCATTTCTTGCGGGCCTGGGCTGGCTTCCGGGTGTCCCTGGAAGCTGAAGGCGGGCTTGTCTGTACGCGCGATCCCTTGCAGGCTGCCATCAAACAATGACACATGCGTCACTTTGACATTGGCAGGCAGCGTCGCCGGGTCAGCCGCAAAACCATGGTTCTGGCTGGTGATATACACACGCTTGCTTTCCACATCCTGTACCGGATGGTTGGCACCGTGATGACCAAATTTCATTTTCAGGGTTTTTGCACCACTGGCCAATGCCAGCAACTGGTGGCCCAGACAGATCCCAAAGGTGGGAATGCCTGAATCCACCAAGGTTTTGATCGCTTTAATTGCGTAATCACATGGCTCAGGATCACCAGGGCCGTTAGACAGGAAAATGCCATCGGGCTGATAGGCCAAGGCTTGTTCGGCAGTTGCCTGGGCCGGCAAAACGGTGACTTTACAGCCACGTGAAACCAGCATGCGCAGAATGTTGCGTTTCACACCATAGTCAAATGCCACTACATGAAACTGTTGCTCAGCCGATTTGCTAAAGCCCGCGCCTAATTGCCATTCCTGCTCGGTAAACTCATAGGCTTGTGTACAGCTCACCACTTTAGCCAAATCCATCCCGGCAAGCCCAGGGAAGCCCTGTGCATGGGCCAATGCCTGTGCCTCATCCACATGCTCACCCGCCATAATACAGCCGGCTTGCGCACCCTTCTCACGCAAAATACGGGTCAACTTGCGCGTATCGATATCAGCAATCGCCACTACATTGTTGGTCTTGAGATAATCGGAAAGATTTTGTTCACTGCGGAAATTGCTTTCCAATAAGGGCAGGTCACGAATAATCAGACCCGCAGCATAGACTTTGCCAGATTCCACATCTTCGCTATTGGTACCATAGTTACCAATATGCGGATAAGTCAATGTGACAATTTGTTCGGTATAGGAAGGATCGGTAAGAATTTCCTGATAACCGGTGATGGAAGTATTGAACACCACCTCACCGACAGTATGACCGGAAGCGCCAATGCTCATGCCCTTAAAAACAGTTCCATCTGCTAACACTAAAATCGCTGGAATTGTTTTTGACACCTTTAGCTCCTTAAGTTTGAATCGAAACACATCTTTTGAAGGTCGCAACATGCCTGCGAGGGCCCTATGCAGCGGTGAGTAGATGTGCAAAACGGGAAAAGTTTTTTGGACTCTTCCCGTTCAGAATTGCGGCATTATAGCCTAGATTAAAGCCTCACTCAAGGGCGAGGTATTGTCAGAGGATGTTAAAGCATGATGATTGCCCGCGTGAAATCAGCGGCTTAACCATCAATTCTTGTCAAAGCCAAGCACATCTCGCATATCAAACAAACCGGCCTGTTGGGTTGCCAGAAACTTGGCAGCGCGCAACGCGCCCTGAGCAAAGGTCGCCCGGCTGGAGGCCTTGTGCGTTAACTCTACACGCTCACCCACACCAGCCAGGACCACCGTATGATCGCCCACCACATCGCCACCGCGCAGGGTTGCGAAGCCGATGGTGCCCGCTTCACGCTCACCAGTGACACCTTCACGCGCATACACGGCACAATCCTTCAGTGCCTTGTCTATGCCTTTGGCTGCGGCTTCGCCCAAGCGCAGTGCCGTGCCAGACGGCGCATCGACTTTATGGCGATGGTGCATTTCGACGACTTCGATATCGTAGCCTTGGTTTAATACGCGCGCGGCTTGTTCAACCAAGTTAATCAGCAAGGTGACACCCACGCTCATATTGGGCGCAAACACAATCCCGATATTTTTGGCAGCTGCCTCAATACTGACTTTCTCAGCCTCGCTAAACCCTGTGGTGCCAATCACCAGCTTCACCTGCGCCTGCTGACACGCTTGCAAATATTGCATACTGGCTTCAGGACGGGTGAAGTCCACCAGCACATCAGCCCCCTTCAATGCAGATTCAACATCAGAAGTAATTTTGACGCCACTCAACTTGCCAAACTGCTCACCAGCATCTCGACCAATCATGGCACTTTCAGCACGATCCAAGGCCGCATGCAGTTGCAAGCCAGGATCAGAAAAAACGCCTTCAAGCAGGGCATGCCCCATACGGCCAGACACGCCTGCAATCACTACTTTCAACATAACTCGCTCAACTTATTGTTTTATATACTATTTTAGAAAAACGGATTAAAAACCGATTTGCTCCAACACGCCATCCAGATGCTCTGCGCTGCCTTCTGGCGCCGTCACCTGTTGCTTGGTGGCTGGCAGTTCTGCACCATTGCCAGCACTTTCACGCACGATCAACCAGCGCTTGCTAGCGTTATCCAGCTTGAGCTGCAGACGTTTGACCATTTCGTCGCGATAGGCTTTAGAAGCATACTTCTGATTGAAGGTGACCACTGCACTATCCCCTTCCCGCGCCACACTCACATCAGTGATTTCGAGCGTGATTTTACCTTGCTGTGGAGACAGGCGTTTTTTACGTTGCGCCTCCCAGGCTCCGCGGCTAGGCAAGCCTTCTGGCACAAACTCAGGCGAGTAAGCAGCAAAATAAGCATTCACATTTTTGTTTCGCCAAGCCTGCGCCCAGGCATCCACGGCCGCCTCTACACTGACTTCAGGGGTAGCGGCTGGAGGTTGTGTTGCCACTTCAGCCTGATCCATGGCAGGGGCAACCATCGGCGTCTCGGCCAACATCACCTTGGGCGTTGCTGCTACTGCAGCCACGGCTGGAATCGTTGCCGTACGCTCACGCGCAATTAACCAGCGTCTTTGGCTAGGCTCATAACGCATTTCAAGCGTCTTATTCAGCACATCTTTGTAAGTCTTGGCCGAATATTTTTGTTCAAATTGCACCACCGCAGAGACACCATCGCGCTGCACCACAATATTATTCAAGACCAGTGTGATTGGGCCCTGGCTGGGAGAAAGACGCTGCTTGCGTTGTGCCTCCCATGCCGCTTTGCTGGGCAAGTTTTCTGGCACAAAGTCAGGCGCGTAGGCGGCCAGATAGGTTTTAATATTCTTACTGCGCCAGGCCTGCGCCCAATTGGCGACTGCCTGATTAATCTCGGCATCACCGACAGCGGCAGAAGGCTCAGCAGCATTTTCTGCCACGGTCGCCACAGTAGGCTCGGCTGGCTTGGCAAGCGCAGCTTCTGGTGGTAATACAGGCGTGACAGGTGCAGCCGCCAGACTTTCAGACTGAGGAGATGCAGCGGGTTCAGCAACAACAGGCGCCACTGCAAGCGCGGCGGCAGGGCTGCTTGGCGTCACAGACTCTTTAGCTGTAGGCACTTGCGCAACCGCTTCTTTGACAGCTGGTTTTGAAACTGACGGTGGAGGTGGAGGCGGCAGCTCCGGTTCGGGTTCAGGTTCTGGCAACTGCTCCGCAATAAATGTAGGTGCTGGCTCGCTGGCTGCTTCTGCTTTTGGGGCAACGCCTTTTTCAGTCACTTGATGCGCTTGTGCATCCGTCGCAGGCTGATTGGCTTCAGCCATATTGCCCTTGATCATTTCCTGTTCGGTAGGGATGACAGGCGCGACATATTCCCCCTCAGGAATATAAGGAATAACCTCGTCATCTTCAGTCATGTTGACTGTAGTCGGTGGTGAAGCTGGCTTAGCCACCGGCGCAACAGACAAGGGCTTGGTCTGCGGTTTAGGTGCGATTGATTTTTTGCTGTTTTTTGACTTAGGGGCAGCCTCAGCAACAGCAACGGTAGCGGCCGTCGCGGCGACCGCGGCCGATGGACTTACGCCAGGTGCATTTGCAGCAGAGGCAGGACTCGTGGTGGAAGCCGCGCTTGCTGCAGTATTCGATTCAGCCGCAGGTACTGCCACAGCAGGCGGCGCAGCATCCTGTTCAAAGACAGGTGGCGGCTCAACGGTGTCTGCAATTTGGGCCGCCATGGTTTTTTCATTCATGGCCTGTGTACTGGCCGCCAAAGCTGGAGTACTCGCCTCTGCCGGATTCGCTTTCACCATTTCTTGCGGAGTAGGGGCTGCCTTATATTCCCCCTCAGGGATATGCGGCACAATTTCCTCATCGGCCATCTGCTGCGGAGTGACGGCTGCTTGAACCTGCGTAGGAGACTCGGCAGTGACCACTTTATTGGCTGAGTCCGCTTTGGCTGGCTTAGCTTCCTTCGCTTGAGCATCACCCTCCCAGAATTTCAGCTTGTCCGCCCAGGACTCCTCTTTCGTTGCTTCAGCTTTTTTAACCGGAGCTTCTACAATGGTTTTGATGTCCGGGTTCTCTGCCGAAGGAATCACATCGCCACGCACAGCCACCAGGCTGTCCTTATCAAAATCCAGAATGACGCGACGTTTTTCAACAATTTGGCCTTGCTGGCGTAACTCGTAAAAATAGTCCCAGCGATTATCACTGAAACTATCTACGATGAGCGGTGTCCCCATAATGTAGCGGACTTGCGAACGGTTCATACCCGGCCGCAGTTGCATTAACATTTTTGAAGTCACCACATTGCCCTGCTGGATGTCCATCTTGAATGGTTTCATTGATGGAAGCTTGGCGCCGCACCCACTCTCCAGAGATGCGACAACCAACACAAATAAGATAGAATTACGCATTGGATTCACTTTATAATCGGTATATTCATTACATACATTAATATACCACGTAGTTTCGCGAATCAAGTACGCCATACTACTTAACCCTCGGACAAAAATTATGCATGATCCTAAAGACCTCAAAAATGCAGGCCTGAAAGCAACACTGCCCCGTTTAAAAATTCTGGAGCTATTTGAAAACAGCGAGCAGCGCCACCTGTCCGCGGAGGATATCTACAAGATCATGATCACCAACGGCGAAGACGTGGGCTTGGCAACGGTCTACCGCGTCTTAACGCAATTTGAGCAGGCAGGCTTGCTGGTACGGCATCACTTTGAGAGTGGCAAAGCCGTGTTTGAAATGAATGAAGGCACTCACCATGATCATATTGTCTGCATCAAATGTGGCCGGGTAGAAGAGTTTTATGATGAAGAGATCGAAAAGAGACAGAAAGCTGCCGCCGAAAAATATGGCTTTAGCATGCAAGATCACTCTTTAACTATTTATGGGACATGTACAAAAACGTCTTGTAACGAATCCTGATATTCAACCATCAACTATTCAGGTCTTAACACCGACCTGGATACGCTTGATTGTCAGCCTCGATCAGAAGCATGTTAAGTCCACAGATTCACATGCATAGTGCTGCTGGTTTTCCACCTATCGCCAGTGCCGGCGCCCGAATCCTGATTCTGGGTTCTCTGCCTGGAGTGACCTCCCTGCGGCAACATCAATATTATGCGCACCCGCAAAACGCGTTCTGGCACATCATGGAAACATTATTCGGGATTCCAAAACAAACGGCTTATGCGCAACGCTGTGAACAGTTGCAATCACTCAAGTTGGCGGTATGGGATGTGTGTCACTCGGCCAGCCGACCTGGCAGCCTGGATAGTGCGATTGTCGCGAAGTCTGTGATTGCAAATGATATTCCAGGCTTACTCAAACACATTCCAACCATAGAATGTATTGCCTTTAATGGTCAAGCGGCGGCAAAGCTCTTTAAAAAGCATGTTGTTTTAGAGACCACGATCCCGCAGATCACCCTGCCTTCAACAAGCCCGGCACACGCCAGCCTGAGTGTTGCGCAAAAGCTTGCACAATGGCAAACGCTACAAGTCAGGCTGTCACACCCAGCATTTCTTTCGCATGCTGGCGAGTCGCCTCGGTAATCTGCAAACCGCCCAGCATACGCGCGATTTCTTCAATCCGTTCATGCGCATTGAGCGCATGAATCCGGCTCAAGGTCACGCCTTGCTGTTCAGACTTGCTGACTTGCAAATGTTGTTGCGCCTGCGAGGCCACTTGCGCCAAGTGGGTGATGACCAGCACCTGCCTGTGTCGACCCAGTTCACGCAACAAACGGCCCACCACTTCGGCCACTCCGCCACCAATGCCCACATCCACTTCATCAAAAATCATGCAGGGTACGGTGCCTAATGACGCGGTGGTCACTTGCAAGGCCAGACTGATACGCGACAACTCGCCGCCTGACGCGACTTTATTGAGCGGCCGCGGTTCGACCCCGGCATGACCGGCCACCATAAATTCCACTTGTTCCAGGCCATAGGCAGCCGGTTCGCCCGGCGTCAGACTCACCGCAAAACGCCCCCCTTTGAGTGACAGTGCCTGCATTTGTCCGGTGATGGTCTCGGATAAGGCTTGTGCGGCCTGGTGTCTGATAGCAGACAGTGCTGCGGCTTGTTGCTGATAAGTCTGCCACGCTGCCTGCGCCTGTTTTGCCAAGGCTCCGTCATCGGCAAACGTTTCCAGCTCAGCCATCCGGCTTTGCTGCTGTTGCAACAGTGCTGGCAACTCATCCGGCTTGACCCGATACTTGCGGGCCGCGGTGTGGATCATCTGAATACGTGACTCCACCTCAGCCAAACGCTCGGGATCAAGTTCACTTTTTTGCAAATGCCGATTGAGTGCACGACTCGCTTCTTCGAGCTGAATCACCGCCGAATCGACCGTTTCTGCAATTGGTTGCAATCCGGCATCGATGACTTGCAATTCAGCGAGCTTGCTTTGCACTTGCGACAACAAATCCAGCGCATTGACCTCCTCGCCTTCACTCATCATCTGCAAGCTCGCCTCCATGCCAGTCAGCAGACTGGCACCATGACTGAGCCTGACGTGCTCTTGCTGCAAGGCCAGCCACTCTTCTGCCGCAAAGCCTAGCTGTGATAACTCCCGCGTACTGTCACGCAACAGCGCCAACTCGTCTGCATACTCACTGGCATTTTTCTCGAATGCCGACTGTTGCTGATGCAACTGAAACCAAGCTTTATAACTTTTAGCCACGTCTTTAGCCAAAGGCACTGCCTGCGCATAGGCATCCAGAATTTCTCGCTGGGTGGCCATTTTCAACAAGGAGTGATGTGCATTCTGGCTGTAGATATCAATCAGCGTCTCCCCGATTTCACGCAACTGCCCGACGGTTGCAGAAACACCGTTAATAAAGGCACGGCTGCGGCCATCGGCATAAATCACGCGCCGCAGAATCAAGCTGTCATCAACGGCCATTTCTTGTGCACGCAGCCAGTCTGCAGCCGCCTGGTTACCCGAAATATCAAACGTGGTGGAAATCTCGGCTTTGTCACAGTCCTTGCGCGTCACATCGCCTTCGTTCCTGGCGCCCAGACTCAGCGACAGCGCATCAATCAAAATCGATTTGCCTGCACCTGTCTCGCCGGTGAGTGCCGTGTAGCCTGCCGAGAACTCCAGTTCCAGCGCATCAACAATGACAAAATCTCGAATAGATAGGGCTTGTAACATAGATGGTTAAACGGGCGCATTAGCCCCAGTTGAGTTTGTTGCGTAACATATCAAAATAGCAGTAGTCTTGAGGGTGCACGAGCCGAATCGACTGCTCAGCGCGCGCAATACGCACATGGTCTCCGGCGGCCAAAGGGAATTGGCCTTGGCCATCATAACTCATCTGAGCGTCTGCCGCGCTGACCACAATCACTTCAATCACACTGTCCGCAGGCACGGTGATCGGCCGATAACTGAGCGTGTGCGGACTGATAGGCACGATCGAAATCGCCTCCAGATCGGGATGCATAATCGGCCCGCCGGCAGATAAACCATATGCGGTTGTCCCGGTCGGCGTGGTCAAAATCAGGCCATCCGAACGCTGTCTTGACACAAACTGACCATCCACATGCACCTCAAGCTCAATCAGGCGAAAGGCGCTTTTAATTACCACATCGTTTAAGGCAACCACAGGCAAAACCTGGCTGCCCGCTCTGGTCACCACTGAATGCAGTAACATGCGTGACTCAAGCTGAAAATGACCCTGTAAAATCTCGTCAATCTCGTCCAGCATCTGGTCCGTTTGCAAGTCAGTTAAAAAGCCGAGTCGCCCGCGATTAATGCCAATCAAGGGCACACCGGTTTCACGCAAAGCACGGCCGACGCTCAGCATGGTTCCATCGCCGCCCATGACAATCACCAGATCGGCTTTGCTACCTATCTGTTCCAGCGAGGCCTGCTCAAAACCTTCGTGTTCCACGTAGGCGGCGGTGTTGGCTTCCACACAGACATGCAGCCCCTTGGCTAACAAGTGATGTGCCAAGCGGGTCAAATCACTTTGCATTTGCTGCAAGGCAGCAGTGTCCATATACTTGCCGACAATGGCAACTGAGCGGAATGTAGATTGCATGCCGCATTAAAGCATAGAAGCCCTGAACTGAAAAGCTAAAGGGGCTGTTATCCCAGGCGCAAATGATGCAAAATCTAACTCATTCTAATGAGATCGTCTAAAGTGGATAAACGCGCGCAAATTTTGCTTAAAACCTTGGTAGAGCATTACATCAGTGAAGGGCAACCCATAGGCTCCCGCACTCTGCTCCAGCATTCCGGCCTGGATGTCAGCCCTGCGACAATACGTAACGTCATGAGTGACCTCGAACAATTGGGGTTTATTGCCAGTCCACATACCTCTGCGGGCAGAGTGCCCACCAAAAAAGGCTACCGCCTGTTTGTGGACTCGCTGATGACGATACAGCCGCTTGATCAACGCGCCCTCGCCCAACTTAAAACCGGACTATCCTCGCCCGACCCGCAAGCACTCATTAACAATGCGGCCGATATGCTCTCGCAACTGACCCAGTTTGCAGGCTTGGTCATGACGCCCAAGCGAAGCCGCAACGTGCTTAAACACCTTGAGTTTTTACATATCAATGACAAAAAAATACTCGTGATTCTGGTGACCGATGACGGCCAGGTACAAAACCGGATTGTCCTGACCGACCGCGCATTTAGTGCCAGTGAGCTCACCACGGCCAGCAATTATGTCAACAGCCACTGTCAGGGGCTCACGCTGGAAGAAGTACAGATCAAGCTCAAGCAGGAGCTGCAACAAATGCAGGCAGACATCAATCACCTCATGTCTGCTGCGCTGGATGCTGCCAGCCAACCCGAGCCTTCAGAAAAAGAGGCGGTGGTGATTGCGGGCGAACGCAAACTGCTAGAAGTGAATGAGCTCTCAACCAACGTCGGCAGCTTACGCAAACTGTTTGAGATTTTTGAACGCCGCACGGCGCTCATGCAACTGCTTGATCAAAGTCAACGCGCCGATGGCGTGCAAATCTTTATCGGTGGCGAAAGTGGCTATCTGGCACTGGATGAATGCAGCCTGGTCACTGCGCCCTATGAAGTCGATGGTCAGGTCGTGGGGACGCTGGGCGTGATCGGCCCGACCCGAATGGCCTATGAGCGGATTATCCCGATTGTCGATATCACGGCCAAGCTGTTATCTAGCGCACTCTCAAACTAAATATTGCCTGACCATATCAGGCTAATAATTCCGACACCGAGATCAGCCACGGTCGGATAAACCTTCTACTGCTGTTTTTTCACAATCCTGATCTACATGCTTGTCTATGTTGCGCAAAGCGCTCGACACAAGCTCGTTTTTATCACTCAGGAGTTTGTTATGAAAAAATCCGCTTTATCCGTTGCACTGTGCCTATGTACTTTAATCATTAATCCCACGTATGCTGCAGCCTACGATGCGACCCGAGCTGGTGGCGGTTATGTTTTCAGCAATGTTTTTAGTGGTAATACAAGTTTCAATGACTACATTTCGTTTAGCACTGATGGCTTACAACAAGTCCTCACCAGTATTTCTGGTACAGGAACCACCTTTCAGTTCAAGGAATTTAACTTACTGGATGAAAACAAAAATCTGGTCATGAATGGTACGGTATTCAATTCCGGCCCCAATCTTTCTTTTGGATTTACAAATAGCATTCAACAAGGTAGCTACTATCTGCAAGTCGTTGGAGAGAGTACAGGTACAAATGCCAGCTATGCAGGGACCATTACCTTAGCGAACGCAGTCCCAGAACCTGAGTCCGCAGCGCTGATATTGGCGGGATTAGGCCTCTTAGGATTGAAACGCAGAAGACAAGGTTAAACATGACTCAGCCTCCCTTGTTAGAGCAACGTTATGCTCTGGCAAGGGCTATTTTGTTTCCTTTCACTTTGATAGGAAATATTCTCCCGTCAGATTCCTCTGACACACTAATCAGCTTAGATTGACTGCCTGCGCTCTGCTCACTTACTTAAAATACCCACATGTTTAATCCCTTTGGAGAGGAAATCATGAAAAAACTATCACCTGTCTCACTTCAGAAATCCCTGGTTTGGACTGCCCTGCTGGTCCTGACTCTGAGCACTTCTGCCTGTGGCTCTATGAGCACGCGTGGTAAAAACACTGCCATTGGCGCGGGTGTAGGCGCAGTCGCGGGCGCAGTCTTAACTGGTGGCAGCTCCATCGGAACGGTCGGTGGTGCGGCGGTTGGTGGCGTGATTGGTAACCAGATTCATAAGAAATAACCTGGATCTAAACAAAGATTATGGTCGCAAATCAGCCGCATGATTTGCGACCAGATTAACTATCGCAACAACAAACATCGGCACTTTTCAAAAGTAGGTAAGTCATAAGGGCACTTTTCACTTAAAATGCGTTCATGACTTACTACCAGCCAGAACCTGCTTACACCCACGGCAGTCAACCAAAAGTGGGTATCCTGTTAGCTAACCTGGGCACGCCTGACGCCCCCACGGCGAAAGCCTTGCGGCCTTACCTGCAGCAGTTTTTGATGGACAGGCGTGTGGTCGAAATCCCGCGCTTTATCTGGTGCTGGATTCTGCATTGCATCATCCTGGTGATTCGCCCGAAAAAATCGGCAGAAAAATATGCCAGCGTGTGGACAGACCAAGGTTCACCGCTCATGGTTTATGCCCAGCAACAGAAAACCTTATTGCAACAGAGTCTGGCTAAACACATTAACAGCCCGTTTGCCGTCGAACTCGGCATGACCTATGGCAACCCCAGCATGAAAAGCGCCATTGACTCGCTCAAAGCCCAAGGCTGCGACCGCATTTTAGTATTCCCGCTCTACCCCCAATACGCCGCCAGCAGCACTGCGGCGGCGCTGGATGCCGTGTGGCGCGTACTACTTAAAATGCGCAATGTGCCTGCCATCCGTACCATCAAGCACTACCACGATCATCCGCTGTACATTCAAGCCTTGGCCAGCCATATCAAAGCCTACTGGCAACAACACGGCCAGCCAGAAAAACTCGTGATGAGCTTTCATGGCGTGCCCAAATTCCACCTGATAAAAGGCGACCCCTACCATTGCGAGTGCCACAAAACCGGACGCTTGCTGGCAGAGGCCTTAGGCTTAAGCAAAGACCAATATCAAATCGCCTTCCAGTCCCGTTTCGGTCGTCAGGAATGGTTGCAACCTTACCTCGCCAACACGCTAGACGCCTTGGGTAAACAACAAATCAAACGCATAGATGTCGTTTGTCCCGGCTTTAGCAGCGACTGCCTGGAAACCCTGGAAGAAATTGCTATGGAAGGTAAACACTTGTTCCAGTCAGTGGGCGGTGGGGATTATCACTATATCCCTGCACTCAATAGCGAAGCCGTCTGGATTGAAGCGATGCGCGATATTGCGCTGGAGCATTTGCAGGGTTGGGTGAGTAATGAGTTTGACTCAGCAAAAGCAGCAGCTGAAGCACAAGCGAGTAAACAACACGCTTTGGCAATGGGCGCTGAAAAATAACGCTGCGGCTCGAACATCACATTTTTTAAACATTTAAAAGCCCTCATGACTGACATGTCATTTTCCAGCATCTAACTTGGCTGCACGTCAAAAGGATGAAAACACTGGCCAAAGCTTCGCTATCTAGATAGCCAGTGTTGGTGGAGAGAGCGCCGTGATGTTGAGTCAAAAAATTAGTATCAGCATTTATCTGCCTGAGAACCGTGCACAAAGATAGCAAATCTATCTCCTGCATTTTGCACCAAGCATAAAAACTCATTTCAGCGTTCATTCGCATTGGTCTTGCTTGCAGCGCTCGCCTATTCCACTGCCAGCCCTCCCCAATTACGCGTTATAATCGCGTTTTAACGTTTTTATCGTTCCCCTATGATCATTATCACCGGTGGTGCAGGCATGATTGGTTCTATCATGGCCTGGCATTTAAACAACAAACTGGGTCGGCAAGACCTGGTGATTGTTGACCGTATCACGCATGAAAATCAGTGGCAAAACCTGGTACACAGACACTATGCCGAATACCTGGATAAAGACCAGCTGTTTGAGTTTCTCGAAGAGAATGATGAGATCACGGCAGTGATTCATATGGGGGCGATCAGCGCAACCACCGAGCGTGACTTTAACAAGCTGGTGGCGGATAACATGCATTATTCGCAAGACTTGTGGTCCTGGTGTGCCGAGTATGAGGTGCCGTTTTTCTACGCCAGCTCTGCGGCCACGTATGGCGGTGGTGAACAAGGCTATGACGATACCAGCATTGAGAACTTGCGGCCATTAAACGGCTATGGCTACTCCAAGCACTTTTTTGACCAGTGGGTGTTGCAGCAAGTCGCACAAAAGCAACCTACCCCGCCCGCCTGGGCTGGATTCAAGTTTTTTAACGTCTACGGGCCGAATGAATATCACAAAGAGCGCATGGCCAGCGTGGCGTATCACACGTTTAACCAGTTTAGCGAGACCGGGACCATGCGCCTGTTTAAAGGCACCAAAGAAGGCATAGAGGACGGCATGCAGTTGCGTGACTTTGTCTATGTCAAAGACGTGGCGGATGTGATGGGCTTTTTCCTGGAATCAGCCCTCAAAAACAAACCGGTTGCTAGCGCGATTTACAACATAGGCACCGGTCAGGCACGCAGCTTTAAAGACCTGGCGACCAACGTGATGACCAGTATGCGCCGAGAGCCCAACATCACTTATATTGATATGCCGCAAGACCTGCAGGGCAAATATCAGTACTTTACCCAAGCAGAGATGAAGAAGCTGCGCGATGCGGGATATAAAAAGCCGTTTACCTCGCTGGAGGAAGGCGTCAAAGACTATGTGCAAAACTATTTGATGCAAGACGACCCTTACGCATAAGTCATCCAACAATTGAGCGATAGATTGTGAGCGATATGAACCATATTGAATACCTCAAAGGCGAACACGCCGCCCATATGGCGATGTTTCAAGCGCTGGAGCCCTTGTTTCCACTCATCAGTGACGTGGGCAACTTGCTGCGTGACTGTATTGCGCGCGGGGGCAAGATTCTGCTGTGTGGCAATGGCGGCAGTGCGGCAGATAGCCAGCATATTGCAGCAGAGATTGTCGGCCGCTTTAAAAAAGAGCGCAAGGGTCTGCCCTCAATTGCACTGACAACAGACACCTCCATCCTGACCTCAGTAGGCAACGATTATGGCTATGACTATATTTTTGCCCGTCAGGTAGAAGCCCTCTGTCGTCCGGAGGATGTGCTGATCGGCCTCACAACCAGCGGCAATAGCGCCAATGTGGTCCGTGCCATTGAAACCGCCAATGAAATTGGGGCCACCACCATAGGCATGACTGGCGGCAAAGGTGGCAAGTTAAATGCCCTGTGCAAGCACAACATTGTGGTGCCATCCAGCGTGACTGCACGCATCCAGGAAGCGCACATCTTTATCGGCCACAGCTTGTGCGAGATTCTGGAGTCTTAAGTCTGATGAATCCTGCATTCAGTAAAGTTGTGCAGCAGTTTGGTGAACACGGTGCCCATGCCCTGGTGATTGGGGACGTGATGCTAGACCGCTACCTGCTCGGCGAGGTCAACCGCATTTCACCTGAAGCACCGGTCCCGGTTGTGCTGATCAAATCCGAACAACAGCGCGTAGGCGGTGCCGCCAATGTAGCAGCCAACCTGGCATTATTGGGTATCTCAACCAAGATGATTGGCTTGATGGGCAATGATAGTGAAGGCCAGACCTTACTCAAAGCCATGCAGTCACATGGGATTACGACCGAGGCCATGCTCACCAGCCAGCATCGTCCAACCATTGCCAAAACCCGTATTCTGGGCGGACACCAGCAAATGCTCCGTCTGGATCAGGAAGATACCCAGAGTTTGAACGAGCGAGAACAAGCTGAAATCCTCGCCAATATTGACACTGCACTGGCAGCGCAGCCTGCCCTGGTGATTTTGTCAGACTACGCCAAAGGCTTGCTCACCGAAACCGTCTGTCAGCAGGTGATCCAGCGTTGCCGCGCACGGCAGATACCGGTATTGGTAGATCCTAAAGGCCGCGATTACAGCAAATATCGTGGGGCAACTGCACTCACGCCGAATAAAAAAGAAACCGCCGAAGCCTGCGACAGCAGCCAGCAAGATCCGGCGCTAATCGCCAAAGCAACGGCGCTCAAGCAAAGCTTGCAACTGGATTTTCTAGCCGTCACCAGAGGCGAAGAAGGCATTACGCTGATTGATGACAGCACCCACCATCTGAACGCCACCGCCAAGCAAGTATTTGATGTCTCAGGCGCAGGGGATACCGTGATTGCCACCCTGGCTGCTGGGCTGATGCACGGGCTGTCGGCACTGGATAGCTTGTCATTGGCCAATATTGCCGCTGGCGTGGTGGTCGGCAAAGTCGGCACCGTGCCAATTACCAAGGCAGAATTACTTGATGCGCTGATGACGGCACAAGGCAATGAACAGGCGCACAAAATCTGCGCACTGGAAGAGCTCAAGCAAAAGGTCAGCCGATGGAAACAGCAAGGCCAAAAAATCGTTTTTACCAATGGCTGCTTTGATTTATTGCATGCAGGCCATGTCACTTACCTTGAAGCGGCCAAAAAGCGGGGCGACAAACTGGTGCTGGGACTCAACACCGATCGTTCAGTATCTGCGCTCAAAGGCCCGACCCGACCCGTGGTGAATGAAAATGATCGTGCGCGCGTGCTGGCCGCCCTGGAGTCTGTGGACGCGGTCATTTTGTTTGATGAAGACACGCCTTTGAACCTGATCATGGCAGTTCAACCTGATGTTATTGCCAAGGGCAGCGACTACACCGCAGCCCAAGTGGTCGGCGGTAAAGAGGTGCTCTCTTGGGGCGGTGAAATTGCATTGATTGACTTGGTGGAAGGCCGAAGCACCACCAATCTGATTAAAAAAATGCATGCATGAGTAGTGCTGACAAGATTCTGGTCATCGGCCCGTCGTGGGTAGGCGACATGGTTCTCGCGCAAAGCTTGTTCAAGCAACTCAAGTCGGACCGTCCCGCTTGCCAGATTGATGTAGCCGCACCGTCGTGGACACTGCCATTGCTGGCGCGCATGCCCGAAATCACCCAAGCCATCGCCCTACCCTTCAAACACGGGCAATTATCTTTAGGCGCGCGCTGGTGCTTTGGCCGTGGCCTGAGGGTTCAAGGCTACACACAAGCCATCTTACTCACAAACAGTATGAAATCAGCTATTTTGCCCTGGGCTGCCGGCATTCCATTACGGACCGGTTTTAAAGGAGAGATGCGTTACGGCTTGGTCAATGACATGCGCCCGCTGGATAAAACCCGTCTCAAAAAAACCGTCGAGCGCTTTGTGACGCTGGGTTTAAGCCCGCAAGCTGTGCTCCCTAGCGCCTTGCCACAACCTGCATTGGTCGCGGATGCAGCCAATGCCGACCGATTACTGCACGCTTTCAAGCTCGATGCCTCCAAACCGATGCTGGGCCTCTGCCCAGGGGCAGAATATGGCGAAGCGAAACGCTGGCCAGCCGAGTATTACGCGCAAGTCGCCAATCATGCGCTAGATGCAGGCTGGCAAGTGATGCTGTTTGGTTCCGAGAAAGATGCCCCGGTGACTGCCTCCATCCAACAGCTCACGCTACAGCGATGCCTGGACCTGGCGGGCAAAACCAGCCTGGGGGATGCGATTGACCTGATGTCGTTGTGCCAACGCGTGGTCAGTAACGACTCGGGGCTGATGCATGTGGCTGCCGCACTGGATAAGCCATTGGTAGCGATTTATGGCTCTTCTGACCCGAATCATACGCCACCGATGCACCCGGATGCAGTGATCCAATATCTGGGGCTGTCATGTAGCCCGTGTTTCAAGCGTGTATGTCCGCTCGGTCATTTGAATTGTTTGCGACAATTGTCCCCTGAACAAGTCTTATCCACACTCGCACTCACGCGCGTGGAGTTTGCGTCATGAAACGCTTTTCTTACCTGCAAAAAATCACGCAAGCCCAGTGGTTAATCCTGTATTTGCTGGCCGCCTTTCTGATCGTCAGCAAAATTATGTATAACCAGCATGGCTGGGTAAACAACGACTCACTGTTGTATTTTGAGCAGGCCAGACTCCTGGCTGCCGGGCAATGGCAGCAGGCGTATCGCCTGTTCTCGTGGCCGTTCTACCCAAGCCTGCTCGCACTGATACACCGCAGTACCGGTCTGGAGATACACAGCGCGGCCATCGGCCTGAATATAGTGTGCTTTGTGCTGTTTGTCGCAGGCTTTCAACAATTGCTGCTAGAAGCGGGCGCCAAGTTGCGCACGCTGCACTGGGGGCATGGCCTGCTGTTCTCCACGCAATATATGGTCGGCAGTGTATTAGGCATGTTGCTGCGCGACGAGGGCTTTTGGGCAGCCTATACCTGGGGCCTGGTATATTGGCTACGCAGCCTTAAAACGCAACGCTGGCAGGACCTGCTGGCGTTTCAGGCCGCCATGGTCATCGCCACCTTATTCCGGATCGAAGCGGCAGTTTATTTGCTCGCCCTGCCCTTATGCGCGCTTGCCTATACCGGCTTAAGCGCCTCAGCGCGAATAAAGCTTTGGCTGCGCGCCAATAGCCTCAGCCTGCTCACAGCATTGATGTTAGGTATCGCCTTATTCGCTGGCGTATTGCGACTGGATCAATTAGGCAGGTTGCAAGAAATCGTCACTCAGGTCACGCGCCTGTTTGGGGAACGCATCGATTTTATTCAACAAAAAGCCGCCATTATCAACCAGCAGGTATTAGGTGAAGATCTGGATGAATACGGCCTGTTCAGCCTCTGGGTAACCTTGATCCTGATTGCCATCAACAAAACATTAAAAACGGCCGGCCTGCCAGCATTAATTGCCATCTGCTGGCCCAAACAGAGCTGGTGGTCGCGCTTACCGGCACCCGCCCGGCATCTGGCGATGGCAACACTCAGCGTCAGCTTTGTCGTCAGCCTGGTGATCTTGTTGAATGTGTTTGTCCTCTCCAGCCGCTATGTCATTGCCAGTGGCATCGTGTTTATTTTCCTCGCCGCGTTTGCCATGACTGAATTGCAAAGCCGCTGGCCTAAGCTCAGTAGCCGAGGGGTTGCCTGCTTGCTGGTTGCCATGCTCGCCTACTCCTTATGGGATAGAAATCCGATTGATCTTGATCGGCAGGCGGTGGACTACATCCAGACCATCAACCCACAACAGCAACCGGTATTTTATGACACCGAAAATGCGCGGTTTTATGCCCACCAACCATATCAGGATAGAGTACTGGGTCATACACTGTTTCCCGAGCTGGTCAAGCAGCAGGCGATCTCGAAGTATGACTACTATATGATCACCATCAGCAAGGATGCGGTGGATGTGGCTTATGAACAGCTCGCTGTGCAAACCTTGCAAAAAGCCAATTTCAAGCTGGTCAAAACCTTTTACGGTTGGCGCGGTAAATCTAAAGTCATGATTTTTAGCAAACAGGCCGTGATACCCTGATGCAATACGTTAAAATTCATAAAAATAATTCACTATTCGTTCAGGCCTCCTAATGATTCATTCGCTGACCCAAAAATTTCCCATTCTTAACCTCTGGCAACCACCGTTCAAACATTTGTTGCGCTTAAGCATTCTTTGGGTGATTCTGGTGGCGTGTACCGCAAACGTCTGCAACAGCTTTTTCATTAAATGGGGTTTCCGCGACGACTCCCGCTATGCGTCGCTAGTAGGGGTGATTGATGGCACGGCTTACCAGCCCTATGTTTACCGCTCAACGGTCCCGCGTCTGGCTGACCTGGCCGTGCAGCAGATTCCGGAAAAGAAACAGGAAAAGCTGTTTGAACGCATAATCTCGTCCGACAAACTGAAAAACCATTTCTTTCACGATGTACCTGCCGAGGAATGGACGCCTCGCGTGGCGTTGGACTACCACCTGATGTATGGCCTGACTTTGCTCAGTTTTCTGCTGACGCTGATTTACCTGCGCAAGATTTTTCTGCACTTTTCTGACAACTACTCGGCCTCTATCCTTGCCGTGGTGCTGTTTAGCCTGATCTATCCGCTGACCTTCAAGCGTGGCGGCTATTTTTATGATTTCTTTGAACTGCTTGGTATCACAGTCAGCACCTATTACTTTCTGACTGACCGCAAATTTCTGGCGTCCATCTTGCTCATGCTCACGGCATTTAACAAAGAAACCGCCTTCGTTGCCGCATTCGGATTTTTCTTTTTACATGCCAAAGACTACCCCATGCAAAAGCGCGTGGCTTACTTTGCGCTGCAATTCATTGCCTGCTTCCTGATCCGGCAATGGATCATCGCACCGTATACCGGGAACACGGATTCTGCGCTGCATTTTCACTTGCTTGATAACGCAAAATTCTGGCTCAATCCGGTCAATTACTTCAAATTGAGTGATTTTTATACACTGGGATTATTCTCGCCCACGTTGCAGCACGTCTTGCTGTTTCCATGGCTGGCCTACTGGATACGCGCTGGCTGGCAACAAATGGATGACATGCTCAAACGGTATACATTGGGGATTTTTATTCCTAACCTGCTGCTGTTCCTGAACTTCACCACCAAGGATGAGTTCAGAAACTTCTCGCTGAGCATGATCGCCTTGTACATCATCCTGATTCATGGGTTTTCAAACTTCAGGCAGTGGCTGGACCAGAAGTGATTACGCACGCATGAGATTCGTAGATAAATTGCGCATGGGTTACCGGCGCTGGCAATTGGGTGACGCCTTCAAGCATCAATACAACTGCCACCCGGACTTTGACCTGCAGCGCGGGGAACACAGCTGCACCGTCCTCTGGAAAAAGCAGCCAATAGCCACCATCCCTTTTGCACATACGCTGAGCCAACAACAACGGGGACCATGCTGGATCGTCGCTTCCGGCCCTTCGCTGGCCGAGATTGATCTGCAGCAAATCGCCGCGTATCCGACCATCAGCCTCAATTGCGCGATTAAAAAATTTAGTGCGGCCAAGCTCCATCCGACCGACTGTGTGATTGTGGATCACCGCGTATTTGAGCGCCAGTGGGATTGTGTCGTCGAATCTGTCCGTTCGGGCGCGCGCTGTTTCTTCAACTTTGAAGGGCTGAGTATTATTGCTGAGCGGGCGCCGGAACTGCTGAAGCAAGGCAACCTTTACCTGATTGAATCGGTGAGTCGCAAATATGGGGTGGCCAGAGGCAGTGCCGAGCAATACTTGCAGGTTTTTACGCAATCGCCTGAGATTCTGCTGGCCCCGGATTTATTGCCCTACTGCCGCTCGATAGGCTTTAGCCACAATTTACAACAAGGCGTGTTTGCCGGAAAAACGGTGGCCACCTGGGCAGTACAACTGGCGTTTGCCCTGGGCTATGAGGCGATTTATATTCTGGGCATGGATTTGGGTGGCACCGGTAAAGCCCATTTTTATGCCGACCAGCACAATCCTTCACCAGATTTTCTGCGCTATTACGAACCACATATTCGCGGCTGCTTTGAGCTGGCGCGTCTGGCCAGTGAAAAAACAGGGGTTAAGCTATATAATCTGTCGCTACAAAGCGCCTTGCCTGCCGAGATTATTCCAAAAATGTCGTTTGCCGAGGCTTTGCAACAAATTACCGAGACGGCATCCGTCAAGAAATGATTTAAGTTATGAAAATTATTATCCCGCTGCAAACCTGCTCCACGCGTATTCCGCATAAAAACATTCGCCCTTTTTATCAGGACGATTCGCTGTTCGACATCAAGGCCAAGCAAATCCTGACCTTTGAAGCGCCAGAAAATGTCTATGTGTCGTCAGAAAGCGTGGAACTGGTCAAGCCGTTGTGTGACAAGTATGGCTTTCACTTTATGCAGCGCGATGCCTCTCTGACCGGCAACAAGATTTATCAGCCTGACTTGGTCAAAGCGCTAACCGACCCGCTGCCTGGTGACGATGACATTATGTGGATTCAGGTCACCTCGCCCTTATTTAATCAGTTCAAGGAAGCTTTGGCGGTCTGGAAAGACGTCCGCAACGATTATGATTCGCTGGTTGCCGTCAAACCGTTCAAAGGGCATTTGCTGGATGGCAAGGGCAATCCGGTCAACTATGGGTTTGGTTACTGGCACAAGGTCTCGCAAGACTTGCCCAAGTTATATTCGGTGTTGTGGAGCCTGTTTATTCTCAAACGCGAGACGGTCAACCGCTTTCACTACCATATCGGCGTCAATCCCTACTTGTTTGAAACCAACCATATGGTGGTCGATATTGACTACCATGAGGACTTTGAGCTGGCAGGCATGATTTACACCAAGCTACACGGTACGATTTAATTTATCGCCAAATCATCACTCACGCCGCGCTTACATGGCTACGCCAGCGCGGCGTTTACGCTGGTACTTGGCGTAAAGCTTGTGGGCACGCTGCGCAATGGCACGGTAAAATGCCGACTCCCCACGCAGTAACTGACGGTCGTCACCAACATAATGCCGTAGAAATCTGAGCAGATCTCCGCGGGATAATTGAACATCCATGGCTGAAAAATACAGCGCAGCCAGATCTTTCATTTGCATACGTTGCGAAGGCTGTGCGCGGATTTCTGCTCTATGCAAATCCAGCACATGCAATCGTGGCGGCAGCAGCGTCAATTCAGCCGCTTTAAAGCAGAAATGGCAGATATAAAAGTCACGATGGTAGAACGGATACGCATGCATCTGACGTGCAATCTCCGCCACCCGGCGGATCAGCGCACGCTTGAACCGCAGTGTGGGCGGTGTGATTTTCCACTGTAGCGCCAAATCCTCCAGCGTGACAATCTCACCCAAATCCTCGGTAATCACAAATGAGCGCTGAGTGGCGGGCAGCCAGCCCTGGATGCCATGCCCCACATAAGGCGTGGTGGGAATATGCAAGCGCTGCAAGGCGGCAATGGCCGCCACCTCATTTTGCGCATTCACTACCGGGCGTTTGAAGCTGAGCCAGTTTTTGAACAACTCGCCCCATCCCACACCAAAATGCCGTTTAATAAAAAAATGCTGGCCCGCCAGCGCAATCCGCAAGGTCTCGCGTTCGGCAACCTTGCGGAAACTTTTGCCCGGCAACTGCATAAAAAAATCAAACACATCCGGTCGTTGCCGAATCTCGGCAGGCAGCGGATTTTCTGCTTTAAATTGTACCGTCGTACTCATGAGGCCTTGTCTTTGTGCAAGGCCAAAAAGCGGCTGCAATTCTGGATCGCCTGCAATAACAATGGTTGATATTTGGCCATGAGGCTGTCTTGCGCGCTGGCAGATAATGATTCATCGTGCGGCCCGGTCGGCACAAAATGATCCACGCCATGATGCAAATATGGAATACGGTACTTCATATCCGTTGTTTGCACGCCAATAGAGTGCCAGTCACTGACCACAACAAATGGGCGTGACTGCGTGGTCAGCAACGACAGGCCCAGCGAATAGCTGCTACTATCTTCAGGCGCACCCAGGGCCTGTAATAACGTTGGTGAAATATCCAGATGGCTGGTCATGCGCTCAATCTCGGCATGCGCGTGCTGCGGCATCCACACCACCATGGGCGTATGTGTCTGCTCCTCAACAAAACTCGAGTTATGTCCCCAGAAGCCCTTTTCCAGAAACTCTTCTCCATGATCGCCAGTGATGATGACAATGGTATTGTCTAATGCGCCCTGCGCACGCAGTTCATCAAGCACCCGCCCCATTTGTTGATCGACCCAATGGGCAGCATTGGTATAGCGGTTTTTGAACTCGCCAATCTTGGGCTTGAGCGACTCGCGGCTCATGCCCCAGTAATTCACATCCTTCAAATACGGGGAGGCAATCACGGCTTGCTCCGGGAAGTCATAACGCGCATGCGTAGACTCAAAGAAGAAAAAGCTCATAAATGGCCGCTGTTTGTCCCGCGCACGCAAAAAGGCGATTTGCTCAGAGGCATTTTGTTGGTCACGCTGCCAGGGGGTTAACTTCTCCTCCGCCTCGTGCAGCTGTGCAAGCGGTACGCTGGCGAATAAGGTTTTATTAAATTCGGGATAAGAAAACAGTGCGCTGGTACGCAGGTCAAGTTGGTAATTCAAGGCCTGCACCCGCTGCATGAGCAAAGGCGGTTGTTGTGCATGTAAAAAGCTGGACCAATAAGAGCCATATAGCCCATAAAACATGCCGAACAGGCCTTCACGCGTACCGTTGCCACTGGAATAGTGGTTTTTAAAATACAAGCCTTGCTGCGCAAATTGCCAGACATGAGGCATGATCTCAGGCGTTAAACGATCCCAGCGCAGAGACTCTGCCACCAGAATGACAATATTGGGCGGCTGTTGGACGGCGCTAAACGTCACCGGCGATAAAGGATACTGAATTCTGGAAGTATCCACATTGAGATGGTTACTGCTATGGCGCACCGTTTGCACGCCCATTTTTTCTGCCCAGCTGCGGAAGGTAATCCGTTTATAGAAGGGATACACCGTCGCCGAATCAAGAATCGCCCCGTTATTTTTGACATCACTGATGCCATATAAGACAGCTTGCGCGACAAAGGCCAGTAGCACAATCAGGTACAAAGGCCGCGTCAGCAATACTGCGGGCTTAAATGACTGCATGCGCTTACTCAACCACCAGGCGAACAGCTGAATCAGGATGACAATTGCGACCGATATGCCGATCGCCACATAGGTTTCGTCGCTGGTCCCCAGCGAGGCCAGGCCGCCCTTGGTGGTAACAAGATTCCAGATAAAGCCGTTGAAATGAAAGTTATACAGGTCATAAATCATTAAATCCGATCTGACCAGTAAAATGCCTATCACGGAAAACGTGAGCGCCAATAGTGCGGTGTAGCGGTTGATGGTGCGTGCCAGCAGTGATTGCAGCCAGGCCGGGATCAAGGTCACGACGGCGTAGGCAAAACTGTAAAACAACCAGGCACAGACATGAAACCAGAAGGCTGCGCCCGTAGTGGCTTGCGCACCAATGCTGAAGAATCCCCAGCAAGTGGCCAGCATGTGCAGTGTAGTCAGGCCTAAAAACAGTTTGAGTGGTGAAATTTTCTTCATGGCGGCATTCATCTTTAAGCAGTCAGGCGACGATTAGGGCGCACAGAAAGCCGTTACAGGCGACAATTCAAGCTGATGACAAACGGTCACCCCATGCGTCTGGCAGTAGGCTTGCCAATCCGGCATATCGGTCCAGTCAGCCACAAAAATGAAATCCAGCCCGGCGCCAGTCGAAGCCTGATGATCAAAGCGGCTATCGCCAATAAACAAGGCCGGGAACTGGATGGTCCCATCGGCAATCATGCTGGCCAGGTGCTCATTCTTTTTAGTCGGCCCACCATAAATGCCCAGTTCAAACAGCGTATCCAGGCCACGACGAGGAAAAATTTGCCGCAATTCTGCTTGATCTCCGCCAGACAGCAGCATCCACTTGGCGTTTGCGGTTTCTTTTTTTAAATTCATCAGTGCAGGCGCAACCTCACACTGCATCAGGGTTTCATCCAGAATCTCGGTAAACGTATCCATAAAGGCCTGAAACCGCTCGGGCGTTAAAGGCTGTTTGATAATCTCGGTGATGTAATAACGGATTTTGTCATTGCGCGGGATGCTGCCCAACTGGATATGATAGTCCACAAAGGCCTGCGCCTGCGCCTCCGTCCCCCCCATCCGCTTGGCGGTGTTGTAATAGGCATCCACCTTGGTCTGGTTGCTATTGAGGACAACGCCATCGCAATCGAGCACAATGGTTTTATAAAGGGAGAGGTCTGGTCTTTGGGACATAACGGAGTGGGCTTGGCAAATAAAAAAGGCTTGTATCACTACAAGCCTTCATTATAGACGATTTGTCTAACGCTATACTTATTTGGCCGCCACGATCGCAGAAGCCTCTTTCGCCAGCTTGGTGATCTGTGCCCAGTCCTTATTGGCTACGGCATCGGCAGGCGTCAACCAGGTGCCACCGCACACAACCACGTTAGGCAACGCCAGGAATTGTGGGGCGCTTTCAACGCTGACACCACCCGTTGGGCAGAATTTCACGTCTGCAAATGGGCCGGCAAAGCCTTTGAGCAGGTTAATACCACCCACCGCCACTGCCGGGAACAATTTCAGGAAGTAGTAATCATCGGCATTCGCCATCATGATTTCTGAGCCAGTAGACACACCTGGCAACAGTGGCAAGCCGATTTCACGGGCATATTTGCCTAACTCGCTGGTGTAGCCTGGGCTGACCGCAAACTGGCAACCTACATCCTTGGAGTTTTTCGCATCTTTCAGATTACGTACGGTCCCGGAACCCAAGATCGCGTCAGGCACATGCTTGGCAATTTCTTCCATGGCTTGCAGTGCAACCGGGGAACGCAATGTGACTTCCAGCACCTTAATGCCGCCTTCCAGCAACGCTTCGGCCATCGGCACCGCATCTTCCACTTTGTTAATGACAATCACCGGAATCACCGGGCCATGATTTGCTAACTCTAATGTGCTCATGTTTTGAATATTGACCTAATAAATAAAAAAATTGTTTTTTTAATCGTTTGCTTTATGTAAATGAAGATTGCTAAGCAAGACTAGGCGCAGGCGCGTAGACAGTACGAATAGTACGGCAAGCAAACTGCAACGACGTATTGCGACGCAATGTGCATTTACAACCAGGTAACGGCGCCTTCTTCTGCAGACAGCACATTCCTGCGCATGCCACCAAACAACTCACGGCCCAAGCCATGGGCGTTGTAATGCCGTTTGGCATCGCTCAGCTCTTCAGCCTCGCGCTCAGCCCAGGTGTCTTCATCAACCAGCACATTCAACTGACCGACGGTACCATTGAGGCGGATGATGTCACCATTGCGGATTTTGGCAATCGGACCACCCGCGCTGGCTTCGGGACTCAAGTGAATTGCAGCAGGAATCTTGCCTGAAGCACCACTCATGCGGCCGTCCGTTACAATCGCCACCCGGAAGCCCTTGTTTTGCAACACAGCAAGTGGTGGTGTCAATTTATGCAACTCTGGCATGCCGTTGGCTTTAGGGCCCTGGAAGCGCACGACAGCAATGAAGTCACGCTCCAGCTCACCGCGGTCAAACGCGGCCAGCAATTCTTCTTGCGCATCAAACACAATGGCTGGCGCCTCGATGATGTGACGGTCTTCAGGGACGGCAGAAATCTTGATGACGCTGCGGCCAAGGTTACCCTTGAGCAGACGCAGGCCACCGGACTCGTTAAACGGATGAGAAGCTGTGCGCACGATGGTTTCATCACCACTTTCGGCCGGGTAGTCTTTCCACACCAGCTTGTCCGCTTCTTTTTCCGGCTTTTTACCGTAATCGCGCATGCCGCCACCACTCACGGTGTAGACATCCGGATACATATAACCGCCTTCGATCAGTTCGCGGATCACAAAACCTGGCCCACCAGCTGCTTGGAATTCGTTGACGTCGGCCTTACCGTTTGGATAAACACTGGCCAGCAGTGGCGTACCTTTAGCCAGATAATGGAAATCTGTCCAGTCAATGATAATGCCCGCAGCACGCGCAACCGCTACCCAGTGAATCAAATGGTTGGTGGAACCGCCAGTAGCCAGCAAAGCCACCATCGCGTTCACGATCACATGCTCATCTACCAGACGGCCAATCGGCACGAATTTATCTTTTTTAGCGTTTTGCACTACCAAACGCACCGCTTCACGCGTCAAGTCTTCACGCATGCCATCATGCGGGTGGATAAAAGCCGCCCCTGGCACGTGCAAGCCCATGGCTTCCAGCAACATCTGGTTACTGTTGGCCGTACCGTAGAAGGTACAGGTGCCGGCACCGTGGTAGGCCGCAGATTCGCTGGCCAGCAGCTCATCACGGTCACACAGGCCTTGTGCATATTTTTCACGCACTTTGGATTTCGAGGTGTTATCAATCCCGGTGCTCATCGGGCCCGCTGGCACAAATACACAGGGCAAATGCCCAAAATGCAAGGCACCGATCAACAGGCCGGGCACGATCTTGTCACAGACGCCCAACAGCAATGCCGCATCAAACACGTCATGAGACAAGGCAATGGCCGTACTCATGGCGATGGTATCGCGGCTAAACAGGCTCAGCTCCATGCCAGGCTCGCCCTGGGTAATCCCATCACACATGGCAGGCACGCCACCGGCCACCTGCACGGTTGCGCCATGCTGGCGTGCTTCATCACGAATAATATCCGGATAGTTCACATACGGCTGATGCGCGGATAACATTTCGTTGTAAGCAGTGACGATGCCGACGTGTGTCGGTTTCTCGGCGTAAATCTTGAATTTGTCGTTTTGTGGCATGGCCGCAAACGCGTGTGCCACGTTGGCACAGCCCAAGCGGTCCGGGCCTTTTTCACGGTTCAGGTAATCATCAATGCGCTGCAAATACGCCTTGCGGGTCGGACGGCTACGCTCGATGATGCGTTCTGTTACTTCAATGTGAGATTGTTTCATTGACTATCGCTCAACTGTGTTTTAACTACCTGATGAACTATCCTGGTGAACTGCTTTGAACTTACTATTGCGTCACAGTATAGGGTGAAGATATATGAATCCAAACAGGCTCCCTACCCCCGATTATCTCCAAACTGCTGCACTACGTCAAATTGAATTACCCGAATCCAACATTTTTTCAGAGGATTCAATGACTTAAAACAATATACCTCTTTTTCGCGTAGTGCATTGACACTCATGGAATGTAGTCAGACATCAAGCAGATTTGGTCACCAGAATATCTTCCAGCATCAGATATTCCAGATCACAGCCATAAAACATATTCAAGGCATCGGTCGGGCTACAAATCATCGGTTCGCCGCGTCGGTTAAGCGAGGTATTGAGCACCACGCCATTACCACGCAGTTGCTCCAGATGCTCAATCAGCGCGTAGTAGCGTGGATTGGTGGCTTTGGTCACAACCTGCGCACGTGCCGTGCCGTCCTCATGGACCACTTCCGGAATGCGGTTTTTCCAGGCCGGGTTCACATCAAAGGTGAAGGTCATGTAGGGCGCCGGATGGTCGGTTTGCAGAATATCCTCCGCCACGCGGTCCAGCATGCTGGGGCAGAATGGCCGCCAGCGCTCACGGTATTTGATCTGGGCATTGATGCGGTCCGCCACGCCAGGAAAACTGGGATCGCCCAGGATACTGCGGCAACCCAGGGCACGCGGGCCAAACTCCATGCGCCCCTGGAACCAGGCGAGTGGATTCCCAGCGGCCAGCAATTCTGCCGCTTTAAGTGGGCCATCTTCTACACGGGTAAAAACAGGCTTGGACGGATGCGCTTCACAGGCGGCAATACACTCTTCATTGGTGTAAGAAGGCCCGAGGTAAGCGTGTTCCATTTTATGGATTTTTTCGCCCGCCAGGTGTGCAGCGTAAGTGGCTGCGCCCAGGCTGGTACCGTTATCGCCAGAAGCAGGCTGTACAAATAATTCTTTCACGTGTGGCAAGGCGATAATGCGCTGATTCAGTTTGACATTGAGCGCAACGCCGCCTGCCATCACAATCTTGCCGGTTTCGCGCAGAATATCGCCCAGATAATATTCAATCATCTGCAAAGCCAAGTCTTCCAGCAGCTTCTGTACACTGGCAGCGTAATGAATATACGGGTCGTCAATCTCGTCGCCCTCACGCTTGGGGCCTAGCCATTCAATCAGTTTGGGCGTGAAGTAGTAGCCTTTGCCATTTTCTTTGTAACGGCGCAAACCGACCACATTGACGTATTCGGTGTTGATGATGAGCTCACCGTTTTCAAACTTGGCCAGGCGGCTCAAATCATATTTGTTCGGGTCACCATAGGGCGCCATGCCCATGACCTTAAATTCACCATCCAGCATCTCAAACCCAAGAAACTCGGTGATCGCGCCATACAGGCCACCCAGTGAATCCGGGTCATAGAATTCCTTGATTTTGTGAATCTTGCCATGTTCGCCATAGCCAAAAAACGTGGTGGCATATTCCCCTTTGCCGTCAATGCCGACAATGGCGGTTTTTTCCTTGAAGCCACTCAGATGGTAAGCACTGGAAGCATGTGCCAGATGGTGTTCAACCGGCACATATTTGGCTTTGCTCAACCCGAGTTCTTCCATCAATTTGAGCGATTTGTCGCGGTTGCGACGGAAACGGCGGTTGCCATTAAAAATGGCATCCAGTGCACGGTCTGGCGCGTACCAGTAGCGCTTGGCGTAATGCCAGCGCGCAGCCGACATCAGCGGAATTTCACCATAAGGGAAAGCCACGATATCGACTTGTTCAGGGGAAATGCCCGCCTGTTTCAGGCAAAACTTGGCCGCTTCGTAAGGCCAGTGATTTTTGGCGTGCTTGTCGCGGATAAAGCGCTCTTCTTCTGCCGCAGCGACAATTTTGCCATCTACCAGAATGGCAGCCGAAGCATCATGCCCCAAGGCACCGGATAAACCTAACACAATCATGCAGAAACTCGCGTAACGATCAAATCAATCGAATGGATTAAATGGAAATGCCCGCCAGGGTGAGTGGCGTATGGTCTGGATAAACCGTTTTAAATCTATCCACCAGCGCATTATACAGTGAACTATCCGGTTTCCAATTTTGCAGCAGCCGCCGCAGGTCGCGTGCATGTGCGCGCAAGGCCATTTGCGCACAGTGATGCTGGCGCATGCTGTCGAGATCAATCACCACGATCTGGCCTTGATCGGTGACCTGCAAATTGCTGCCTTTGAGGTCGCCATGCGATATTTTGAGCAGATACCACTGATAACAAAGCATGACCAATTGCTCCACCACCTGCGCCTCAAGCGCAGGATCGCGAGACTGCTGAAAAAAGGTCAGCACATCGGGCCAAGGGCTAAATGCAGAGACAAAATACGCGCGGCCACGCAGCCCGCAGTAACGGCGTTCGTACATCAACATGGGTTGCGGGGTCAGCATGCCGTAGTATTGCAGGCGGTGTGCATTTTGCCACGAGGCGGCCGCCCGGCTGGGCCGCCAGGCCCGGCTCAAGGCATGCCAAGCATTTTTAATGTTATAGCGCTTGATCACGACAGGCTGATCTTGCAACTGGGTATGTCCTACGGTGCAGGTGTTGCCCGCCTTCAGGGTCTGCCCCACATGCATGGCCACTTCCAGCGCAGGCAAGTCCGTGGGATGCAATCCGCCAGCGGTACTGACCGCCTGCACACTTTGAGCCGTCTGTTGCCAGGTCACATCGCTACAGGTTCGGAAAATTTTACGCGTGACATAGTGTTCCACCTCACGCGTCTTCATCTGTTGCCCCCAGGCCAATACTTGTGCAGCGGTGAGGCTGCGCGGCCAGCCGCGTGCATGCAAATAGACATCCAGTAGCCGTTGCGTCCACTGCATCTGATCCAGTACCTGCAACTTCGAAATCAACTCAGCGAGTTGCAGGTGCGCCTGTTTGCGGCTCAGTGTTCGCTGACGGATCCCATCACCATCAATGGCCCAGACCACGCCTTCTGCCAATAAAAAATTCTTTAAATGCAAATCGGTTTGGCACAATCCTGCGACATGCTGTGCTGCCAAAGCCTCTACCAGCAGCGCCAACAAAGCATATCTGCCCTCTGCAGGCTCTACCGAATAAGCCTCTGCGGCATTGACCGCATTGGGAACAGCAGCATAAATCAATGCGGCTAGCAGCTGGGTGCCGTCATGCAGCGTGCCTTGCCATAACAAGGCTGGCGTACGGATGCCCGCAGCCAGCATGCGGCGCACGCCGTCCGCATCCCGCGTGGCGTAACGTGACGCTTCTTTGCCCGCAAACAGCTTGGCATAGATCGCCTGACCGTCCCAAGTCCCCCGCAACACCCAGCGCCGCTGCTTGAGCACGCGAACCAGTGCGTCCAGTTGCAAAGGCGCTTGGGCATCTATGGCGAATGCAAGGCGCAATGGCCCCGGCGAAGTAAACTGGCACAGGCTCATGCTTGCGCAGGTCGTCCTAACAGCAAGAGCGCCTGCTGCAATACTTCTTGCGGACGAATGTCCGCCATGCTGTCTTTTTTGATCAAATGCCGGTTGGCGCGTTGTGGATAAGGCCCGGTCAACAAATGATTGGTCGGGCCAAATAGCCCCAGCATCGGCACTTGGGCGGCAGCCGCGACGTGAAATACACCACAATCATGTGAGATAAACAGATTGGAGCGCTCCATCAGTTGGCGCAAGTCTGCCACCGTGGTTTTACCTGCGAGGTTAATACTGTTAGGCACCGCCTTGACAAATTTCTTTGCCAGAAAGGCTTCATTGCTGGTGCCGGTAATCACCAGTCGTACGCCCGGGATGGCTTTTACCAGCAATTGTCCCAATTCAATATAGGCATCAATCGACCACAGTTTTTTATCATCGGCACGCCTGGCGTAAAAAAACTTCCAGCCATGCAATAGCGTGGTGCCACAGCCCAGGTGAATATTGATCACGGTGTCTGCAGACTGCACCTCAAAGCGTGATAACAAGCTCACCTGACCTGGCGCGCTGTAGATTGCATAGCAACGGTCTTCATCGGTGATTTCAATCTGGCGCTGTAACTGCTGGCTCAACCATTGCTGGCAAAAGGCTAGCAGTTGTTCGGCATAATGCACATCAGCTTTATCGATGGTCGCCAGTTGCAGGCGCGGATCATTAAAAGGCAGCTTTTTGAGCGCATTTTTATTAAACGCCAGTACCGCGTCATAGTCTTGCGCGAGCTTATTGACGCGGCGGAGACTACTGGTCACCCACAGATTGTTGATGGCCGGGTTGTGTTCAAACACCTGTGCGCTCAGGGCATTCAGCGCGACTACATCAATGCGTGCCTGTGGCAGATGCTTGCGCAAAAACCGGATAGCCGGCGTACAGAAGATATTGTTGCCCGTGCTACTCGATGTCAGTATTAACAGTGAATTAACCATGTTTCATTATCTCTTGTTTAAACGCTTCAATCCCCAGCGCAGCCACCACCAGCCGCAGCGTTGGTAACACTGGCCATGCTCGCTTGCATAGGCTTGATACAGCTGATACAACAGGCTGTCCGGCCAATCCTGCAAACGGCTCATGAATTGCCGCAAATCCCGCAAGCGTTGCCAGGCTGGCAGCCACATATGCTTGGCTTTTTCGAGATCAATGAATGCAATCTCATAAGCGGCAGACGTTTCATGCTCAGGCAGCGCGCGGGCAAACAGGTGCTTGGGGTATAGCGCCCGATGCTGTATGCCCGCAGCGTGCAATGTTTTTAAGGCCTGTGCGACAGCGATCAGCAACGTCGGATTGGCAGTCATATTGGCCGCCGTGCAATACGGAGTGAGCTCTTCATAGCCTTGTAGTGCCTGCGTGGCCAGGATGGCCTGACGGCCCGCTGGCACATCGCGCACGCCCGCGTAAACCACCTCGGGCACCCTCACCCCCTGCGCCCGTAAATACTTGAGCATGTCATATTCAACCATAAAGGTCGGCAAGCCACGCCAGGGATAGCGCCAGCTAAAGCGGGTATGGTTCTGCTGGCGTTTCACATACAGTTCAACCAGTTGATGGTCAGCACATGGCAATTGCCAGCGCCCGACCCCACTCCAACCGCCTCTTTCCAGATTGGGTGGCTCCAGCCAGGCAATCGCCAGTTGCCACCAGGCATCAAAGTGGTCCATGCGCTGCGCAATCAGGGCATCTCGGACACGGGCCTCTTCAGTTTGAATCTCACTTATTTTCAAAATTAATCAGCGAATAGACGGGTTAGCAAACGACGATTTGTTAATATGGCAGGATTAGGGGGTGGATTTTAACAGAATGCACCCTGAGTGCGATTTTCCACGAGGCAGATTTTTTGATGTTGGTGTTTTTTTGCAAATGGCTTTCAAAGTTACCCTTAAGCTACGTCCACCGTCTGGGCGCGGTGATTGGTCGATTAAGCTGGCATCTTGATCAAAAAAGTACCGGCATCGCTATCGAGAATATTCACCAAAGTGGCCTGTGCAAAGACAAGGCAGCTGTTCAGCAACTGGCCAAAGATAGCCGGATAGAAGCCGGTAAATCCCTGATGGAATCGCTGTTTATCTGGGGTGCCCCGCAATCCGGCTTGCTGCCACTGGTAAAAGCGACGACTGGCTGGCACTTGGTTGAAGCAGCACAACGTGCGGGTAAAGGCCTGATTTTTCTCACACCACATCTGGGTTGCTTTGAGATCACCTCTATTTATTATGGCAGCCAGCACCCGATCACCGTGCTCTACCGCCCCCCAAAACTGACTTGGCTGGAAGGCCTGCTACAAGAAGGCAGGCAAAAAGGCCAGGTTGCGCTGGCGCCCGCCAACGCCGCCGGGGTCAAAAAATTGCTGCAAGCGCTCAAACGCGGGGAAGCCATTGGCATTTTACCTGACCAGATTCCGCGAAATGGTGAAGGCGAATGGGCCGATTTTTTTGGCAAACCGGCTTATACCATGGGACTGGCCAGCAAACTGGCCGTGAAATCAGGCGCAACGGTCATTATGGCGTTTGGTGAACGCCTGCCCGCTGGCGAAGGCTTTCATATCCATCTGTCCAAGGTTGAAGACATACAGACGCCCGCACTGCTGAACCAGGCGATTGAGCGGCAGGTATCCCAATGCCCGGTGCAATACCTGTGGCTATACAACCGTTACAAACAAAGGCGTTATGCCATGCAAAAACTGCAGCCTAAACAGAGCGGCATGGAGGACGAGCACTAACTCGCCCATGCGAAGATGGCGCTAGACCAGGCCCTGAATCCAGCGGCTATACACCTTGTCGGCGACCGCGTGCAAGACGTCGCAATCCTCGCTCACTTTTGCCAGCATGGTCTCTGCAGACTGAACCGCTGGGCTGGCGGCCGACGTGGCAATATCATTTTTCCATTGCTCGGTCCAGACCTTGATCATTTCCGGAGTCATTTCAATATGGCATTGCAAACCGATGTGTTTGCCCATGACATATGCCTGGTTGATGCAATACGGGCTGGATAGCACGTGTGTTGCCCCTTTCGGCACCGAAAACGTTTCGCCATGCCAGTGAAAGCTGTTAAACACTTGCAAGTCACCAAACCAGTCTCGTGCGGCAGGATCGTCTGCCACCTGCACTTGCCCCCAGCCTATTTCTTTGACCGGGTTTTTACTCACCACACCGCCCAACGCCTTGCTGATTAACTGCCCTCCCAGGCAGTGCCCAAGCAAAGGGACATCTTTTTCTACTGCCTGGCGAATCAATTGGAGTAAAGGCGGAATCCAGGGCAGGTCATCGTTGACACTCATGGGGCCGCCCATCAACACAATGCCACTATATGCCTCGACTGAGTTAGGCACGGGCTCGCCTTTATCAATGCGCACCTCGCACCAAGGAATGGCATGCTGCGCTAAAAAAGTGCCCAAATAACCAGCACCCTCGCAGCAAGCGTGCCTGAATACCACCACCTGTTTCATGACATTACCTTCTTATAACTGACTTCCTGATATTGCCCAAGCAAGATTCCGTCCAATGTGTAAGGCCCAATCGCATAACGGATCAGGCGCAGGGTCGGAAAGCCGACGTGCGCGGTCATCCGCCGTACCTGGCGGTTTTTGCCCTCACTGATTTTAATCTCCAGCCAGGTGGTCGGGATCTGTTTGCGCGCCCGAATAGGCGGGTCACGCTGCCATAAATGGTCAGGTTCATCGATGATTCTGACCTGCGCCGGCTGCGTGACAAAATCGCCCAAATCGACGCCGCGCAGCAATGGCATCAAATCTGCTTGTGTAGGAGCGCCTTCCACTTGCGCCCAATAGGTTTTGACCTGTTTGTGCTTGGGATGGCTCAAACGATGTTGTAATGCGCCATCATCGGTTAGAATAAGCAATCCCTCAGAATCGGTATCTAACCGCCCGGCGGCATAAACGTTGGGAATCGGAATATAGTCCTTGAGCGTCGGGTGTTTTTCATGCGCAGTAAACTGGCATACGACGTTAAAGGGTTTGTTAAACAGTAATAACATGGAAAGTGCTATGTCTAAAATCAAGGTGCCCGCCACTGGCAGCAAAATCACCGTCAATGCTGATAATACCCTAAATGTTCCTGACCAACCTATTATCCCGTTTATCGAGGGCGATGGCATCGGCGTTGACATCACGCCCCCCATGATCAAAGTTGTGGATACTGCGGTTGAAAAAGCCTATGGCGGCAAACGCAGGATTTCATGGATGGAAGTCTATGCCGGTGAAAAATCCACCACGCTGTATGACAAAGACACCTGGTTGTCTGACGAAACCATGGCCGCACTCAAAGACTATGTGATTTCAATCAAAGGTCCATTGACGACTCCGGTTGGCGGCGGCATTCGTTCACTCAACGTGACCTTGCGCCAGGAGCTGGACTTGTACGTGTGTCTGCGCCCTATCCAGTATTTCACAGGCGTGCCCAGCCCGGTCAAACACCCTGAAAAAACCGACATGGTGATTTTCCGTGAAAACACCGAAGACATTTATGCCGGCATCGAATGGGCGGCTGGTACCGAAGAAGTGAAAAAAGTCATCAACTTTTTGAGCGATATGGGCGTACGCAAGAAAATCCGTTTCCCGGAGGCGTCTTCCATCGGCATCAAGCCAGTCTCTATCGACGGCAGCAAACGCCTGATCCGCAAAGCCATTCAATACGCGATTGATAACAACCGCAAATCAGTCACGATCACCCACAAGGGCAACATCATGAAGTTCACCGAAGGTGGCTTCCGTGACTGGGGCTACCAACTGGCTAAAGAAGAGTTTGGCGCGGAACTGATTGACGGCGGCCCATGGTGCAAATTGCCGAACGGCATCGTCATCAAGGACTGTATCGCCGACGCCTTCCTGCAAGAGATTCTGTTGCATCCTGAAGATTACGATGTTGTCGCTGCACTGAACCTGAATGGTGACTACATGAGTGATGCGCTGGCAGCCCAAGTCGGCGGCATTGGCATTGCCCCAGGCGCGAACTTGAGCGACACCGTTGCCATGTTTGAAGCTACACATGGTACCGCGCCTAAAATCGCCGGTAAAAACCTGGCCAACCCGAGCTCCCTGATCTTGTCAGCCGAAATGATGCTACGCCACATGGGCTGGGTGGAAGCCGCAGACCTGGTGTTGAACGGTGTGGCCAAGGCCATTGCCAGCAAACGTGTGACCGGCGACTTCAGCAGCCAGATGGAAGGCGCGACGCAAGTGGGCACCGCTGAGTTTGGTGACGAGATTATCAAACAGATGGCGTAAGCAGACACGCAAGGCCCAGCATAAAAAAACGGCTCGCTATGGCGAGCCGTTTTGTATTTTTTACCCCTAGAACAAAAATTATGCTTTTTGTATATTGGAGGCCTGCTTCCCTTTTGGACCTTCAGTCACATCAAAGGATACGCGCTGACCTTCTTTCAAGCTTTTGTAACCAGATTCAACGATTGCGGAGAAGTGCGCGAACAAATCGTCACCACCATCATCCGGAGTAATGAATCCAAAGCCCTTAGAGTCGTTAAACCACTTTACGGTACCTGTTGCCATTTTACTTCCTTACTTTTTTACTTAACAGGGAGGCGCCCCCAAAAGTTTGTCTCAAGTACTCCAGTCGCAATAAACAAGCTTTGCTTTACTTAAAGACGGCCACAAAAAACCTGAACCCAAACGCCTTAAGGATTTATAAGTGAGCATAATTTAAAAGTCAAGACTATTTTTGTATCTTTTGAGTTAAGTCAAGAAAACTCCCTAAAATTTGCACAAAAGCTGCATCAGAACGCGTCTTTTCTACGATTTGAATCCCGCCTAGACCCCATATACTGAGGTAGAAAGTATTGTTATATCAGTCGATTAAACGGCGTATTTAAGGATTTTGGAAACAGACACAGAACGCTATGGCCACACTGGAAAGCACAAAAAAACTGGGCGGCATGGCCCGCATGCTGGTGCAATCTTCGCTGATGAGTGAAGAAGAAGCGGCCACCCTGCAAGAAAAATGTCAGAGCCAAAAAGCCAGCTTCCTCGCCGCGACGCTGGCACAAAAGAAAATCTCGCCCAAAGAAATCGCGCTCTCTGCCTCACAAGCGTTTGGTTTTCCTTTTTTTGACCTGGATGCGCTTGAACAGAATCTGCTGCCTGACAAAGGCATTGATATCAAACTGATGCAGTCGCATCGTGTGCTGCTGCTGCAACAAAAGGGCAATGTAGCCTATATTGCCCTGTCTGACCCGACCAACCTGCATGCGCTGGACACCATCCAGTTTCAAATGGGTGCAACCTTGTTCCCGATTGTGGTGGAAGATGACAAATTGGGCAAATGGATAGATAAAATTGTCGAATCCAAAGACACCAGCATGTCTGCACTCAATGCCAGCGGGGATGATTTTGATCTTGGCCTGGAGGAAAGCAGCGAAGAGCCAGAAGCGGATATCATGCAGGAAGTCGATGATGCCCCTGTGGTCAAGTTCCTGCAAAAAATCTTGATGGACGCCATTAATATGGGCGCGTCTGACTTGCACTTTGAGCCTTATGAAAAATTTTACCGTATCCGCTTTCGCGTCGATGGCGTGTTAAGGGATATGTCGCAGCCCCCGCTGGCCATCAAGGAAAAGCTGGCTTCACGCATCAAGGTGATTTCTAATCTGGACATCTCGGAAAAAAGAATTCCGCAGGATGGCCGCATGAAGCTGATCCTGTCGAAAACACGCGCAATTGATTTCCGTGTCAGCACCTTGCCACTGATCCATGGCGAAAAAATTGTCATGCGGATTCTGGATCCTTCCAGTGCCACGCTGGGCATTGAAGCGCTCGGCTACGAGGCACCACAACAGGAGGCGCTACTCAAGGCCATTCACCGCCCATACGGTCTGGTACTGGTCACCGGGCCCACCGGTTCGGGTAAAACCGTCTCGCTGTATACCTGTCTGAATTTACTCAATGATCCCGGCGTCAATATCTCTACCGCAGAAGATCCGGCCGAAATTCCGCTGGCGGGCATTAATCAGGTCAACGTCAATGACAAACAGGGGCTGACCTTCGCCGCAGCCCTTAAATCCTTTTTGCGTCAGGACCCGGACATCATCATGATTGGTGAGATCCGCGACCTGGAAACTGCAGATATGGCCATCAAGGCCGCATCGACCGGGCATATGGTGCTGTCCACCCTGCATACCAACGATGCGCCCACTACCCTCTCCCGTTTGTTAAATATGGGAGTCGCCCCCTTCAATATTGCCTCTGCCGTGACGTTAATTACTGCACAGCGTCTGGCAAGACGGTTATGCAAGCATTGCAAAGTGCCGCTGAATGTCCCCAAGGAAGCACTATTGAAAGTGGGCTTTACCGAAGCTGATCTGGATGGCAGCTGGCAGTTATACGGTGCCAAACCAGGGGGCTGCGAACATTGCAACAATGGCTACAAAGGACGGGTGGGGATTTATCAGGTGATGCCGATCACCGAGGAAATCGCGCGCATCATCATGTCTCACGGCAACGCCATGGACATTGCCGCGCAGGCCAAACGCGAAGGCGTGAAAGATCTGCGCGAGTCTGGCTTGCTCAAGGTTAAACAGGGACTCACCTCGATTGAGGAAGTCGAAGCAGTCACCAACGAGTAACACGGGTAGGCATTCACTTTTTAAGAAGACATTATGGCGACTGGCAATATCAAACAATCTGTATATTTGTGGGAAGGTAAAGACCGCAAAGGCAAGCTGGTCAAGGGCGAGATGCGCGCCAACGGCGAGGCCGTCGTCAATGCGACCTTACGCCGCCAGGGCATCAGTGTCAGCAAAGTGAAAAAGCAAAGTTCGCTGGCGACCAAAGGCAAGGTGTCAGAAAAAGATGTCACGCTGTTCACCCGCCAGCTGGCGACCATGATGAAAGCTGGCGTGCCTTTGCTGCAGGCATTTGACATTGTCGGTAAGGGCCACCACAACCCTGCGGTCTCCAAACTGTTGGGCGACATCAAGGCCGATGTTGAAACAGGCAGCAGCCTGAGCGCGGCCTTCCGAAAATACCCGCTACATTTTGACCAGTTATTTTGCAATCTGGTGGGCGCTGGCGAGCAGGCCGGGATTCTGGATGCCTTACTGGAACGCCTGGCAACCTACAAGGAAAAAATCCTCGCCATCAAGAGCAAGATCAAATCAGCGCTGGTATACCCGACCTCGATTATCGTGGTGGCGTTTGTCATTACCGCCGTCATCATGATTTTTGTGGTGCCCTCGTTCAAAGAGCTGTTCAGCAGCTTTGGCGCAGACTTGCCTGGCCCGACAGTGGTAGTGATTAACCTGTCAGACTTTTTTGTAAAATGGTGGTGGGCTATTTTTGGTAGTCTGGGTGGCGGCCTGTGGTTCTTTTTCTATACCTGGAAACGCTCGGCAAAACTACAGGCGACCATGGATCGGCTAATGCTACGCCTGCCGATTTTTGGTGAACTCATCCGCAAAGCCACCATTGCCCGCTTTGCGCGTACGCTCTCCACCATGTTCGCCGCGGGCGTGCCGCTGGTAGAAGCGCTGGACTCTGTGGCAGGGGCTTCGGGCAATCAAGTGTATTTTGATGCTACCAAAAAGATTCAAAGCGAGGTCAGTACCGGGACCAGTCTCACCGTGGCCATGCAAAACACCAATGTCTTCCCGAATATGGTGATCCAGATGACCGCGATTGGTGAAGAGTCTGGCTCATTGGACAGCATGCTGACCAAAGTGGCCGATTTTTATGAGGGCGAAGTCGATGATGCAGTCGCAGCGATTTCCAGCCTGATGGAACCGGTGATCATGGTGGTGCTCGGCGTGCTGATTGGCGGGCTGGTGGTCGCCATGTACATGCCCATCTTCAAAATGGGTAAAGTGGTCAGTGGTGGCGGCTAGGCAAATACACGCGCCTGCGTGATAAAACAACCGGGTAAAAAAAAGGGGCTGTACGCCCCTTGTTTGTTTTTAACTCAGCTGATTATTCAATATGCTTACATGGTTTTCTTGCTGGCGGCCTGCAAGGACTTTTCAATCTCATCGTAAGGTTGCGCACCCAGCATGCGTTTACCGTTTTCAAAGAACATGGTCGGCGTGCTGTTGACCCCGACTTTATGCGCCAGTTCGCCGACTTTTTCCAACGGCACATCGCACTTGGCCGTCGTGGTCGGCAGCTTGTTGTTCATAATCCAGTCTTGCCAAGCTTTTACACGGTTGCTGGCACACCAGATACTGCGCGATTTGTTGGCCGCATCCGGGTGCAGCTGTTCAATCGGATACAGGAATGTATAGATGGTGACATCATTAATGTTGGTGAGCTCTTTTTGCTCAAGGCGCTTGCAGAATGGGCAATCCACATCCGAAAACACCACCAGCTTGCGGCTGCCATTGCCTTTGACCACCTTGATGGCCTGATCCAGAGGCAGCGTATTGAAATCAATTTTAGTGAGCTCGTCCATACGCTCACCGGTCAGGTCTTTTTTGGTTTTCGGATCTACCAGGCGGCCTTCAGCTATCAAAAAACTGAATTTATCATCGGTATAGATGATCTGGCCTCCCATGTACACTTCGTACAATCCGGCATAAGGCGTTTTGGTCACGCTATCCACCTTGAATTTTGGATAGGCACTCTCGATCTGTTTCTTCAGGCTGGCTTCATCTGCCACGCTGCCCATAGACCACAGCAGACAGAGGGCCCCTAAGGCCTTGATGACAGCCGTTGCGTTGTATTTTTTCATACCAACTCTTTCTCGAACGTGCACCGGGCGCTACGCTTGCGTCGCGGTGCGAATTAAAAAACGTTTCAGCATAGCACTGTTTTCAACGCCGCGTAAGCCAAGCAAGGCGGCATGCGTCCATAGCGCCTGTGGGCGCGCAAACAGAAAATCCAGTCCCCGCGTCAGTGCATGCATGCTACGGATATCGCGTTGACGGCCACGCATGACATGCCGCAGCACGTTAACATCCCCCAAGGGCTTAATGCCCGGCAAGCGTGCGACTTCTGCACACAAGGCTTGCACATCTTCAAAGCCCAAATTGACCCCCTGCCCGGCCATGGGATGCACCTGGTGTGCGGCATCACCGAGCAACAGGATATTGGGTAACGCCATGGTTTCAGCTGTATTCTGCCTGAGGGGAAACGCCATCACAGCACCATTGGGCGTCAGTGGGCCCAAGACCTGACCACAGCGGTGTTCAACTGCGACTGCCAGCTCACCGGCAGACAGCGCCTGCATGCGGGCGGCCTCCGCGTGAGGTAAGGCCCAGACCAATGACACCTGCTGCTCAGGCATCGGCAGCAAGGCCAGCGTTTCATGGGCACCAAACCACTGCCTGGCCACGTGTTGATGCGCATGTGTGGCAACATAATTGGTGACCAGCGCCGTCTGCGCAAAGTCCACTTGCTCCACGCCGATGCCACACTGCGAGCGCACCCATGAACTCGCGCCGTCTGCGCCTATCAATAATTGTGCTTCTATCGTTTGCTGCGGCAATGCTACACGGATTTGATGACCAAATTGTTGCAAGGATTGCGCCGGTGCGTCGGTGATCACCGTTACGTCGGCGTCTGCCAACACAGTCCAGCACGCCTGCATCAAGGCCTGACTCTCGACAATGCAGCCCATTTGGGCCAGATGCGCTTCCTTGGCTGTCAGGCTCAGGCTGGGCTGGACATGATGCTGCGTCGGTGACCATAAATGCATGGCGTTGACCGGGTTCACGCGCTGCGCAGGCACATGCTGCCAGACGCCAATCTCAGCTAACCAGTCCATGGTTTGATTGGTCAGCGCATAGATCCGGCTGTCCCAGTCTAACTGATCGTCAGCCCAGCCTGCTGGCAGCTCAAACGGTGGCTTGGCATCCGTCAGGACCACCTGCTTGCCCAGACGGGACAAGGCGATGGCAGCGGTCAGCCCCACCAACCCAGCACCGACAATCACTACGTCTGTCTGCATCAAGTGCTTTTCAGCGTCCATAACTCATTTTTTCCACCAGAAAACGCCGGGCCATCGGTAACATGCTGAGCATCCCCAGCCCCGCACCACGCAACACGCCCACCCCGATCAAATCATTTGAAAATACATTGACCAGAAAATCGGTAAACTGCAAGCCACGCCCGGTATCACGCTGTCTGGACGCCTGGTAGGCGAGCAAGCGGTGGTCAGCGCCCCACTCATGCGATGTCGTAGACGCCACATTCTCGGCCAGCGCCACCGCATCACGGATGCCGACATTAAAGCCCTGACCGGCGACCGGATGCATGGTTTGCGCCGCATTGCCGATGACCACGCAATGCGCCGCAAACGTCTGTTCCAGTTTGCTTAATTTAAGCGGGAACCTGAAGCGTTTTCCGGCATGCAGAAAGCGGCCGACGCGGTCACCAAAGGCGGCATGCAGGGCGTGCAAAAAGGCGGCATCATCAAGCGCAGCAATCTCGTCGATATACGCCTGCTCGCCCGTCCACACCAGTGAAAACTGGTCGCCATTCGGTAGCAGCGCCATCGGGCCACGTGGCGTAAAGCGCTCGTAGGCAATCTGCCGGTGTGGCAGTTCAGTTTGCACCAGGCCTACCAGTGCATCATGCCCATAATGCTTGGTGTCGCGCTGCAAGCCCGGAATAGCCTCCAGACTCCGGCCGCCATCGGCCACCACCGCTAACGGCGTAGACAGTGAGTACCGTTGCCCATCGGCTGCCGTATATACAATATCGGCGGCACTGGCATGCACCAGTAAGTCCGTGACCGGAGCTTCGTAATACAGCTTAATGCCAGTGGTCAATTGCGCCAGGCGCGCATCCAGCGCCCGCATCAACACGCCATAAGACACCACATAGCCCAGCGCCGGTAGCTGATGCTCTTGTGCTTTGAGCAAGGTGCGGCCCAAACCTTTTTGCTGTGACACATGAATGGTTTCAATGGCAGTGACCGCATCGGCCAACATGGACCATACTTGCAATTGCTCCAACACCTGGCGCGTGCCAAAAGACAAGGCCAGGGCACGGCCATCGCCATACATGGCGCCTGGCGCCTGCGCTTCAAGCACGGTGACCGGCACACCAGCCTGCTGCAAAGACAAGGCCAGCACCAACCCGACCGGGCCACCGCCAATCACGACAGGATGTTCAATCAATTGCATGCTGCATCCATTTGTATGACAAAAATACACTCAAAAAATACATTTTTTAGAACAGCCTTTTAGACCTAGCCAACATCCACTGCAAAATATCAGCGTTGCGCCATCAGCGCTTCGATATCAGCGACGGTTTTGACCGCAGCGGCGGTCAACACTTCGTGGCCGTGCTCGGTGACCAGCACATCATCCTCGATACGGATACCGATATTCCAGAAATGCGGCGGCACATTGTCTGCAGGACGCACATAGCACCCTGGCTCTACGGTCAACACATGACCAGGCTGTAACATAACCCATGCACCGTCGGCTGTTTTGTACTCGCCGGCATCGTGCACATCCAGGCCCAGCCAGTGCCCGGTGCGGTGCATGTAAAACTGGCGGTAGCTACCAGTTTCGAGCACCGCGTCGCGGCTGCCCTGACACAAGCCATAGTGAATGAAGCCATCCACCAACACTTCGAGCGCAGCTTCATGCGGCGCATTCCAGTGCTGCTGCGTATTCACTTTACCCAAGGCGGCTGCCTGGGCTGCCAGCACTAATTCATACAAGTCCTTTTGTGGGCCACTGAAGCGGCCATTGACCGGGAAGGTACGCGTGATGTCCGAGGCGTAACCATCCAGTTCACAGCCAGCATCAATCAACAGCAAATCCCCGTCTTTGAGCTGGGCATTGTTAAAGTTGTAATGCAGGGTGCAGGCATTGGCGCCACCAGCCACAATGCTGGTATAAGCAGGCGCTTGCGCACCATGGCGATAAAACGTGTGTAAAAACTCCGCTTCGACCTCATACTCCCATTGCCCGGGACGGGTGTGCTGCATGGCACGGTTATGCGCGGTGGCCGCAATCTGTGCTGACTGGCGCATTAGGTCCATCTCCTCGGGCGATTTAAGCAGACGCATGGCATCCAGCGCTTGACGCACATCAAGCAGTTGGGCGGGTGCTTGCATGCCAGAGCGGGTTTGTGCTTTGACCGCATTCAACCAAGCAGTGACTTTGCTGTCCCAGGCGCTGTCTGCGCCCAGGCTGAAATGTAAGGCAGGCTGATTCGCCATCAGTTTGGGTAGTTCGGTGTCCAGCTGCGTGATCGAGTAAGCCTCATCAAAGCCAAACACTGTTTTGGCAGCTTCAGGGCCATAGCGAAAACCATCCCAGATTTCGCGATCCAGGTCTTTGTCACGGCAAAACAAAATACTTTTGGGCTGAGGTCCAGCCATCAGCACCAACACCGCTTCCGGCTCTTTAAAGCCGGTCAGGTAATAAAAATAGCTGTCAAAGCGATAGGGATAGTGACTGTCGCGGTTGCGTGTCACTTCGGGCGCGGTAGGAATGATCGCAATACCGGCCTGCATGTGGTTGATCAACTGCTGGCGGCGGCGAGAAAACTCTTGCATGGAAACACTCAAAGCAAATCCTGGATGGTTGGGCATTGTAGCGTATTTGGTCGGCGATTGCTGGATTGGTTCCCCCCTGCCTGCCAGGCACCCACAATCAAAATCCCATCATCTCATACAGTGGTGATCGCCTGACCGATTGCTCAGCTTGTTCTATGGTGCCATCTTGTTGCCATTGTTGCAGTTGACGTGCCAGGATGGGTCGCACCTGGGCGGCATGCATGCCGGGCTTGATAGCGGGTAAATACAGCATTTTGAGCAACAAGGCATCTAGACCCGTCAGCAAGGCCTCGGGCGTTTTATCGTTAAAAACCGAAGGAAACACGCGCTCGGAATCATTGGGCAAGCCCATGGCCTGGGTGATTTCTTCGACGATGCAGGAGACCAGTGACCGGTGCGCTTGCGCATGATCCACGGGAATCACCACCCAGGCTCGCTTGAGCGCCTGCCCGGCATCGGTGGTAGACCCAAACATACAGACCGCATCGTCAGGCGGCTGCATGTTTGGATTGCCACTCACCGCTCTCAAATCCTGCTGCCATTGTGCCGCCTCGCTAAAAATCACAATCATATTGGCGTCAGCCGTACTGCTGGCAAAACCCACAGCATGCCCGGTAATTTGCGCCAGATGCTGAAGGTGGTAGCGCGTCAGTGTTGCATGCTTTTCCTGTTCGTCGGCATGGTGAACCAACCATACCTTGACCGGCTTTAACCACTTGCGAACCCCAAACTCCCCTGGCCGGTATTCGTTGTGTAATGCGACTTCAGCAAAGGCAAGCTGCAGGTACGCCGGCGACTGCCAAGCCTCTTCGGCTTTGCTGGCCTGCACAGACAATAGCGCAATCAGCAAAACAATCCCTTTAAATATCGTCATGCCTGTGCGTTTCGCGTAAGGGGTTGAGTAATGGCGACAAACCATTGTGGTCGATCTCCTGCATCAATTGCAGCAACCGCCCCAACTCACCGCGTGGAAAGCCTTCTCGGGCAAACCAGTTTAAATAGTGGCCGGGCAAATCGGCAATCAAGCGTCCCTGATACTTGCCATAAGGCATTTTGACGCTGACCAGTTGTAATAAATCTTCGTTTTTCATGGGGCTACTTAATGCGGGATCAACTTGGAATCATCGTGGCTATTCTACTAAAAAAACTGTCGGCCCTCGCAGGCAAAGGGCCTGGCCTCAAGAATTCCGTGCAGCTGCCGATATGTTATCCAGTATGCCCTAATCACAAATAAAGATTACCTAGTGTTGAACTGAACATCGCGGAAAACCATGATGCAATACGAAGTCACCAAAGAAAAAAGTGCAGAGCACCTGCGGCAAGCCATCCACCATATGTCGATGCAGGATGCCGCCTTTCATCCAGTCAGCTATGCAGTCTGGTATGAATACTCGTCCGGCGAACATGCGCGCCTGATTGATGAGGTCAACGCACTGATTGAAAAAGAAAAAAAACTCAATGAAAAAAGCACGGCCCATGTCTTTAACAAGCATATTGCCGGCATTGATACCGATCATGCGAAAAAACTGGTAGAACGTTTCAGCCAAGTCGTCACCGAAATGCGCAGCTCGACCGAAAAAACCGGGCTGCAAACAAGCGAATACAGTAAAACCCTGGATGCCTGGTCTAACGAGATCCAGCAACAGGAGCCGCAACTGGCTTTGCAACTTGACTCATTGCTGTCAGAAACGCTGATGATGACCAATAGCCTCAACCATTTGCAAGGCAAATTGAGCTCAAGCCTGGAAGAGGTGGACGCGCTCAAAAACGAAATGATCAAGGCCAGACAAGAAGCCTTGCAAGACGGGCTGACTGGCCTCATGAACCGTAAGGGCTTTGACGTGGCGCTGCACGATTGCCTGCAACAGCACATCGTCGATACCAGCCTGATTATTGCGGATATTGATTACTTCAAAAAGGTGAATGACAGCTATGGCCACTTGTTTGGCGACAAGGTGATCCAGGCAGTTGCCAGCATTTTTAAAACCGTTGCCGGCAACAGCTACACGGCGGCGCGCTATGGCGGTGAAGAGTTTGTGTTGCTGCTACCGAATACGCAGCTGGAAACCGCGCGTGAAATCGCCGAGCAAATCCGGCATAAAGTTGCTGCGATCAATATCAAAAACACCATCACGCAGCATATGATTTCCAACATTACCATCTCATTGGGCGTGGCCGCCTACCAGCCTGGCGAACAGCCAGAGGACCTGTTCAGCCGTGCCGATCAGGCCCTGTATACGGCAAAAGCCAATGGCCGCAACCGGGTCACCCAGTCCAGCGAAGCCCTTGTTGCTGCCTAAGCCGTGCCGCTGAGGACCTCAGCGGCCAATTACAACAAATCCCGTTTTTGCTGGGGAATATCCTCATAGGGATAGCGGGCATGGCCAAAACGCATCACCAAGACCGAAACGGCCAGAATCAGAATCGCGGCAGACACCGCCAGCATATGCGTCTCTGTCATTTCTTTCATATCCAGCAACAAATATCGCGCCAGGGCCACCATGGCGATATAAATCGGGTAGCGCATCGGCAGTTTGCCAGAGCCAAAATAACTGTTGATCATGGAAAAGACTTCCAGATACAGGAACAGCTGCAACAAATCGCCCAGGCCGACCATGCCGGCGTTCCACATACGCGACAGTTCATGCGCCAGTGAAAAGAAGGTGGCCAGTGTCACTAGCCCCAATCCTAAACGTTCTATCCACATCAAGGCCTGATGCGCCAGCTTGTCTGTTTTATGCTCGTACGGTGGTTTCATGATGCTCCCTTTTTACTGCTTGTTATGATCTGCTTAACCATTCATCCAGTTGTTTTAATCGTTCCGGCGTCCCAATGTCATGCCAGACCCCGGCATGGTGCTGCCCGCTGACTTGTTGCTGCCGCATGGCGGCTTTTAATAACGGCGCCAGTTTGGCTGGCTGCCCGCGGGTCACCGTTACAAACAAGTCTGGATGATAAACCCCCACACCTGAGAACGTCAGCTTATGGCTGGCGTCTTCTTGCAGCAGGCCATTGACCAGGCCAAAATCTCCGGCCGGATGTTGTGGCGGATTATCCACCATGACCAGATGCGCCAGTTTACCGGCGGGGAGCGCCAGGCGTGCATAGTCAATATCGGTATAGACATCGCCATTCACCACCAGAAATGGTTGCGTCCCTAATAGCGGCAAGGCATAGGCAATCCCCCCCGCAGTTTCCAGCGCCGTACTTTCTGCACTGTAACGGATATTCACCTGCCAGCGGTCACCATCGCCCAGCGCGGCTTCAATCTGCGCCCCCAGATGGGCATGATTAATGACAATCTCAGTGATTCCTGCTTGTGCCATGCGCTCAATATGCCAGACGATCAAGGGCTTGCCGCCCACTGCCAGCAAGGGTTTGGGCGTGTGGTCGGTCAGCGGCCGCATGCGCTCACCGCGACCAGCGGCCAGAATCATGGCGCGCATCTTCATGCCGCCTCTAGCGTCTTCAGCAACTTAAGGAAAGGGCGCAACTCTACATAGCGCTCGCAAGCGGCTTGCAGATATTGCATCACCAGCGGCATATCCTTAAGATAGCCCGACTTGCCATCCCGGTGATACAGCCGCGCAAAAATCCCCAGCACCTTGATATGCCGCTGAACGCCCATCCATTCAAAATCACGATAAAACTCGCCAAAATCAGTATTCACGGGCAACCCGGCCTGTTTGGCAGACTGCCAATAGCGGACCACCCAATCCATCATGATTTCCTCATCCCAGTGGATATAGGCATCCTTGAACAGCGAAACCAGGTCATAAGTAATCGCCCCGATCACGGCATCCTGAAAATCAAGTACGCCGGGATTATGCTCGGCGGTAACCATCAAGTTGCGCGCGTGATAGTCTCTATGCACGGTCACTTGTGGCTGCTGCAAAATATTGTCGACCAGCAAGGCAAATGTCTTGTCCATCACCGCTTGCTGCGCCGGGGTCAGCGTTTTGCCCAAATGCTTGCCCACATACCATTCGGGGAACAACTGTAACTCACGCATGAGCAACGCACTGTCATAAGGCGGCAAGGCGGCGGGCTGGGTCGCCAGTTGCATCTTGATCAAGGCCTGGCATGCATCACCATACAAGGCTTTGGCATTGCCGGCATTGAGCTGCGACAAATAGGTGTCATTGCCCAGATCACTGAGCAGCAAAAACCCTTGTTCCAGATCTTGCGCGAGAATCTTTGGCACATTCAGCCCCGCGGCCAGCAACTGCTCGGCCACGCGGACAAAAGGACGGCAATCCTCTTGGGGCGGTGGCGCATCCATGGCAATCAGGGTTTCTGCGGCCAGATGTACGCGGAAATAGCGACGGAAACTGGCATCTGCGGAAGCCGTGCTGAGCGTAAAGGGTTGCTGAAGTACGTCTGTCAGCCATTGCTGAAGGTGCTGTGTTCTATCCACAAAATATCCCGAATCTTGAATAGGCCTGTCTGGTGGCCGCTGCGATGAAAATGCGGCAGCCATTTTAAGGGAAAAATGACTTTTTAAGCGTTTTCATGAATAATATAGCGCAATTGAAACAAGGCATCGGGCTAACATCCCAAAATTCGCCGTAATAATTACGCTGCCAACGGCAGGCCTGACCGAAACGATCACTCTTTGAATAACTTGCACGTTCACTCATCTACTTTTCAGGAGCGCGGAATCCGCCTGATTCTGGCATTGCTGGCCATAGGCACACTCTCGCCTGAGCACTTGCGCGCTGAGGAAGAGGCTGCCCCTGAAAAAATTCAGCTGGCAGAGGCGGTCACCTTGCCAGGTGCGATTGAGATTGAAGGCGACACCCTGCAACTGCGCATGGACCGTCAAATGCGTGCGACGGGCAACGCTGTGATGCGCAAAGACGGGCAACAGGTCACGGGCGATGATATTCGCTACGATATCCAGAACGATGAATTGCAAGTCGAAGGCAATGCGGTGATTACCGCCGGTCAAACCAAAATCACCGGCCCCATGTTGCGCATGCGCCTGAGCGAAAACATCGGTGAAATGCGTGATGTATCCATTGAATTCAAAAGTAGCCCGCCACCGCCCAACGATGAGGACGGTAGTCCCTTGCTGAATGATCAGGCAATTTTACTCAGTGACCCGAAAAGATATCTGGAAGACAATCAGTCTTACAGCACCCAGGCCAGTACCAAAAGCAATGCATTTGACAACATTCGCGCCACCGCCAAACAGGTGCTCTTTGAAGGCCAGAACATCAAACGCCTGAAAGGCGCCAGCTATACCTCTTGTGCAGCGGATGTGGATGACTGGTATATCAAAACTAATAGCCTGGAACTGAACGATTACTCTAGAACCGGCGTGGCAACCAATGCCTATGTCGAATTCAAAGGGGTGCCTATCCTCTACACGCCCTGGATGAGCTTTTCGTATAACAACCAACGTAAAAGCGGCTTTCTTGCGCCCTTGTGGGGCACGACCTCGCGGAGCGGTTTTCAGCTTTTAACGCCTTACTATATCAATATCAGCCCGGATATGGATGCCACGGTATCCACCAACTACTTCAGCAAGCGCGGCCTACAACTGCAAGGAGAGTTCCGCTATCTGGGCGAAACCTATTCCGGCATCAACAATCTGGAGTATCTGGATAAAGACAACATGACGGGGCAAACCCGTTACTACGCCAAGCTCACGCATTTACAAAGCTTTGGCAGTAACTGGTCTGGCGGCTACAGCTTTGAAAAGGTTTCTGATGATACTTACTTTTCAGACCTGGCGACCCGGATTCAGGTCACTTCTCGCGTGAACTTGCAACAAGCCGTGTTTGCCAATTACAACAGTGAGCACGTCACCTTTAACGGCATCCTTCAGCGCTACCAAAACCTGGATAACGTGTCCTTTGTTTATCAGCGATTACCTCAGCTTACGTTAACCTACAACGATGATTTCAAAGGTTTCCATGTTCAGACAGGGGCGCAATACGTTAACTTTCAAACCATGGATGGCATGGTAGACAAGCCTAGCGGCAGTCGCATGAGTGTCTACCCTTCGATTTCATACCCGATGAAAAACTCTTACGCTTATGTGACGCCAAAAATTGGTGTGCAAAGTACGCAATACAGTTTGAGCAACAATATACCAGTAGGATATTCTCAGGAATACAATCAGTTGAATCGTACGCTGCCTATCATGAGCGTGGATTCTGGTCTGTATTTTGACCGTCAGACCAGCTTGTTTGATACCACGTATACGCATACGCTGGAACCACGGGCATACTATGTGTATATCCCTTATAAAGACCAGAGCAAGCTTCCGATTTTTGACACCTCGCTCAACACCTTGAACCAGAACTCGATTTTTTATGAAAATCAGTTCAGTGGCGATGACCGTGTCAATAATGCCAACCAGATGACACTGGCCCTCACCAGCCGTCTGATTGACAGTGAAACCGGCATTGAGCGCCTGAGTGGCACGCTGGCGCAGCGCTATTATTTTGAAGACCAGAAAGTCACACTACCCAATACCACCACCAGTATCAGTAAATCCTCGGACATTCTGGCTGGCTTCACGGCAAGGCTCTCCAGTCGCTTGAATCTGGATACTTTCTGGCAATACGATACAGAAAGAAGCAATATGCAGCGCAACAATTACTTGCTGCGCTATAACCCTGAACCAGGCAAATCGTTTACCTTCGGCTACCGTTACACGGCTAACACGCTGGAGCAAATCGATACTTCAGCGCAATGGCCACTAGGCTCCGGTTGGTACGGCATCAGCCGATTGAACTACTCTATCCGTGACGCCAATGCAGTACAGTTTTTGGGCGGACTTGAGTATGATGCGGGCTGCTGGCAGGCACGTGCTGTCATGCAACGTGTGCAAACAGCGACGGCCAATGCGAACTACGGCATGTTTTTTCAACTCGAACTCGGTGGGCTGACCTCTATTGGTGCCAACCCGCTGAATGTGATCAAGCGCAATATCCCAACTTATATGCGCACTTATGATATCCCGGCAATTTACAGAGACCAGAACGCGCAATGATGAAACATATACTGAATTTAATCCTCACGTTGAGTACCGCTTTGCTCATCACAGCACAGTCTGCAACCTTATTCGCGGCAGAAAAAAAACCGATTGAAAAAATGGACCGCATTATTGCCGTGGTCGATCAATCCGTAATTACCGAGCGTGAAATGCTGAACCGTATGGAATATGTGAAAGCACAAATGCTCAAAAAAGGCGCTGACCTGCCGCCCGATGAAGCGTTGCAGAAACAGATTTTGGAGCGGCTGATTGTCGATAGCCTGCAATTGCAACTCGCAGCACAAACTGGCATCAAGGTGGATGATGCGCAGTTGGACAAAACCATAGACCGGATTGCCGAACAAAACAACCTCACCTTGCCTGCGTTTAAAAAAGCGCTCGAAGAAGATGGCACCAACTTTTACAAATTCCGTGAAGATATCCGCAATGACATCATCATCGCCCGTCTGCGCGAGCGCGATGTTGATAACAAAGTAAATATTTCTGAAGCGGAAATTGATAACTACTTGACGACACAGGAAAAAGAAGGCGAACTGGATGAATTTAACATCTCGCAGATTTTGATTCGCCTGCCCGAAGACAGCGGCCCAGACGACATTCAAAAAGCCAAAGCACGTACCGAACAAATCATGAAAGCGCTGGCGGACGGCATGAGTTTTGAAAAAGCCTCGGCCAACTTTTCGGATGCACCAAATGCGCTGGACGGCGGCGGCCTGGGCTGGCGCAGTGGTCAGCAGATGCCTGCCCAGTTTCTTGAACTGGTTAAAACCATGCAGCCCGGCGGTATCTCTCGCCCAATCCGCAGTGCAAGCGGTGTGCATATCCTAAAGCTCAATGAAAGACGTGCGGGCGCCAGTACGCTGATTGTTGACCAGACCCATGTCCGCCATATTCTGCTCAAACCGAACGAGGTGTTGTCGGACAAGGAAGCAAGACAGAAAATAGAAGGCATTAAAGAGCGTATAGACCACGGTACACCATTCCAGGACATGGCACGCCAGTATTCGGACGATGGCAGCGCCTCCAACGGTGGCGATTTAGGTTGGATCAGCCCGGGTGACACCGTGCCGGTATTTGAAAAAACCATGGCAGAATTGGCCATCAACGAAGTCAGCGCCCCTGTCCGTAGCCAGTTTGGCTGGCATTTGATCCAGGTGCTGGAGCGCCGTAAACAGGACATGTCCAAAGAATCCAAACGCTTGAAAGCGCGTCAGGAAATCCGTGCACGCAAGGCTGAAGAAGCTTACAACGACTGGGTTCATGAGTTGCGCGACAAGGCGTTTGTCGAAATGCGGCTGGAAGACAAGTTTTAAGTGCAGCGCACTGAAACCGGCGCATCTGCACCATCCATGAACGCTTTGCCCAAAATTGCCATTACGTCTGGCGAGCCTGCAGGCATCGGCCTGGATGTTTGCGTCAAGCTGGCGCATACCGCCCTGCCAGCAGAGATTGTGGTACTGGCTGATCCGCAAGCTTTACAGGCACGCGCTGCGCAACTGGGCATGCCACTCACCATACACACGGACGTCCGGCCACTTCACTCCCACGCAGGCGATGGCACGCTGACCGTGCTGCCCATCCCAACGGCCGCCCCCGTCGTAGCAGGCAAACTGGATCCCCGGAATGGCCGCACCGTACTAGAGATGCTGGACCGCGCGCTGGCAGGTTGCCAGACCGGGGGATTTGATGCCATGGTGACCGCCCCCGTGCACAAAGGCATCATCAACCAAGCCGGCATTGCATTTACTGGCCACACCGAATATCTGGCAGAAAAAACAGGCACTGCACAAGTAGTGATGATGCTGGTGGGGGGAGGCATGCGCGTGGCTCTGGCGACCACCCATTTACCACTGACCCAAGTCAGCGCCGCCATTACGCAAGCCTCGCTCACCACCACGCTGCGTATTTTGCACCATGATCTGGTACACACCTTCGGCATCCCGCAACCACGCATCTATGTCGCCGGACTGAACCCGCATGCAGGGGAAGATGGCTATCTGGGCATGGAAGAAATCGACACGATTAACCCGGTGCTGACACAGTTGCGCGCAGAGGGCATGCAACTGGTAGGCGCCCTGCCCGCAGATACCATGTTTTCGCAGAAAAACCTGGCCCATGCCGATGCGTTTCTGGCCATGTACCATGATCAGGGCCTGGCCGTGCTCAAACATGCCAGTTTTGGCCAAGGTGTCAATGTGACGCTGGGCTTGCCCATTATCCGCACCTCGGTCGATCACGGCACGGCGCTGGATATTGCGGGCAGCGGTCAAGCCGATATCGGCAGCATGCTGAGCGCCATCCAGCTCGCCATTGCACTTTCGCATACCCGCAAGACTCACCACAAATGAAACATATCGCCAAGAAAAAGTTTGGTCAGAACTTCCTGATTGACCAGAGCATTATCCAGAACCTGATCAATGCCATTCATCCGCAAGCGGAGGATCTGATGGTGGAAATCGGCCCGGGGCTGGGCGCCATGACACAGCCTTTGCTCAAACAGCTGAACCACTTGCACGTCGTCGAAATCGACCGTGACATCATTCAATGGATGCAAGGCTTTTATCCGGCGCAAAAAATTACCATCCACAATTCGGATGTGCTCAAGTTTGACTTCGGCACCCTGGGTGAACGCATCCGCGTCGTCGGCAACCTGCCCTATAACATCTCCAGCCCCATCCTGTTCAAGCTGCTCGAAAACACGGCGCAAATCATAGACATGCACTTTATGCTGCAAAAAGAGGTGGTCGAGCGTATGGTCGCCGCCCCCTCCAACGCTGAATATGGCCGCCTGTCGGTCATGCTGCAATACCGTTTGCAGATGGAATATCTGGTCACCGTGCCGCCCGAAGCCTTTGATCCGGCACCGAAAGTCGAGTCTGCCTTTGTCCGCTGCTTGCCTTACGCCAGCCTGCCTTTCCCGGCGACTGACGAAGCCCTGTTTGCCAAAGTGGTCACCGCCGCGTTTGGCCAGCGCCGCAAAACCTTGCGCAACACGCTGAAAGGACTGCTGGATGATGCAGGCTTCAGCGCGTTGAATATCGATTCGCAGTTACGCGCCGAAAATCTCAGCGTGGCCGAGTTTGTGGCGATCAGCAATTATCTGGCAAGCCAAAATCAATCATAAAACCATTCATATCAACAAGTTAATAACAAAATAGTCACTTAGCAGAGGCTAGCCAATTTGCGATTGTGTGCAGCCTTAAGCTGATTTTAAATCTGCTTTAAAACAGAGCCTGATATAATTCTGTTTTTTTATTCTTACCCATTTTTGGAGCATGTTATGCGTTTGATTCTGCTGGGCGCCCCTGGTGCCGGTAAAGGGACACAAGCCACCTTTATCAAAGAAAAATTCAATATTCCGCAAATTTCCACCGGCGATATGTTGCGCGCAGCAGTCAAGGCAGGCACCCAATTAGGTCTGGAAGCCAAAAAATTCATGGATGCCGGCGGCCTGGTACCAGACGAAGTCATTATCGGCCTGGTCAAAGAACGCATTAAAGATGCCGACTGCGCCAATGGTTTCCTGTTTGACGGCTTTCCGCGCACCATTCCGCAAGCCGAAGCCATGAAACAGGCCGGCGTAGGCATTGACTACGTGGTTGAGATTGATGTGCCGGACGCTGCCATCGTTGAGCGCATGAGTGGCCGCCGCAGCCACCCGGCTTCAGGTCGTACCTACCATGTCAAATTCAACCCGCCAAAAGTGGAAGGCAAAGATGATGTCACCGGCGAAGACCTGGTACAACGCGATGATGACAAGGAAGAAGTGGTATTGAAGCGTCTGGAGGTTTACCACAACCAGACCGAGCAACTGATCGGCTACTATTCTGATTGGGCTAAATCCGGCGTCAGCGGTGCGCCGCAATACGTCAAGGTCAATGGCCTGGGTGAATTGAATACCATTAAAGAAGAAATCTTTGTAGCATTGAAATAATTTCTTCAAATCAAAAAGCCCGCAAGTTGCGGGCTTTTTTTTATGGACGTTACGATTAGAAATCGTAACGTATGCCACCAAACACCTGGCGCTGGCGTCCTGCCACCATACCATCGACACGGCTAGCAAGATATTCGCGATCACCCAGATTATAAGCGCTGGCAAAATAAGTCATGCGACTCCCAACCGGTCTGTAATTCACAGTCGCGTTAATGAGCGCGTAAGATGGAATATCACCTGTCACCCCTCGCAATACATTCGCACTATTACGGCCGGCTCTGAAGGACACATCCTCTTCCTGACGGCTCACATAATCCACCCCGATACGTGCATCAAGACCAACCGGATGCTCGTAACCAAAGCTTAAAGAAGCAAGATGCCGAGGGGCATATGGCAAGCGATCACCGTCTACAATATTAGCTGCTGCATTGGTTTTTTTAAATTTAGCAGTGAACAAGTTAGTGTAAGAGCCTGCGATGTAGAAGTTGTGCGAAGTGTTGTAAATCTGCCCAAAATTAATTCGACCACCAAACTCGATACCATTCTGTTCAGACTGACCACCATTAATGAATGTGCCCTGTACAGGCCCAGCGACGACAATATCATCAAAGACCGTGTGGAATAAGGTACTCTCAAATGTAACGCCTTTAAAGAAACTCGATCTTAAACCTAACTCCCAATTAATACTCTCCTCTGGCTTGGTTTTACTCACAACGGCTGTATTCGCACCATTTTCAGCAAAAAGGTCACGGTCAGGACGTGGTGGTGCAAAACCTTTGTGCACACCCGCAAATAAAGTTGTTTTCTCAAAGCCATTCCAGGTCAAACCCAATCCTGGCAATAACTTAGTTTGATTATTCGTTAACTTGGACTCAGGGTTATTTTGGGGGTTACCATCTGCACGCATCACATCCGTTTTAATCCGGATATCCTCTAGTCTCAAACCGGGCGTAAATGTCCAGTCTCCAACATAGAAGGTATTCTGTGCGTAATAGGACTTTGCTTCTACTTCAATTTTAATATCTTCTCGTGGCAAGGTCGTTTGGGCAAAACCCAGATGTTGGAAACGGGCGTCATCACCACGATATTGTTTACGATCGATGTCTTCCTTATGATATCTGAAGCCCAATACTGCATTACTTTCGATCCCGAATAGGCTGTGTTGAATATCCAGACGTGGCTCAATCCCCCAATATTCAAACTCACGTGGCCGCCAACGCCCGCCGCATTGATCAGCTAACGCCAGATTAGGGTTACCATTACCGCCAATGCCTGCTGGACATCTTTCCAGTTGGGATCGACCCGCATTTTCACCTGGGTTGTTGATTTGCCTGAATGATGCCCGTTGAGATTTTGCATAATACGCTTGCGTACTCAATTTCACCTGCTCATTGACCTGAAACAGGTGCTGCAATTGAAAGGTAGTCCGCTCATGCTGAAACACATCATTCTTGCCAGTAGGTGCCTGATACTTATCTTCGTTATACTCCACAAGGCCCAAACCGGTTTCTGATACATGCGAGTCCTCGCGGAAATAACTGGCTTTAGCAATCAACGTATGTCGGTCCGACAAGTTTAACTGTCCTTTCGCCGTATACTCCTGAATCTCAAAGTCATGATGCTTGCGGATGCCATCGCCTTTTTTATGTAGGGCATCTATCATCAGTCCTCCACGCTCATCACCAGCGCCTATCGTGCCGTAAAGACTGCTAAAGTCATGGTTACCCAACGTCGCCTGTACATTTCCATGCACTTGACCATCCGTTGGCACAGGTCGAGTCACGAAGTTGATCATGCCGCCCACGGTCTGTGGTCCATAAAGAATCTGGCCGGACCCCTTCACAACTTCAATACGCTGTACACGCTCAAGCGGTGTGGTGTAATGTGCTGCCGGATCTCCATAAGGCGCCAGAAAGATAGGCATCCCATCTTCCATTAACAAGGTACGTGAAGTCCGGCGAGGGTTTAATCCTCGAATCCCGATATTCACGCCCAAACCAAATGTATTCTCCCCAACGACATTCACACCAGGCACATTGTTCAACGCTTCCTGAATTGAGAATGGGCGGCGCTCCATCAGTGCTTTTTCATCAATTAAATCGTATGACCCCGGCACGGAGTCCAGGCGGTCGGGCAAAATGCCACGGACTTCGAGTTTATCCAGCGCCACCGACTTGCTCGCTTGAGACTGGTCTTCTGCCAGCCCCTGTAGCGCATAGGCGTGTAATGAAAATGCCGTCGCAACGACAATCAGTTTTTTTCTTGGTTTTTGCATGTGTGTAACCCCAAAAATGACAACAGAGTGTGTCAAGGCTGCAAACAGCATGCCAACATATCGCGATAATTATTAACCATATGATTATTATAAAAATAATCTATTTTATGACTATATATTAATGATAAATCAATTTAATCACTGGTCCAAAAAAACCAATCCGATTCAGAATTGGTTAATATCAACCACCACTTACGTGGATATGCAGGCGTTAAAAATTCCGCTTCAGGAAAATCATACCCACCATCCAGCAGAACCTTAGTCAGGTATAATCTTGTTTTTTATTTCAAACCCATTTCAGCATGCAACAGCAGTATCCATTTAAAGAAGTCGAGCAACAGGCCCAACAGCACTGGGACAGCAAGCTGAGTTTTCAGGCCAAGGCAGACAGTCACAAGCCCAAATACTATTGCTTGTCGATGTTCCCCTACCCAAGTGGCAAGTTGCATATGGGGCATGTGCGTAACTACACCATCGGCGACGTATTAAGCCGCTATCACCATATGAAAGGCTTTAACGTGTTGCAGCCCATGGGTTGGGATGCGTTTGGCTTGCCTGCCGAGAACGCGGCGATTCAGAATAGCGTGCCACCAGCGCAATGGACATATGACAACATTGCCTACATGCGCAAGCAGTTGAAGTCACTGGGCTTTGCCATCGACTGGAGCCGCGAGCTGGCCACCTGCCAGCCTGACTATTACAAATGGAACCAGTGGCTGTTTTTGCGCATGCTGGAAAAAGGCATCGCCTACAAAAAAACCCAGGTGGTGAACTGGGACCCAGTCGACCAGACCGTGCTCGCCAATGAGCAGGTGATTGATGGCCGCGGCTGGCGCACGGGGGCGATCGTAGAAAAACGCGAAATCCCTGGCTACTACCTCAACATCACCAGTTACGCACAGCAATTGCTGGATGATCTGGACAAACTGCCAGGCTGGCCAGAGCGTGTCAAAACCATGCAGGCCAACTGGATAGGCAAGAGCGTGGGCGTGCGTTTTGCATTTACGCACGACATCAAAAACAATGATGGCCAATTGATTGATGACGGCAAACTGTGGGTATTCACCACCCGTGCCGACACCATCATGGGCGTGACCTTCTGTGCCGTGGCAGCCGAGCATCCGCTGGCGACACAAGCTGCGCAACAAAACCCGGCGCTGCAAGCATTTATCGACAAATGCAAGCAAGGCTCCGTCATGGAAGCTGACATGGCCACCATGGAAAAAGAAGGCATGGACACCGGCCTGACCGTCACCCACCCGATGACCGGCGAGCAAGTGCCGGTGTGGATAGGCAACTATGTCCTCATGACCTATGGCGAAGGCGCCGTGATGGCCGTGCCTGCGCACGATGAACGTGATTTCGGCTTTGCTAAAAAATACAATTTGCCGATCAAACAAGTGATCAGCGTGCTCGGTCAGGAATTTGACCTGGCAGCCTGGCAAGAGTGGTATGGCGATAAAACCAAAAGCGTCTGCATCCACTCTGGCAAATATAACGATCTGGGCTATGCAGAAGCAGTTGAGGCTGTGGCAGCAGATCTGGCAGAAAAAAATCTGGGCGGCAAGCAGACCAACTGGCGCCTGCGCGACTGGGGCGTTTCCCGTCAGCGCTACTGGGGTTGCCCGATTCCGATCATTCATTGCGACAGCTGTGGCGATGTGCCTGTGCCCGACGACCAGCTGCCGGTGAAATTACCGGAAGATTGTGTCCCGGATGGTTCAGGCAATCCGCTCAACAAGCGCGAAGACTTTTTAAACTGCACCTGCCCAAAATGTGGCCAGCCCGCCAAGCGCGAAACTGACACCATGGATACCTTTGTCGATTCCAGTTGGTACTACGCACGCTATGCCTCAGGCTTTAGCAATGAAGCCATGGTGGATGCACAGACCAACCACTGGATGCCGGTAGACCAGTATATTGGCGGCATTGAACACGCAATTCTGCACCTGCTCTACTCCCGCTTCTGGAGCAAGGTCATGCGCGACCTCGGCCTGGTCAATTATGATGAGCCATTTGCCAACCTGCTGACACAAGGCATGGTGCTGAATCATATTTTCTCGCGCCGTACGGCTAAAGGCGGTATTGAATATTTTGCGCCGGAAGAAGTCGAGCTGGTACACGATAACAACGGCAAGGTGACCGGTGCCAAGCTGCTCAAAGATGGCTCGGCGATTGACTACCAGGGCATAGGCACCATGTCCAAGTCCAAGCGTAACGGCGTCGACCCGCAATCGCTGATTGAACAATATGGTGCGGATACTGCCCGCTTCTTCATGATGTTTGCGGCGCCGCCAGAACAAACGCTGGAGTGGTCAGACAGTGGCGTGGAAGGCTCACACCGTTTCTTGAAACGGGTATGGAATTTTGGCCATGTCTTGTCCCAACAAACACCTGCTGACCTGCCAAACAAACTGACCGGCGAGCTGGCCAACCACAGACGTGAAGTGCACAGCGTGCTCAAACAGGCCAATGTCGATCTGGGCAAGCTACAGTTCAACACGGTGGCCTCTGCCTGCATGAAAATCCTCAACACGCTGGAGAAAGTGCAAAAAGAGGCAGAAAAAGACTGGATCGCCGTGGCGTTTGAAGGCTACAGCATCCTGTTGCGCCTGTTATCACCGATTGCACCGCACATCACGCAAGTCATGTGGCAATCGCTCAAACTTGGCGAAGACATTCTGTCTGCCAAATGGCCAGAACCAGCCAACTCAGCCCTGGTACAGGACGAGGTGGAATACGTGGTGCAGGTCAATGGCAAGCTGCGTGGCAGCATCAGCATCCCCAAGAGCATGGCCAAAGAGCAGATTGAAGCGACTGCCGTTAATCAGGACTTCGTCCAAAAATTCCTGAATGAAGGCAGCGTGAAAAAAATCATCGTCGTGCCCAACAAACTGATTAATATTGTGGTGGCTTAGCCCTTTCTTTCGAGGAGCGCATTGTGCAGCAGACAACCCCTACCCGCTGGATTCACGCGATCACCCTGTGGTGCAGCATCGCCGTGCTGACGGCGCTCTTGTCTGCTTGCGGGTTTCACCTGCGCCAACCGTCACCGATTGCCTTTAAAACCATTTTCATCAAGGGCTCTACGCAAATCAACATTGCGCTCAAAAAGGCCTTGGTAGAACAGGGTGTCAAGGTTGTGACCGACGCAGAAGAAGCTGAACTACAGCTGGAACTGCTCAAAGAAGAAAACGAACAACGTATTCTGTCTCTGAGCGGGACCGGGGTGGTGCGAGAATACGAGCTGTACTACCGCGTGCAATACCGTACCAAAGTCACCGGTGAGCCAACTTGGGCACTGCCGTTGATCATGGAAGGCCGTCGTGACTATACCTATAACGACGCCAACTTGCTGGCCAAGCAGGCCGAGCAAAAAATGCTCAGTGACAGCATGCAGTTAGACGTGCTCAACGGCATCATGCGACGACTGTCTGCCCTTAAAAAAGCCGAATAGCCATGCGCATTCAGGCGGCGCAACTTACGCAATATTTGCCTCCCAAACAGCATTTGTTCGTGCTGGCGGGCGATGAGCCCCTCTCCATCACCGAGGCCATAGACCAGATCCGCCTCGCCGCACGACAACATGGCGCGCAAGAGCGTGCCAGTTTTACAGTGGAGCGCTACTTCAACTGGGGACAAGTCAGCCAGTTTCTGCAGAGCTTTTCGCTGTTTGCCGAGCAACGCATTCTTGAAATCAACCTCCCCACCGGCAAGCCCGGCGTGGAAGGCGCCAAAGCCTTGCAGCAACTGGCAGAACAGCCTGCGGCTGATACCACCATCATCCTTACGCTGCCCGCCCCAGACCGTGACATGACCAGCAGCGCCTGGTACGAAGCCCTGTCGCAACATGGGGTGCTGCTGGTACTGAACCAGGTGCCGCTGGCACAACTACCGGAGTGGATTGCGCAGCGACTGGCCATGCAACAGCAAACTGCAGATGAAGCCTCGCGTCGCTTTATTGCCGAGCAGGTCGAAGGCAATCTGCTGGCTGCCCATCAGGAAATCCAAAAACTTGGCTTGCTCTACCCACCCGGCCCGCTCAGTGAAGACGCCATTCGCCAATGCGTGCTTAATGTGGCCCGCTTTGACGTCTCGCAACTGGGGGAAGCCATGTTGCAAGGCGACCCGCAACGCGTCATGCGCATGCTGGAAGGCCTGCGCGAAGAAGGCGAAACCGCGGTGGCGGTCATGAATCCGCTGATTTGGCTGTTCCGCCCATTGTTGCAAGTCAGGCTGGCCATGCAACAAGGCGTCGCCATGCAAGCAGCGCTGAGTCAGGCCAGGCTATTTGGTGACCGCCAGCAATTAGTCAGGCGCGCGCTGGAATTTTTACCGCAAAAACATATCGAAGCTGCTTTGCAAAAACTGTCTGACATAGACCGCATGGCAAAAGGCGTAGGCGATGGCGATGCCTGGCTGGAGCTGTCAAGGCTATGTACAGGCATTGCCCGCATGGCAGCCAACAAGACGGCCAGAGCTGCGGCAGGCAGGTCTCGTTAAGGTTTTCAGTTAGAATAGCGATTATGGACATTCAACACTATATGAAACAACTGGGGGAGCAGGCACGCGCTGCCTCCCGCTTGATGGCAAAAGCTGACACCAACACCAAGAACCAGGCGCTGCGCAATATTGCCGCCCTGATCCGTCAGCATGAAAAAGCCCTGCTCGCCGCCAACCAGCAAGATCTGCAAGCCGCCCAAGCCAATGGCATGGAAGCCGCCATGCTGGACCGCCTGACATTAAGCGAGAAATCGGTGGCAACCATGGCAGAAGGCCTGGAACAAATTGCCAGCCTGCCAGACCCAATTGGCGAAATGAGCAATTTCAAATACCGTCCTTCCGGCATCCAGATCGGCCAGATGCGCGTACCGCTGGGCGTGATCGGCATTATTTACGAGGCCCGTCCTAATGTGACGGTCGATGCGGCGGGTTTGTGTATCAAATCCGGCAACGCCTGCATTCTGCGCGGCGGCTCCGAGGCCATCCATTGCAACCAGGCGCTGGCCAAGCTCGTGCATCAGGGTCTGCAACAAGCGGGCTTGCCACAAGCGGCCGTGCTCGTGGTCGAGACCACTGACCGCGCTGCCGTCGGTGAACTCATCACCATGAAGCAATATGTCGATGTGATCGTGCCACGCGGCGGCAAAGGCCTGATCGAGCGTATCAGCAACGATGCCCGCATCCCGGTGATCAAACACTTGGATGGTAACTGCCATGTCTATGTCGATGACGAAGCTGACCTGGCCAAAGCCGTGCGTATTCTCGAAAACGCCAAAACCCAGCGACTGGGCACCTGCAACACGGCAGAGTCACTACTGGTCGCACGCAGCATCGCCAACACGGCCCTGCCTCAACTGGCCGAGATGCTGCTAGGCAAAGGCGTGGAAATCCGTGGTTGCGACGAAACGCGTGCCATCGTTCCACAGGCAAAGGCGGCGACTGAAGAAGACTATTACACCGAATATCTGGCCTCGATTATCTCGTGCAAAGTAGTCAGTGGCGTGGATGAAGCGATTGCGCATATCAACCAGTATTCCAGCCAGCACACCGAGGCGATTGTGACCGAAAACTACACCAAGGCACGCCAGTTTTTGCGTGAAGTGGACTCCAGCAGTGTCATGGTCAATGCCTCTACCCGCTTTGCCGATGGCTTTGAATATGGCTTTGGTGCAGAAATCGGTATTTCTACCGACAAACTGCATGCGCGTGGCCCGGTCGGTCTGGAAGGCTTAACCTCCCTCAAGTATGTCGTTCTGGGTGACGGCCACGTCCGCGCTTAATCACGCTGGCAGGCGTTTGGCTTGTGCAATGCTAGATGCGCAACGCCATAATCTACCCAAAGAGTCATGAAGATGGAATGCATAGGCATTTTCGGCGGCACCTTTAACCCCATTCACAACGGGCATCTGGCGCTCGCGCAGACCGTGCTTGACACGCTGCACTGTACGCAAATCCGCTTTGTGCCTGCCGCCTTGCCTCCGCACAAGACTGCCCCGGCGGTTACGGCGCAACACCGTGCTGCCATGGTCAAGCTTGCCATTCAGGCGCATCCGCAATACGTGCTCGACAGCTGTGAACTGGATCGCCAGGGCCCCTCTTACACCATAGAGACGTTACACCTGCTCCGCCAGCGTTTCCCCGAGCAATCCCTCTGCCTGCTCATTGGCCAGGATAGCTACCAGCAATTGCCGACCTGGCACCGCTGGCAGGAGCTGCTGGAGTATTGCCATCTGTTGGTTGTGCACCGTGCAGACTTGGCATCCAGGCTTGTGTTACATGCAGAACACACGGAAAAGTTCGTGGCTATCGAGGCCTTTGCCAGCCAGTGTGCAGCCGCTACGCATGGCTTCATCGGCTATTTGCCCGAGAGCCCGCCGGCGATTTCCTCGACCGGCATCCGTGCAGCACTGGCGCATCCAGGCCAGAATTTGACAGACCAGTTGCCTGCGTCTGTGCTCCAGTATATCCAGCAGCACCATCTATATCAGTCGGCTTAAGCCTCTTGCAGTCCCCATCGGGTGGCATGCTGTCGCATTTTGCCCTAAACGCAGGATGCATCATGGCTATTTTTAGCCCAGACACGGCAGTATGCTCAACAGCAGACATAAAATCGCTATACTGCGATTAAAACAACTCTAAATTACTTATCAAGAGGATACGTCTGCGATGAAATTGTTAACCTGGTCTCTCACTGCCCTGCTCGTGGCGTCCCCGTCCGCATTTGCCAATATTGATATCCAATTTGACTTTAGTTACGATACCAGCGGCTTCTTTAACAGCACCAACATTCAAACCCTCAATGCGGCTGCCTCGGTGTTTGAAACCCGTATTACCGACTCACTAAGCGCCATTAATTCAGGCGGCCTCAACAACTTCCAGGGTCTGATTCTTGACCCCTCGGATATTAATCAGACGCAAACGCTCTCCAATCTGAGTGTGGCGGCAAATGTGATCAAAATATATGTGGGTAGCGATAACCTTGGTGGCTTCACCATTGGCGCAGGCGGGTCCGGCGGCTATTCATGTAGTGGGCTAGGCAGTTTTTGCGCCAACGCCGTCGACCGTGGCCAGACTAACACCACGGGTAACAGTGCCACCGACTTTGCCACCTGGGGTGGCATGATCAGCTTCAACAGTTCAACCTCATGGTATTTTGGCCAGGATCAGGCAGGTTTGACCAATACCCAATTTGATTTTTACACGGTGGCCGTACACGAAATTGCCCACGTGCTTGGCTTTGGCCTGGCCCCCTCCTTTGAAGCACAGGTCAACGGCAGCAATTTTAACAGTAGCGAAACCGGGACCGTCGCCCTCAGCAATGACCTGGCTCACTGGGCGCCCGGCACCATGAGCACGGTTGGCGGAACACTGCAGGAGACGGTGATGGACCCAGACATTACCCCGGGCACACGCAAATATTTTACCGATCTGGATTATGCAGGCATGGCAGCTATCGGTTGGTCGGTCGTAACACCGGTGCCTGAATCCAGCATTAGCCTGAATCTGTTGGCGGGCGGCCTGTTGCTTGGCCTGCTATACAGACGCAACCTTGGCAGCAGACGTCAAACGGTAATCAACGCATACGCTTAGCAAGGCTAGTTAAGCCATGCGTTTGCGCGCCAAAAACTGATCCAGTTGCCGCGCGAACGCATGACGGTCAGACGCCTGCATGGCATTGGGGCCCTGCGTTTCCACCCCGCTGGCGCGTAGTGATTCCATAAAGTCGCGCATAGCCAGTCGCTCGCGGATATTCTCTGCCGAATAAAACTCCCCGCGTGGATTCAACGCATGCGCTTGCTTTTCAATCACCTGCGCGGCAAGCGGGATATCTGCCGTAATCACCAAATCGCCCGCTTCCAGCATCGCCACGATCTCGTTATCTGCCACATCAAAGCCCTTGGAAACTTGCAAGGCGCGCAAATAGGCTGAGGGTGGCACATAGAGCACTTTGTTGGCGACAAAGGTAGTCATGACCTGACTACGCTCCGCCGCCCGAAACAGGATGTCCTTGATCACGCCCGGGCAGGCATCGGCATCCACCCAAATCCGCATTAACCTGCTTTCGGCACCGGTCTGGCGCTAAATAACGCGCCGCCTTGTGGTTTGTGACCTCCAGGCTGACGCGCGGATTTTTGCTGGCCAGCTGGATGTCCAGACGCATTCGCCGGTTTTTTCTGGCCAGCGTGTTGTCCAGCGTTGCGCGGGTTGCTTGGGGCAGCGTTGGCTTGGCCTGGTTTAGGCTGATGTTGTCTGGGTTGGCCTGGTTTCTGACTACGCGATGCGTCACGGGGCGCCTGCGCTGATTTAGGCGCTGGCCGTTGACCGCGAGGCTGAGTCCGTGATGGCCGATCCGGCTCTTCACTGCTTTTTTCGGGGGCGACAAAGCCCTCTACAGGCAGCTTGGGGATCTCACGCTTAATCAGCTTCTCAATGTCTTTCAACAATTTGAGTTCTTCCCTATCCACCAGCGACACCGCCGCCCCAGTGGCACCAGCACGGCCAGTCCGGCCGATGCGATGCACATAGTCTTCGGGCACGTTAGGCAGCTCAAAATTCACCACTTGCGGCAGCTGGTCAATATCCAGGCCACGTGCGGCAATATCGGTCGCCACCAGCGCGGTGATTCCCCCCGCTTTAAACTCGGCCAGCGCCGCCGTGCGGGCATTCTGACTCTTGTTGCCATGAATCGCCATGGCCGGGATACCGTCTTTTACCAGCTTCTCCGCCAGCCGGTTCGCGCCATGTTTGGTACGCGTAAACACCAGCACTTGCTCCCACTGATGTTGCTTGATCAAAAAGCTCACCATCTCACGCTTGTGCGACTGCGGCACCATATGCACGCTTTGCTCAATCAGCGCGTTTGAGGTGTTCCGCCGCGCCACTTCCACCAGGTCCGGGTTATTCAGCAGATTATCTGCCAGCTGTTTGATTTCATCGGAAAACGTCGCCGAGAACAGCAGGTTTTGCCGCTGCTTGGGCAGCAAGGCCAGCACTTTTTTAATGTCGTGAATAAAGCCCATATCCAGCATGCGATCGGCTTCATCCAGCACCAGAATTTCAATGCCAGACAAATCCAGCGCCTTCTGGTTGGTGAGGTCGAGCAAGCGGCCCGGCGTCGCCACCATGATATCGAGTGGTTTTTTCAGGCGGCTGATTTGCGGGTTAATGCCCACCCCGCCAAACACCACCATGCTTTTCAGCGGCAGATATTTACCGTAAGTGGTCACTGACTCGCCGATCTGCGCCGCCAGCTCGCGCGTTGGCGACAGAATCAGGCAACGCGGCTTGCCTGCGGCAGTTTGTTTTAACGGGGTTTCAGACAAGCGATGCAAAATCGGCAAGGTAAAGCCAGCGGTTTTGCCTGTCCCGGTTTGCGCACCGGCCAGTAAATCGCCACCGCGCAATACATAAGGAATCGCCTGCGCCTGAATCGGCGTCGGTGAGGTATAGCCGGCATCGGCAATCGCGCGCAACACAGGCGCGCACAAATTCAAATCAGCAAACGTCGTGTTTGCAGGGGTATTTTCTTGTGACAAGGTTATTCAACTTTAATAGTGTGCATCGCCCATCACAAACGACAGACATGCAACAAATTATTGGGCGTTGGTCTGTTGCCGCAGCAACACCAATCTGGACAAACGAGGATTATATCGATGATTTATGACAAGGCCGCTGTGAGGATTGGTAGTTCACAGGGTAGCTACATTATACCCGCTATTTACGCAAACACTGTATTTAAAAATGTCTGCATCCAATCAAGCCACGGATGACGGACTTTTTTGCGTGGTGATCGTCTGAAACGTCCACGCCACAAAGCGGCTTTGCTTCTGGCCTTGCGCCATCTCCACCGTTTTTACCGTCAGTGCCCGCGCTTTTTTGAGTTCACGCATCACCAGCGGCAGGTTGCTGGCTTTGGAGACCAGCGTGGTAAACCATACGCACTGTTGGGCAAAATACCTGCTCTCATGAATCATGGTGGTCAAAAAGGCCGCCTCGCCGCCTTCGTATACCAATTCATTGGCTTGCCCGCCAAAATTCAGTGCCTGCGGCGGCCGCTTGCCCAGCCCGCGCCATTTACGCTGTGTGCCCGCCTGTGCCTCAGCCGCCGAGGCATGAAAAGGCGGGTTACACATGGTCAGCGTCCATTGCTCGCCCGGCAAGATCACACCTTTAAAAATCGCCGCCACATTTGGCTGCTGACGCACACTGATCTTTGGCTGCAAGCCATTGGCCTCAATCAATTGCTGCGCATTGCGCAATGCCTTGGCGTCAATATCCACGCCCAGGCATTGCCAGCCATAACTCTGCGCCGCAATCAGGGGATAGACCAGATTCGCACCGGTGCCAATATCCAGCAAACGCACAGCCTGATCAATACCCTGCCCGATCAACAAATCCGCCAGGTAATGCACATAATCGGCCCGGCCAGGAATAGGCGGACATAAGTAATGCTTGGGAATATCCCACACCGCCACGCCATAATACTGCTTGAGCAAAGCCTGGTTTAAGGTTTTTACCGCCTGCGGATGAGCAAAGTCTATCGAGTCATCGCCATACGCATTCGGGCGCACATAGGGTGCCAGGGCCGGGTGCGCCTGCACCAGCAGCGCAAAGTCATAGCCCTCGCGGTGCAGATTGCGTGGATGCAATGCAGATGAAGAACTGACGGGCTTCATGCCTAAGTCATCGCCAATGGCACTTGGTCAGCGCGCCTAAGCGGCCGCAGCCTTGGCGCGCGCGGCATGCAATTTACGGTAGCTATCCAGCAGTCTATGGTGTCTGTCCAGCCCTTCCAGCTGCAGATTGGTCGGGGTCAGGCCATAAAAACGTACACTGCCATCCACAGCACCCAGCACCGCGTCCATACGCGCATCGCCAAACATGCGGCGGAAATTCACCTCATAATCAGCCAGCTGCAGCTCGTCATCAAGCGTCACTTCGAGCACGGCATTCAGGGCCTGGTAAAACAAACCGCGTTCCAGGGTGTTGTCGTTGTACTGCAAAAACGCCCCCACCAGATCCTGCGCCTCCTCAAACTGCTGCAAAGCCAGGTTGATGAGTAGCTTAAGCTCCAGCACCGTGAGCTGGCCCCATACCGTGTTCTCGTCAAACTGGATGCCGATCAAGGTCGCAATATCGCTGTAGTCATCCAGCTCGTTATTCTCCAGCCGCTCCAGCAAGGCCTGCAGGCGGTCATCGTCCAGTTGATGCAGGTTCAGGATATCTTCGCGGAACAACAACGCTTTATTGGTGTTATCCCACACCAGGTCTTCCACCGGATACACCTCGGAATAATCAGGCACCAAGATGCGGCATGCCGTCGCGCCCAGCTGGTCATACACCGCCACATACGCTTCTTTACCCATCTCGGCCAAAATGCCGAATAAGGTCGCGGCTTCTTCAGCGTTGGCATGGTCGCCATTACCTGAAAAGTCCCATTCGACAAACTCGTAGTCCGATTTGGCACTAAAAAAGCGCCACGACACCACACCGCTAGAGTCAATAAAATGCTCAACAAAGTTATTCGGCTCAGTCACCGCTTCGCTGACAAAGGTCGGCTGCGGCAAGTCGTTGAGGCCTTCAAAACTGCGGCCTTGCAGCAACTCGGTCAGGCTGCGCTCGAGCGCGACTTCCAGCTTCGGGTGCGCGCCAAACGAGGCAAACACGCCGCCGGTGCGCGGGTTCATCAGCGTCACGCACATCACCGGATATTGTCCGCCTAACGACGCATCTTTCACCAGCACCGGAAAACCCTGCGCCTCCAGTCCCTCAATGCCCGCCACAATGCCGGGATACTTGGCCAGCACCGCTGGCGGCACATCCGGCAACGCCATTTCACTTTCAATAATCTCGCGCTTCACGGCCCGCTCAAAAATCTCGGACAAGCATTGCACCTGCGCCTCGGCCAGCGTATTGCCTGCACTCATGCCATTGCTGGCGTACAGGTTTTCTATCAGGTTAGACGGAAAATACACCACCTCGCCATCTGACTGCCGCACAAACGGCAGCGCGCAAATGCCACGCTCACGATTGCCAGAGTTGGTATCAATCAAATGTGAGCCACGCAACTCGCCATCCGGGTTGTAAATGTCCCGCGTGTAATCATCCAGAATCTCTTTTGGCAACGCATCTTTACGCCCAGGCTTAAACCAGCGCTCGTTCGGGTAATGCACAAAGTCTGCATTGTCAATGTCTTCGCCCCAGTAAGACCCGGCATAAAAATGGTTGTTACTCAGCCGCTCGATATACTCACCCAGCGCCGAGGCCAGCGCACTTTCTTTGGTCGCGCCTTTGCCGTTGGTAAAGCACATGGGCGAATGCGCATCACGGATATGCAGCGACCACACGTTAGGCACAATATTGCGCCAGGAAGCGATCTCGATCTTGATCCCCAGGCTCGCCAGCAAGCCCGTCATATTGGCAATGGTTTGCTCCAGCGGTAAATCCTTGCCAGCGATATACGTCTGCGTCTCCGCCGCCGGGCTCACCGTCAGCAAGGCCTGCGCATCGGCATCCAGGCTGGCCACTTCTTCAATAACAAACTCAGGGCCGGTTTGCACCACTTTTTTCACCGTGCAGCGGTCAATCGAGCGCAAAATGCCAATGCGGTCTTTTTCAGAGATATCCGCAGGCAACTCAATCTGTATCTTGAAAATCTGCTTGTAGCGGTCTTCCGGGTCGACAATATTGTTGTGCGACAAGCGGATGTTTTCGGTTGGAATATTGCGGGTGCTGCAATACAGCTTCACAAAATACGCCGCACACAGCGCCGATGAAGCCAAAAAGTAATCAAACGGCCCCGGCGCCGAGCCATCGCCCTTGTAGCGGATAGGCTGGTCGGCAATCACCGTGAAGTCATCAAACTTGGCTTCAAGGCGCAGCTTATCGAGAAAATTGACTTTAACTTCCATGGGGGGCTTCCAAATGCGGCAAAATGCTAAGGGCGTTATTATCCCTCACAACGACTTTACCACCTAAGGATAAATGGCAAGCTGCTGATTAATTGAGCTTTTTAAAATGGATGACACATGAGCAATGTAGCTATTGCTCTAAAGACTGATCCCCCTCAAGCGCAAGCCTGACCACTGCTGATGCCCTAGTCAGATAATGGCTCCAGAGCAACCAATATCGATAAAACCGTAATACTTGCCAGTGCGCAAAGTGCGACTGTGAGACGCCCAAAGGGGCTATAGCGGGGGCATTCCTGAAGGGTTAAAGTTATTGAACATTAATTAACAGGGAAAAGAAATGAAATTGGCAAACTTAAAAAAAATTAGCAGACGCCTTTCAGGTGCTGTAATGATCGCCGCCGCGATGTTCGCAGCCTCCAGCCAAGCCAATGCAGCAATCACTCAAGCAGACTGGAAAGTTGCAGGCGATGGCGCGATCACGCGTGACACATCAAGCAATCTGGAGTGGCTGGATGTCTCAGTGAGTATTAATCAGTCATTTAATTATGTTTCTACACAATTTGGTGCAGGCGGGCTTTATAGTGGGTTTCGTTATGCAACCGGCGATGAAGTGGCCACATTATTTACAAACGCCGGTCTTAATTTTACTTACTCAAGCTCATCTTCAGATGCAACCAAGGTTAATAGTTTGATTTCGCTCGTAGGTGCAACCAGTAATACCAACGAATTCTTTAGAAGCAGTTTATGGACAAGGGGCATTGCGATTCAAACACCTTTTGACTACAACCCAGGGACTGGCAACTATCAAACGACAGAGGCAAGAATCTACACTGAAGTGCAAAGCTTTGGGCCATCATTTACAATGTATACAGCTGCAACAAGCGTTATTCGTGGCGCATGGCCTATTCAGACTGCGCAGAGTGATGTAGGTAGCTGGTTAGTGCGCAATGCCGCTGTATCGCCAGTCCCAGCGCCTGCCGCTGCCTGGATGTTTGCCGCAGGTTTGCCATTGATCGGGGCATTTGTACGCCGTCGTAAAGCATAGTTTAAGCAAGATAGTTATTAAGGGGCGCAATTCGCGCCCCTTTTTCATATGGCGTTTCATCCATCCCAAAAACATCAAACGAGCGGATATCGTTAAATAAGCGCCATCACACTCTGACCTGTAATTATTTCAGAAATGGCAATTTGGCTAATATATCAGTGGTGTTCGGCTTTTATTGACAATGAATTGATACTGAGCACATCGTTTTTTCATTTAAACACTGAGTCCAGATGCTTGAAGCAAGTGTGCAGACCCGTAAAACGGTCAGCACTCGCGTCTCGTAAAATGAAGTCAAAAACAATTAAGTTTGTGTGATATTCTTCAAAGAATAAAACGACATTCTTCAGGGGTTACCACCATGGCTGCTGATGACAGAAAATTCATCATGCTGACAGATTATCTGCATGAACCTGTCATCCATTATGATCGTGATTGCAAACGTACCTATATCAATCCAGCCGCAATCAAACTGATTGGCGAACCGGCTAAAGACCTTCAAGGCAAAACTCCCAGCTCGCTCAGACCCTCCTCCGTCGCTTTACAACACTACCAAGAAAAAATCCGTGGCGTCATAGAAACCGGCACAGATACGGAGTTTGATTTTTTTCTAGACCGGCTGCCTGATGGTCCGAATGTCCACACCAAGGTGCTCAGAATTCATGCCGTCCCCGAGTTGGATAGTGATAACAACGTGGTGGGCGCCCTTGCGATTGCGCATGACATCACGGCACTCAAGTTAAGTGAAAAACGTTTACGCGCACTCATTGAAAACCATCCCGACCATATTACCCGCTTTGACCAGCATGCCAGATACAGCTACGTCAGCCCCTCTCTCACAGCATTGTTTGGCATAGAGGAATCCACGCTGCTGGGTAAGACCCTGCTTGAATCTGACCAGATTGCCACGCCAGCAGAACGCAAAAAAATTCACCACGCGATTTTGCAAACCCTAGAGCAAGAAACAGCTTGTACCATTGAGAGCCACTGGCCGCATGACCGCGTCATAGAGCTTCGTCTTGTTCAGGAAAAAGATGCCATCGGCGAGGTCTCGGGGGTGCTTTGCATCTTGCGTGATATCACCCAGCAAAAGCAGTCCGAAAAAGCAATGCTGACACTCAATCGTTCACTGCGTTTGTTGAGTAGCTGTAACCAGATGCTCATTCATGCAGAAAACGAACAACACCTGCTCAACGATATTTGCCAGTTGGTGATTGACTCTGGGGGCTATCCACTGGCCTGGGTGGGTTATCCCAACTATGGCACCTACCAACCCCTGCGCATTGCCGCAATGGCCGGTCAAAAGCTGACGAAGACGATTGCGCTTGAGCAGCAAACCCCGGAAATCAGCCTGGCCGTGAAAGCCTTTCAATCCGAGCGTGTAGAGATTATTCAGGACTACCCCAATGCAGCCCGATTGAGTAATTTGGGCGACCTCGCCAGCCAGGAAGGCCTGCTTTCATGCATCGCCTTGCCACTCAAAGTGGCAAAACAGACCATAGGCGTGATCACGATCTACGCCTCCCGCACCTATGCGTTTTCTGATGAAGAGGTCACCCTGCTCGATGAACTCGCCAATGACCTGGCGTTTGGCATTCAATCCCTGCGTATCCGTGCCGAACATCGGGACGCAGAAACAAAACTGGAATATCTGGCGCACCATGACCCACTGACCGGCCTCCCTAACCGCCTGTTACTGCGCAAGCGTTTTGAACAGTTTATCCATCAAGCCAACAAGCGCGAATACGGCCTCGCCATGCTGTTTCTTGATATGGACAACTTCAAAGAGATCAACGACAGCTTTGGTCATGCCGTAGGCGATGCGCTGCTAAAAGAGGTGGTCAGGCGCCTCGAACGTATGCTGTCAGAGGCTTGCATGCTTAGCCGCGAGGGTGGTGACGAATTTGTGCTGCTGATCAACAACGCCCACGCGTCCGATATCGTGACCCAAACCGCACAACAGATTCTCAACGCCATGCAAGAACCGTTTGAGGTCAGCGGCAACACACTGCATGCGTCTTTCAGTATCGGCATCAGCCTCTATCCAAACGATGGCAAAGACTTTGAAACCCTGCGCAAAAACGCAGATGCCGCCTTATACCTGGCAAAAGATTGCGGCCGCAATACCTACCGCTTTTTTGTCACGCAGATGAATGCCGACGCGCAAAAGCGCATGCGTATTCAAACAGACCTGCACACAGCACTTAAAAATAATGAGTTTTTACTGCACTACCAGCCACAAATACGCCTATCTGATGGTCGCATCAGTGGGATTGAAGCCTTAATCCGCTGGCAAAACGCAGATGGGCAGATGCTCCCGCCAAGCGAGTTCATTCCCATCGCAGAACAAAGCGGGCTGATTATCCAGATGGGTCAGTGGGTGCTGCGGGAAGCCTGCCGGCAACTGGCCGCATGGCACCAGCAAGGGCAAACCCAGCTGGTGGTGGCGGTCAACTTATCCTCGCACCAGTTCCGGCATGGCAATATTGTAGAAACCATCAGCTCTGCACTGCATGACTTCGGGCTGCCCCCGCAATGCCTGGAGCTCGAACTGACTGAATCTATCCTGATCCAAGACACAGAATCCGTCATCAGCACCCTGCACACGCTAAAACACATCGGGGTCAAACTAGCCATTGATGACTTTGGCACCGGCTATTCCAGCCTGTCTTATCTTAAACGCCTGTCCGTCGACAAACTCAAGATTGATAAATCCTTCATCCGTGACCTTCACAAAGACCAGGACAGTGCAGAAATTGTCCGTGCGATCATCCAACTTGGGCACATTTTGCAACTGACTGTGATTGCAGAAGGGGTAGAGACTGAGCAGCAACTGGCTTTTCTCACCGACAGTCATTGCGACGAAATACAGGGATATCTCTTTAGCCGCCCGGTCGCCGCAGAAAACATACCAGAGATACTTGCTCGAATAGGCATGACGGCCTAATCCAGAATCTTATAGCTCAGTTTTGACCAAGCTAAGGGGCACAACTTTTCCGCAAATGGTAGGCTGCTGATTAACTGAGCTTTTTAAAATGCGTTACGCTGAGAGATATATTGTAGTGTCAGAGTAAAAATGACGTATGACACACTTTTACTCTGACCTCAAATATCCAAAACAATCAATAGAATAACCAGTGATAGTAAGATTAGGGCACATAAACAATACCTCAATTAGCTGGCATCGAGATGGACAACACAGAAAACGTATACTTAGAACGAACATTCACTGTACTGAAAAATGAGAGAGGTACGAATCAGGATGAATTGGTCACAAGCTTAAGTGCGCTTGATGATGAACATGCTATTGTAGTTTTAGGTGAGCCTGGCGCAGGTAAATCAGAGTGTTTTAATCAAGAATACAAGAAAATAAAAAATGGATTTTTAATTAGTGCCAGAGACTTCATCACTCTAAAAACAAAACCAGAATGGTCTGAATATACAATTTTCATAGATGGGCTAGATGAAAAAAGAGCATCAAACGAAGATGGGAATAATGCATTAGATGCTATTAGAACCAAATTAGATGAACTAGGCTCTCCAAAATTCAGATTATCTTGTAGAGCCGCAGATTGGTATGGGGACATCGACCGAGAAGCTCTAAAAATGGTTTCTGGCAGTAAGAGTGTAAAGGTATTACTAATAAACCCTTTAACCGAAGATGACCAACTAAAGTATGTTTCAAACAAAATCGGTGAAGAACACGCTCAGTCGTTTTTGGAAAAGTCTAAGAATTTGGGGTTGAGTGAATGGCTTACTAACCCTCAAACATTAAATTTGCTATTGGATGCTGTTGGTAAAGATGGGAGTAGCTGGCCAGCAACGAGACAAGAAACGTTCGATTTAGCAATTAGGAAGATGGTTGCTGAAGAGAATAAACAGCATCGAAAATCCCAGCAATCAAAAAACTTTTCAACTGATTCATTAACAAAATGCGCAGGGTTGATCTGCGCGACGCTATTGCTATCGGATATAGCTTATGTAGCAATTGATGAAGGTGCTGTTGGAGAAAGTGAGGTTTGCATCAATGACCTATGCAATTCTGAATTAAGCTTGGAAATGTTCCTTGCTGTCATTCGAAGTAGATTATTTGTTCAAGTTAGAGAAGAAGTATTTTCTCCAGTACATAGAAGTGTTTCGGAATATCTTGCCGGTAGATTCATAGCCGGGCAAATGAATGATTCAGGGCTCCCTTTAGACAGAGTCTTATCTCTAATAGTAGGAGTAAAAGGTAGTGTAGTTACTGGCCTCAGAGGCTTATACGCATGGCTTGCAGTATTCGTGGGCTCGTCTAGGCAACAACTAATCCAACGAGATCCGTTGGGCTTAATCTTATACGGAGATGTTCAATATTATCCCGTAGTAGACAAAGAGTTACTACTCCTAGCTTTAAAGAACTCAGTAGATAAAAAAAAGTGGTTGGATTACCACTATTCAGATAACCACAAGTTTGCTGCCTTAGTCACCGGGGGAATGACGGAAGTAATCAATAATATATTTTCTAAAAAGAATCCCGACAACTCGTGGCAACACGTAATGGTATCTATAGTGGATGGGTTGCGTCATTCAAATGGCGCAGGATCGCACTTAGAAGACCTGATTAGGATTATACGAGATGAGAAGTATATTTCTGTCCTTAGGCGATATGCTTTGTACACCATCACCAAACTAAAGACAGAGCAAGTTTTGCATAAACTCAAAGATCTTCTTCAGGAAATCCAAACTGGAAAAATGGTTGATGAAGACGACGAACTATCTGGTGAATTGTTAACAGCACTTTTTCCAGGCGCGGTAGATGAACACAAGATTTTTGATTATCTGCATACACCAAAAAAGAGTCACTTCATAGGTTCCTTTCATATGTTTTGGGCATATGGCTTGTTAACCGCCCCCGGAATAAGGCTCCCGATTCTTTTAGAAGAGTTACAAAAAAGAAAATTAGACTTCACTGCATTAGAAGATTCCCTAAACTTTGGTTCCGTCATAACCAAACTGGTAGCTTTAGCGGTCGAAAAACACGGAAGTGAAATAACAATCGACAAGTTATATTATTGGCTAGGGTTCAGTAAAGATGAGGGTGCCATCAGCTATACATTGGAAAAAGAAAATCATGCAAAAATTAGGAAATGGTTTACGGATAATCCACACAAATGCTTTGAGCTAACAACTTATTCCATTGAAAGTATCATCGATCATGGGAAGAGTGTTTGGCCCCAACTGATGAATGTTAAAAGAAATTTAGCAGATATGCCTGAACCAGATGGATTTGGAGAGTGGTGCTTATCCAATGCTGCTATTACAACAAACGCATCTCACGCTGAGGCATATTTTGAATCAGCGATTCTCAGCTTTGCAAGCCAAAGCAAACAGAGACCATTTGATTTGGATAAATTTACTTCTCTTGCAGAATGGGTAGACCAAAATCCTGGGTTTTCAATTTTATTTAACCGTCATTTATCTTCTGAAGTTGAGGAATGGAGGTTGGATTCTGCCAAACGCTCTTTAGAGAGAAAAATAGAGAAATTAAAAACTAAAAATGAATGGCTAGAATACATAAACACGCATTGGCCAGGTGCCGATAATCCACAGGCTCCAATTCACTTACTTTATAACCTAGCTCGTGTGCATACTCGGCAAGTGTTATTTGACAGAGATGCTGAGAGTGATCAATTAAGATACTTATTTGATGAGGATGATGAAAGAATTCAAACACTTTTAGAAATGATTTCTCAACTTCCGTATAGATCAGATTTGCCAACAATTAAAGAGTCTGCAGCAATAAGCGCGGATGGAAAAGCAAACCTTTTCTATGTGCCTTGCATCGTAGGCCTCAAGATGAATCCAATTGAAGTCATTTTGCAATTGCCGGATGAAGTGTTGAGTAAGTTGATAGCAATAAAAGTATCCTCCTCATCCGAAAAAGATGAAGTGTTTGACCGAATCAAGCAGGAAAAACCTGAACTCTATGGAAATGTTTTAGCTGAGGTCATTGAGCCATACCTGAAGAAAGATGGTTTTAATAAGTATTTCCTAGGTAATCTCGCATATAACGAGGAGGATGAAGCAATTGCGAAAGTAGCGACTCCTTTACTTCTAAAGTCATTTCCAAAATCGATCAAACCCTCTCGCATAGAAGACCTAAAATATCTTTTAATTTCAGCATTGAAGTATTTGAATCATGACTCGATTGAGCCTTTGGTATTTGAAAGGCTGACAATGAAATTAAATATCATGCAAAGAGTTTATTGGTTATGTGCGGGTGCTCTAATCAATCCCAATAGATACTTATCTCAATTAATTGATTTTGTGGCAGATGAGAAATCGCGCATCCACTCTGCTTATGATTTTTTCAGTGAGCGTGATAGAGATTTAACAATCTCTAAACTTATTACTGAGTCAGTGCTTGCTTGGCTAGTCGAAAAAAATGCCAAACATAATCCTCCCTTTGATCGTTTTGAAAGTACGACTGCGAGTTCAACTCGCAGAGTGATGCGGTCTGATGTTATAAGAGGTTGGATCAACAAATTGGGATCTATGACCACATTGGTAGCAGAGCAACACTTTATTGATCTAATCAACAATCCTGGATTGAGAAAATGGCTGCACACGTTACAGGTTGCTGCAGAAGCTCAAAAGGTCCTACGGAATGATTTCGAGCACAAAGTGCCAAAACCTCAAGATGTTATTAAAACGTTAAACAACTTAGAGCCAGCTAACGTTCATGACTTATTTGCAATTACGGTTAGCCATCTAAAGGATTTAAGAGAAAAAATCAGGTCTAGTGCGACCAATGATTACAAACAATTTTGGAGCTTTGACGAGAGAAACAAAAGACTGACTGCATCTAAACCTGAAAATGATTGCAGAGACGCCTTACTGTCCGATTTGAATGTTAGATTGGATAGACTGCACATAGAGGCTATCAAAGAAGGTTACTACGCAGATGAAAAGCGTGCGGACATTCGTGTTTCATATATGGCCAGATTTAATATACCTATTGAAATCAAAAAGGATAAGCATAAAGAGTTATGGTCCGCAGGTGAAAGTCAGCTAGTAAAAAAATACATGCGTGAAGCTCAGACTGGTGGGTTTGGAGTCTATGTAGTGCTCTGGTTTGGAGGAGAGGGAATGCCAATCAATCCACATTACTCAATTAGCTCAGCACAAGAGCTTGAAACTGCACTCAAAGAAAGTCTGAAATTCGGCATCGATGGCACTGTTGACGTTATTGTATTTGATTGCTCTTTAAGAGAGGGTTAATTTTACAGATGCTATGCGAAGCAACCTACCGCTTCTCATAAACCGGCTCCACTCCCAGCTTTTTGATCCTTTTCTTAAATGACTTAAACGCGCCAGACTTGAGCGACACAATAAACAAATGGATGGGAAACTCTTTGCTCACCAAGCGCTCGATGACTTTTTTCGAGGGGTCGGTGAGTGAAAAGGTGGGCATTTCAAAAGCGAGCAAATAGTCGCCCTTGGTGTTGTCGGCATCTAACACGCGCTTGAGTAAATAGACTCTTTTAATGTCCTTAGCGTCACTGGCGATGACGGCCCGGATTTGTTGCACGGTGGCGTCATCGAGGTCGTGTTGTGCCAGCGTGGCGGCGGGGGTTAAGGTGGAGAGCTCCTGGTGGATGGCTTGCAACTTGTTGGCGCGGGCTTGGTAGCGTTGCAGGTACTCATCGGCACGGGCCGGGTTTTTGGCGGCGTAGTAGTGATAGGCTTGCTCGCAGGCGGCGAGGATGGCGGATTCGTCTTGCGCCATCACGTACTCTAAATCTTCAATGCCGCTTTCATCGTCGTCGAGGAGTTTGTACACCCCTGCTCTATAGCGGCCTTGCAAATGCTCAGGGTGTTGCTGCACAAAGGCCTCAATGGCGGCGCGTTGCGGTTGGTCTGGCGTCAGGTCTTCTTTAATGGCGATGACTTGCCATTGCTCGTCGGCACTCAGCGTTTCTTTGGCGAGCAGTTCATTCAAGGTGGCGGTTTGTGCCTGAATATCCTGATGGCGTGCGCTCCAGTTTTGCTCGATGCTCGACTGCCATTCTTGATCGAGCTTGTGGGTGAAGTGTGGCAGCTCGGCCCCTAGCCAGGCATTGGCAGCAGAAGTGCTATGGTCTGCGCGTGGCAGGGTTTTCAGGGTCTCAAGCTCCACACCAATCGCTTTCAGGCGATCTTTGATGGCGGGATGCGTGTCGAGATGGTTGGTCTCGTAGGTGTAGGCGAGGTCTATGTAACGATGCAGGGTGTCTGGTTCTAGCGTTTTGTTAACGATGGATTGCCAAACGGCGCTTTTGTCTTGCATGGGCGTGGGCTCAGTAGCGACGCGTTGCTGGATTTGCGCATGCAGGCATTCTTTTTCGAGCTGGTAGAGCACGTGCACGCGCAACAAGGCGCTGGCGGTGTTTTCTACCCCGGCAATTTTGACCGAGACATGGTCGGCCTGATACTCATTTTTGCGCGCCAACACAAAGCTGTAGGCGTTGAAATAAGGCGCATACCAGCCAAACATTTTGGCCACATAGCGCGAACCCCAGTCACGCCAGCCACTGGCCATGTCGTGCAGGCGCGCCCAGGTGGAGCGCAAGCGGTAAATAAAGCCGGACCAACGGCTATGATCGCCAGACAGGTGCCCATACTCATGCGCGATGACCGCCATTGCCTCGCCTTCGGTGAGGCCTTGCAACAGCGGCAGGCCCAGCATTAGGTAATTGGTTTCCCAGCCAAACAGGCCAAAGCGCGGATATTGAATAATCGCCGCATTGATATCATGAGTGAGCAACACATGGCTGATTTTGGGGCCTACGAGCGCGGTTTCGAGTGACTTGATTTTTTGCCACAGCGCAGGCGCTTGGGCGGGCATGAGCTCGGTGCCCACTGGCTTATCAAAGCGGCTGAACAAGACTTTGAAGGAAGCTTTAAGCATCAAGAAAGCGGGCAAGATCATTAAAATCAGCAATTTGCCCAGCTTAAGCAAGATGAGTAGCACTGCACCACCAGCAACAAAGGTCAGCGCGACCAAGCCGATGAGTAAGGCCAACGGGATCAAGGCCATCAAGATGGCAAATCCCAGAATCAAAAAGCCTAGCAGGCTCACGAGGATGACGCGGACAAAATAGGTACTGTAATTTTGCTCGGCCAGCCTTTCGGAGCGCGTAATCAGGTTCTCTAAAGATGTTTCACGCATGCGCTACCTACCCCTTTACACCAAAGCCAAAACCATTCCAGTCATGGTCGAATCAAGATGAGGAAATCGTTGCACGCCTAGTTTTGTTGTATGCGTTTAATCACGCGGGATCAAACAGTCTGGCGCGCTTTTTTTAATGATTGTAAATGATGAGCTATTTTTTAAAAGGATTTTTTAATGCAGGCCATAACAGCATCAGCCTTGCACTCAGCAGATGGATATCACGCTGCTGAGTGCAGCCTAACAATATGTCGCTAGACCATGATTAAGGCGACCGGGTAGCCGCCGAGCTGGCGATCTGCCGTCATTAACGTCACCCCTTCGACCTGCGTCTGCGCAAGCAACATGCGATCAAAGGGGTCTTTATGCACCTCTGGCAAGGTGGCGACGCTCATGGCATGGCTGCTATTGATCTCGATCTCCTCAAAACCGTTCTCCAGCAAGTTACGCCGCAATACGGCCAAGTCCACTTTAAAGTCCGCCCGGCCCAGGGTGTTTTTGATGGCGATTTCCCACAGACTGGCGCTGCTGAAGTAGAGTTGATTGCCTGTATCTTCAATGAGGGCTTTTGCTTTGCTTGGCAGCTGCTCTGCCCCCGCCGCTGCCCAAAGCAAAATATGGGTATCGAGTAACAGCTTCATCTTACTCGAGGCCAAACAGGGTTGAAATTTCGGCTTTGCCCATCTCGTCAAAGTCTGCAGGCACCTGAATTTGACCTTGCATAAAGCCAATACGCTTGATTGCGGGCGGCTCAGTAACCTCTAACCGGGTGACTTTTACCAGCGGCTTACCCGCTTTGGCAATAATGAAAGACTCCCCATTGACAGCCTGATCCACCAGTTTAGAGAGTTGTGTTTTTGCCTCGTGAATATTGATAATTTGCATGATGTCCAACTTAAACTAAGTTTAGTTAGTTTAGTTTAAACAGAAGGGAGATTGGAGTAAAGACTTTCGGACTCAAGCACAGCTTTTTATGAGCTGTTATGGAGCGTCATGTGGCTAAGCATACAATACGTGAACAGATACTCACTGAACTTCTTTATAGTGAGCAACTTGAGTTTGCGCAAATAGTTGAGGCGAATTCAACGCACCTCCAACAGCACTTCTGGATGTTTATGCGCAATGCGCATCAAGGTTTGCGCTGCACCTGAAGGTTTAATCCGCCCCTGCTCCCAGGCTTGCAAAGTGCGCACGGATACCCCTAACAATTGGGCAAACTCGCTTTGCGACAACCCCACCTGGTTGCGAGCTGAAACCACAAATGAAACATCTACCTGCGTGCTACGCGCGACCTTGCCAGCTTTAAGCTCTTTGACAGATGTCAGCAAGTCTGCCTTGAATTGCGCCATCTCTTGATCGACTTTAGTCATTGATGAACTCCTGTTTTAAAACACTCAAGAAGTCACTGGGGAGATTGTCAAATTTGGCTTTTGCATACACGATCAGCAAGCCAATTTCTCCCTTCTCGAGCTGATTAACGTAAATCACCCGTACGCCACTGCGCTTACCCATGCCATCGCGCGACCAACGCACTTTGCGACAACCACCACTGTTTGGAATCACATCGCCAGCAAGTGGGTTTGCGGCAATCCAGTTGATAAATTCAACGCGCTCTTCATCACTCCATACCATCTTGGCGTACTTGATAAAGATGCTGGTCTCAACAATGGTGAGCATAAACTATACCCTTTAATAGTACAAATGCAAGCAATCGCCAAACGTGCGATGCACGATTGTTAATTAATGTAAATATATCATTATCTATTGGGATAGGCGCGCAATCTTCGAGCGATAAAGTTCAACTTAGGCACTAAATTTTAGGTGTTTTATGCAAATACCCCCTTAAAGTATTGAATTGAATCACTTATCTACCGCTTAGCGGTGTATACATCAGTAAAAAACTCTGATATGGTGTTTATAACTAAAAGAATTACGATGTTTTACAACGCATTGTTCCCGGGGTGGGTAAATTCGATTATGGCTAAAAGATCTGGAAAATATTTGTACTCCATACGTAGCGCCAATGGGGTGTTGGTAGAGAATCTGCAGGTGTACGGCAAATCCCGTGCCGAAGCGGATGAGAAAATTCGCCAGATGTATTGGCGCTGCGAGATTTTGAGTTGCAAACTGGTCGCGGATTTGGATACACGTGCGCCCAACCTCAAAATGCAATGGGTGCGACCGGCACCGCGTGCCGCGGGCTAGTCACAGCAGCATACTCAACAAGCACATAAAAAAGGCGCGAATGGTTTCGCGCCTTTTTTGTTGTGTGCTAATGGCTAAAGCCCGCGCTTAAAACGCCGGATTAAAACAAGGATAAATTACTGGCCGTGCTCCGTACTCTGGGGATGCGCCGTCTGACCAGTTTTTTGACGCGGCTGTCAGCGGTGCTGGGCAACGGGTCATCAAACAGTGACCCTTGTGCCGGGAACAACTCTTCTTGCGCCTGAAACACCTGCAACTCGGGGCGCAGTTCGCAATCGAGCCGGATATCCGACTTGGGGACGCAGCAGCATGGCAGGATTTCGTCACTGGCAATAAATGCCAGCGGTTGCTCCAGGTATTCGACTTCACCATCGAGCAGGCGCACGCGGCAGGCGCCACAATAGCCGCCACGGCATTGGTACTCGACCTCATGCCCGGTGCGCTCCAGGCCTTCCAGCAAGGTTTCATGCGGGATCAGGCTGAAGCGGGTATGCTGGCTGCGTATGCTGATCATTTTAAAAATGACTTGTTAAAATCAATAGCGAAACAATCAATTAATGAGCGCGCGGGATAAAGTGCAAGGCGTACGTAGCACAGAAACCGCAATGTACGCGAGAGTACATGAGGATTTCGCGCACCGCACAACGCCGCAATTTGCCCGCGCAGCCAATTACAACTCAAAGTCGTTGAGATCGTCAGCCGAGACTTCTGAATCAATCTGCCCGATCAAGTAAGAACTTAATTCTACCTCTTGAGGGGCCACTTGTACGGTGTCGGAAGACAGCCAGGTGTTGATCCATGGAATCGGGTTGTTTTTGGCATTGGGGAATGCCGGAGGCAAGCCGACTGAAGCCATGCGGGTATTGGTAATGTATTCCACGTACTGGCAAAGAATGTCTTTATTGAGGCCGATCATTGAGCCATCTTTAAACAGGTACTCGGCCCACAGTTTTTCCTGCTCGGCGGCGGATTTAAACATCTCGAAGCACTCGGTATGCAGTTCTGCGGCAATCTCGGCAAACTCAGCGTCATCCTGACCAGACCGCATGATGTTGAGCATGTGCTGTGTGCCGGTGAGGTGCAAGGCCTCATCACGCGCAATCAGGCGGATGATCTTGGCGTTGCCTTCCATCACCTTGCGCTCGGCAAAGGCAAACGAGCAGGCAAAGCTGACGTAAAAGCGGATCGCTTCGAGAATATTCACGTTCATCAGGCAACGGTACAGCAGTTTTTTGAGCGCGCGCTTGTTGACCACTTTGGTCTCGCCATTGATGACATGATTACCCTCGCCCAGCTGCGAGTACAGCATGGTTTGCTGGATCAGCTCATCGTAATAATGTGCGATATCCGAAGCGCGTGCCGTGATGTTTTCATTGCGCACGATGTCATCAAACATCACCGACGGATCATTGACGATATTGCGGATAATGTGGGTGTACGAGCGCGAGTGTATGGTCTCGGAAAACGCCCAGGTTTCAATCCAGGTTTCCAGCTCAGGCAGGGACACCAGTGGCAGCAAGGCCACGTTGGGGCTACGGCCCTGAATCGAATCCAGCAAGGTCTGATACTTGAGGTTGCTGATAAAAATATGCTTTTCGTGCTCGGGCAGATTCTGGTAATCGGAACGGTCTTGCGACACGTCAACCTCTTCCGGGCGCCAGAAGAAGGAGAGTTGCTTCTCGATCAGCTTCTCGAATACCGGATATTTCTGCTGGTCGTAGCGCGCCACATTGACGGGCTGCCCAAAGAACATGGGCTCTTTGAGTTGATCGTTATCGGTTTTGGTGAAGATGCTGTAGGCCATCTGTGTTCCTAATGTTTAAGTTTAATGCTCAAACTGTTTTTAAATTGTACTTATTACCCCACTGCAATAAGCGTTGAATCAGTGAGCGAGCGGGATAAAGTGCAAGGCGTACGGAGCACAGAAACCGGAATGTACACGAGAGTACATGAGGATTTCGCGCACCGCACAACGCAGCAATTTGCCCGCGTAGCCACTGAGTCAATGCTTATTTAAATTTTGCAGGCTCCGCTGGCACACCCATCGTCCTCGGCTTCCGTACCGCCCTCGCTCGCACCATCGCGGGTATTGTGGTAGTACAGCGTTTTAACGCCAAGTTTGTAGGCTTGCAGCAGGTCTTTCAGCAGTTGTTTCATCGGCACGCGGCCGCCTTCAAAACGGGTTGGGTCGTAGTTGGTGTTGGCTGAAATCGATTGATCGACAAACTTCTGCATCACGCCCACCAGCTTGAGGTAGCCGTCATTGCTGGGGATGCGCCACAACAACTGGTACTGGTTACGCAGGCGGTCAATCTCAGGCACCACCTGGCGCAAGATGCCGTCTTTGGATTGCTTGACTGAGACCAGGCCACGCGGTGGCTCAATGCCGTTGGTGGCATTGGCAATCTGGCTGGAAGTCTCGGATGGCATCAGCGCGGTCAATGTAGAGTTACGCAGGCCATCTTTTTGAATCTCTTGACGCAGGCTTTCCCAATCCAGATGCAGCGGCTCGCTGCACACGGCGTCGAGGTCTTTTTTGTAGGTATCAATCGGTAAAATGCCTTTGGCATAGGTGGTCTCGTTAAACGCACCACACGCGCCAAACTCGCGAGACAGTTGTACGGACGCTTTTAGCAGATAGTACTGAATGGCCTCAAAGGTACGGTGGGTCAAGCCCAGTGCAGCCTCGTCGGTATAGCTGGTGCCGTTTTTGGCCAGGTAATAGGCATAGTTGATCACACCCACGCCCAGTGAACGGCGCTTATTGGTGGCGTTGAGCGCGGCTTTGACTGGGTAATCCTGGTATTCGAGCAAGGCATCTAATGCACGAACCACGAGCTCGGCCAGGCCTTCGAGCTCGTCCAGCGATTCCAGCGCGCCCAGGTTAAATGCTGACAGGGTACACAGCGCAATTTCGCCTTCGGTGTCGTTGATGTCATTGAGTGGCTTGGTCGGCAGTGCGATTTCCATACACAGGTTGGACTGGCGCACCGGCGCAACAGCCGGATCAAACGGGCTATGCGTGTTGCAATGGTCTACGTTCTGGATGTAGATACGGCCGGTACCGGCGCGCTCTTGCATCATGAGCGAGAACAAGTCTACGGCAGGCAAGCTGCGCTTGCGGATGCTGTCATCGGCTTCGTATTGGGTGTACAGGCGCTCAAAGGTATCCTGGTCGGCAAAAAACGCGTCATACAGGCCGGGCACATCATGCGGCGAGAACAAGGTGATCTGTTCACCTTTGATCAGGCGCTGATACATGAGGCGGTTGATCTGCACGCCATAGTCGAGGTGGCGCACGCGGTTTTCTTCGACGCCACGGTTGTTTTTAAGCACCAGCAATGACTCAACTTCGAGGTGCCACAAGGGGTAGAACAACGTCGCCGCCCCACCGCGTACCCCACCCTGTGAGCAGGATTTGACCGCAGACTGGAACAGCTTATAGAACGGCAGGCAGCCGGTGTGCTGTGCTTCACCGCCACGAATTTCACTGCCCAGCGCACGGATACGGCCGGCGTTGACGCCGATACCGGCGCGCTGCGACACGTATTTCACAATCGCGCTGGAAGTGGCGTTGATGCTGTCCAGGCTGTCGTCACACTCAATCAGCACGCAAGAGCTGAACTGGCGTGTCGGCGTCCGCACGCCAGACATAATTGGTGTCGGCAGTGAGATCTTGAAGGTAGACACCGCATCATAAAAACGCTTGATGTAATCGAGACGCGCCTGGCCTTTGTAGTTAGCAAACAGGCTCATCGCCACCAGAATGTAAAGAAACTGCGGACTCTCGTAGATCTTTTTGGTGACGCGGTTTTGTACCAGGTATTTGCCCTCAAGCTGCTTGACCGCAGCATAAGAGAAATTCATGTCGCGCCAGTGGTCCAGATAGCCATTTAGCGTATCAAACTCTTCGCGGCTGTAATCCTTGAGCAGGTGCGGATCGTATTTGCCCAGCGCGGTCAGGTTGGTCACATGGTCAAACAAATGCGGTGGCTCAAACTGGCCATAAGCAATTTTGCGCAGGTGAAAAATATTCAGGCGCGCGGCCAGGTACTGGTAATCCGGCGTTTCTTCCGAAATCAGGTCGGCAGCAGATTTGATGATGGTTTCATGGATATCGTCGGTGCGGATACCATCATAAAACTGGATATGGGAGCGCAATTCAACTTGTGACACCGACACATTATTGAGGCCTTGTGCGGCCCAATCAATGACGCGATGAATCTTGTCGAGGTTAATCGGTTCCTTGCGGCCATCACGTTTCGTGGCTTGCATGGATTCGTATTGTGTCATGGTGGCTCCCAGTGCTGGCGGCGGAAGGGACACGGCACTGGCTGCGGGGCGCATTTTTTCTGGCAATAGCCTGCCCGTTGTCGAGCAATCAAAGAAAAAACCTGCACCCGTTTAAAGACCAGACTTGCAATCAGTACAGGACTCACTGCATCTGCCGAGGACACCCCGCCTCAAACGTTAACAAGAAAAAATCACGGCAGGTCTCCTGGCTCTCAGGTCATGATTGTTTGCCTTGGCCTTCCCGAATCGCTTCAGTGGCGAGCAAAGCAGCAAACAACTCGCTGATTACAGTTGCGGGGGCAGCTCTGGCTTGACAATGGCCATCGCCATCGCGCACCAGATTCCCTTTTAAAGACAGGCACCGATCAGTGCCCGTATACCGTATGGACGTGACTATAAATCAATATATACGCATTTTCAACACACAAAAACACAATATATTGTTATGAGACACTAAGTGATTGTTTTGCCTGAATATATTTTTTTGCAAGGCCCAGAGCAAGCATTTTGTGCTGTGACCTGATGTTTGCCCAGCCTCAAAAAATGCTTTTTTGCCTCACCGCCAGGCGACCGGAGGCGACAAGCCAGCGTCAGACCCGCCTACTGACGCTGGCGAGATGGCAGCCGCCATCGCAGCCACCCGCAAAGTTATCTCGCTTAAAAATCGAGTTGTGCACTGGCTTTAAAGATACGCGGCTCGCCTTGCGTCAGGAAATTCCAGTCGCCATGTGCTTGCCAGTATTTTTCGTTGGTCAGGTTCTGCACCCCGGCACGCAAGGTGAGTTGATGCGCGTTCAGCTTGGTGTGATAGCGCGCACCGAGGTCGAACAAGGTATATCTGTCCAGTGCATGGGTATTGGAGGCCTCAAGATAACGCCGACCGACGTAACGCGCGCCTGCCGACAGTGTCAGGCCAGGCAAATCCATCACCTGGTAGTCCGCATACAGCGCTGCACTCCAGCTGGGAGCATTGGCGGCATCCTTGCCATTCACGCTGGCATCATCACTTTTGTTTTCGCTTTGCATCCACACCAGGCTGCTACGCAACGCCCATTGGCTGCCTAACTCGACACGGCCAGCCAGGTCTAGCCCGCTCAACACCAACCCTTTGCTTTGTTGCACATAGACATTGTCTGCATTGGTATACGCCAAACCACGCTGCATGCGGAACAGCGCGGCCTCGGCCGACCAGAAACTACCCTGTTGCTTGAGGCCAATTTCATACTGCTTGCTTTCAAGCGGGCCAAACGACTGGTTTTCGTTATTGGTGCCTATGGGTGCCGTATTGCCTTCTTCGAGCGCTTCAACATAGCTGGCGTAAGCCGTGATGGACGCTTGTGGCTTCCAGAGCAAGGCGTAAGTCGGCGTCATTTTGCTTTTTTTGTAGGTGGGGCCATTGGGCTGATTTTTTTCATAGTTGCTATGTCTCAGACCAATAATCGTGCTCCATTCCGGCGTCCACTGCAGGGTATCACTCATAAACACACCGACATTACGGGTTTTGAAAATGGTACTGAGATTCCGGTTGATACTTGCGTCAGGATCAGTCTCATCACTGCGGCCAGTGTAAAGATTACCCGTCCCCAATAAGGCAAAACTGTCCGGTGCGCCACTGCGATGCACCGTCTGCAAGTCTGCGCCAGTGACCAGAGCATGCTTGATCTGGCCGGTTTCAAACTGGCCATGCAGCATCAGATTAGCTGACTGATTGTGATGTTGGCTATACCACTGCACTTGCGCATCGCTAAAGTTTCCCGCATCGTCATTGATGGTCATATAACTATCGTAATTGGTACGCCTGAGCTTGGAAACCCGCGCCGCAGTGCTTAAATACCACTGGTCATTAAACTGCCAGCGCAACGCCGTGCCTGCCGTCATCATCTCGGTTTCATGATAGGTGAAGTCCTGCGTCAAGCGGCGTGCGCCGTCAATCGGTTTAGGGCTGGCGGCATTTTGATCCACCACCAGGGCAAACATGGATCCATTGACCTTGCGCTTCTGGTAGAGACTATCCAGCTCAACCGTGAGTTGATCAGAGGGTTTGAAATCCAGCGCCACAGAGGCAGAGTCGCGCTTGATCGGGGCATCAAGATAGGTATCCCCTGCCTCATGGATGTAGTTAATACGCATGCCCGCACGCCCCTCTGCAAAGCGGCGACCAACATCCAGATTCAGGTTGTACTGGCTATCCGTCATTAAGCCCGCCGTCACGCGGGTGACTGGCGTATCCCCGGCGCGTTTGAGTCTGTAATTGAGGATGCCGCCCGGTTGCGCAAAGCCGTACATAAAACCGGACAAGCCTTTCAGCAGCTCAACCTGCTCAAAATGCTCAATCGGTAAATCGGTGTTCCATGGTGAAATATTCAGGCCATCGATCTTGTAGCCATTCAATAAATCCAGTGCCAAGCCTCTCACCGTAATCATGGTACTCTCCCGGGCCACGCCATTACTGGACGCGGTGACGGCTGCATCCAGCTTGAAGGCCTCGGCAACATTGCTAGCTTGGCGATCTAAAATGTCCTCAGCCTTGACCACACTGACTGAAAACGGGGTATCGAGTAAGGACTTGTCGCCCAGCGCCCCCTGACTGGCAGTACTCGCTTCATAACGGCTTAACAGACCGTTACCCTCTTTACTGGCCTGCACCTGTACCTCGCTTAAGGTTTGTGGCGCGTCTTTTTCGGTGATGACAGGAATCACACTGAAATGCGTTTCATCCGTCTGTTGTAATGCCAGGCCGGTATTTTCCAGTAATTGATGCAATGCGGCTTGCGCAGTGTAGCGGCCTTTAAGCGCGGCTGCTTTCTTGTCAGCCAACAGCGCGGCATTTGCACTCAAACTCATGCCCGTTTGTGCTGCGACTTGCGTCAATGCGGTTGAAAGCGGCCCTGCGGCAACATCAAAAACATAAGTGGCCTCTGTGGTCTGTGCCCAAGCGGCTGGCGCAAGCGGATGCAAGCCCATGGCGGGAAATAGCAGTGCTGCTCGCACAAGCAGCTTGCGCATCTGTGGACGGAATAAAACTGGGGATGACATGATATCAGGCTCCAAAGTTGAATATTGAATGGGTTCAACTGGTATGCCGGATGAGCATCAAAAAAGGGAACTCTGATTAGAAAATGGTTTATCGTGCGACCAGCGCCAAGCCACCCGCCGCGTCCTCACGCGTGCGCACGGGCAGGACCGTTTCGATGGCGGCCAGGATCAAGGGAATATCCTGAGCCGGGTAATTGAGCGGATAGACGCCAACCAGCCGCAAATTTGCCACCGCCGGCTGCACGCGGATAGGCACACGGGTATAGCGATTTAACTCGGCAACAAACTGGGCGAGCGGTAAATTGTCCGCCACCATTTGCCCGCGCGACCAAGCTTCACGGGCCAGGTCTGCCCGCCCATCGGCGATTACTCCGGTTGCGGTGAACCTCGCCTGCTGCCCTGCCAGGATATCCACACTGGCAGCATCATGCGGGCGAATGCGTACGGCGCCTTCAAATACGGCCACATGCCCGCCCTGCAAATCACCACGTACCGTAAAGCGCGTGCCGAGTGCGGTCAACCGGGCATGCAGGGTATCGACCACCAATGGCCTGGACGGGCGCTGCAGATCACGCGCGGTGGTGACAAGAATTTCGCCTTGATGCAAAACGATGCGACGCACATGCGGGTCATAGTGCACATCCACAGCAGTGGCCGTATTCAATGCCAGCAAAGTGCCTTCTGGGAGGCGCCAGGTTTTGCGCTCACCAATCTGCGTGCGATAACCGGCATGCGCAATTGCATAGGCATTGAGCCAACCACGCCACGGCAAGGCCTGGCGCATAAGCAAGCCACTGGCAAGCACCGTCACGCCCAAACCCAAACGGCGCAAGGTACGGCGACGCTCAACCGACTGCACCTGCTTTAAAGTCGCTCTTGCCGTGGCGGCAGGCACGGTGGTCGCCAGCTGTTTGAATGGGTGACTGATGGCTTCAACGCGCTGCCAAACCCGTGCATGCGCAGGATCGGCCGCCAACCAGGCTTGCCACTGCGCAAGCTCTTGTGCATGCAGGGACTGATCCTGCAAACGCGCAAACCACTCTGCCGCCTGATTTAAAATACGCTGCTCATCCGCCTGGTTGTGATGCATGGTTATGGCCCCTCATCCATCATCAGGCAAGCCAGCATGGCTTGTGCCATGTATTTTTTCACCATGCGCTCGCCAACCCCCAGCCGCTCAGCAATGTCGCGATAGCCGAGGCCATCCAGCTGTGACAACAGAAAGGCTTCGCGTACTTTGGGCTTTAGACAGTCCAGCAACTGGTCAATGCGGACCAGCGCCTCAAGTATCAGGGCACGCTCTTCGGGTGAGGCAACGAAAGTCTCAGGCGCCACAGCCAGCGTCTCCTGCCAGGCACGCTCCACCGCTTGCCGCCGCCAGTGATCAATCAGCAAATGCTTGGCAATCTGCGTGAGGTAGGCGCGGGGTTGTTCGAGCGCATGCACATTGCGCTTGCCATGCATCATGCGCAAGAACGTATCCTGCGCCAGATCGGCAGCTTGCTCATTGCAACCGAGCTTGCCGCGCAACCATGCGCGCAACCATTGGTGATGATCGATATACAAGGCGCCTACTGTTTGTTGCAGCGTATATTCGTTTGCCAGCATAACAAATGGATAAGATGCAATAAATGATAATAATTCTCATTATATCATCTATCCGCGCGGGTGGCATGTTTGAGCCGCAGTATGGTTACGCCAGAAACTACGGCGCTGAATCAATACCGTTGCAATGTATTGGCAGGCTGCGGCGCGCGTAAGGTGACACGCGATTTACCTGCGCGCTTTCGGCTCCAGATCAGCACGCCCGTGACTGAAATCATCACCAGCGAGAGTCCAGTAACACAGACAAAAATACGGTAGGGCATGCCAAACACCTGCCCCATATGCAAAGCACCCAGCCAGTTGCTAAAGGTGTTCCCGGACTGGTCTTGCGTCGGCAGCCAGTGGCCTTTGATTTCACCGGTATAGGCATCTATCGCAATGGCCGTATTGCCCCGGTCTTGCCGCAAATCGGCCGAGCTATGCACAAAATACTGGTACACGCCGCGCTCGCGGTCCAGACGCAAACGGTCTTCATAATCAATCTGCAGCTGATGGTTTTTTGCAAAGCCTTGCATGGCTTGCTGCGCCAACTGGTGAGCCTGCGGCCAGGGCATGGGCAGGCTGGTCAGCGGTTGCGGCAATTTGGGGATGCTGCGCCAGGACAAATCAAACGGCATCAGCTTGGTCATGATGGGCAGATAGACCTGCTCGCGCAGGTTGAACATGACGCTGGACCAGGCAAAGACCAGCAAGATGCTACACAGCCAGAGCCCAACCGCACGATGCAGGTCAAAGTTGATGCGGGTGCCCGAGGCTTGCCATTTGACCAGCCAGGCCGGTTTCCAGCGTTGCCAGTAACTGCTTTTGGATTGTGGCTGCCGCCGGGGCAAGGTGAGGAAAAACGCCACAAAGGTATCCAGCGTCCACAGCACGGCGACAATGCCCATGATGAGGCGGCCGCTGACACCGGGCAAAGCCAGCGAATAATGCAACTTATACAAAAACGGTAATAGCGTCTCGCGCTGGAATGGCCCTGCCGTGGATAAGCGTGACCCCAGCACCTTACCTGATTGCGGGTTGATAAACAGTTGATCTGCCGGGATGCTGGCCTGCGGATCCACAGGCGTGAGGCGGAAGATCACGGCTTCTGCGTGGTGATCTTCCAGCGTGCTTTGTGGCAATTTGAATTGCAATTCATCGACACGGGTATTGGCGGGCGCCTGCTGTTGCGCCTGCGCTTGCAGCTGGTACACGTCCAGCATGGGCTGGCCTGGTTGCGATAACGCTTGATACAGGTGTGGATTGAGCCATGCATCCAGCTCATCCTGAAAAGCGATGATGGCGCCGGTGAAGCCGGCAATGACCAAAAAAGCGGCCATCGCCAGGCCTACCCAGCGATGCCAAACTACAAGTGCGTGTCTCGTTACCATTGAAAATTTAAATTGGCCATCACATTACGGCGGTAGCCCCATTTGCAACCGTCGCCACTGTATGCACAATTGGCCACATACTCCTTATCAAACAAATTACTGGCATTGAGTGTAAACTGCCAGCCTTTCCAGCTTGTGCCCAGCTGAGACAGATCATAACGGACCGCCAAGTCTACCAGCGTATAAGACGGCAGCTTGAAGGTGTTAGCATCATTACCAAAACGGCTGCCCACATAGCGCACCCCGCCACCAACGACCATGCCCGGCACCCAGCCGCCAGGCAAGCGGTAGTCGGTCCATAATGCGGCGGTATGGTGCGGCACGTGGTTAGGGTCTTTGCCCTGGAACGGCACCCCCTGCAAGCTATTATTACTGCGCGTGATTTCAGGCAGCATATAAGTATAACTGCCAATCAGCGACCAGGCGTCCCACTGGGTTTTGGCCTCGAGCTCCAGCCCGCGAGTACGCACCTCCCCATTCTGCAGATTAAACGTAGGATGTTGCAGGTCAGTCGTGGTCACGTTCTGGCGGCGCAAATCAAAGACGGCGGCACTTAACAGTGTCTGACTGTCTTTAGGCTGGTAGCGGATGCCAAGCTCATATTGCTTGCCTGTTTCAGGGGCAAAGGCCTTGCCATCAAACATGGTGCCGATCACCGGTAAAAATGATTCCGTGTAACTGGCATACGGCGCCAGGCCGTTCTCCGCCAGGTAAACCAGGCCGCTGCGCCAGGTTTCGGCCTGATCGCGTTGCGACGACGAGGCGGCAGGGCTCAGCACATTATCTGTTTGCATGCGGGTGTGGTCCTGACGAACCCCCAGTGTTGCCACCCACTGGCGGTCAATTTTTACTTGGTCCTGCAAGTAAATCCCGGTTTGGCGTTGCTGTTGCTTCAAATTGGCTGACAGCACCAGATTCACCGGTGTTACCCCATATACCGGCGTATACAGATCCAGCGGACTCGCCGTCCCTGATGTACGCAGCACATGGTTATCCAGGCGCTGGCTGTCTATCCCCGCCAGCACCGTATGCTCAAACATGCCGTGCGTCCAGCGGCCTTGCAGATGCGTATCCACCACCACATTGTCGACATTTTCATCGGTACCCATCGCTGCCCGGTTAATGCTGCGCTGGTCTGCGCGCAAGCTCACCAAATAGGTTGAAATGGCATCGGTGCGCAGTTGCTGGTAGCGCAGGTTTTGGCGCAGGGTCAAATGCTCATTAAACGCATGTTCAAACTGGTAGCCCACCGAATACCGTTCCTGCACGTATTTATCCAGGCCTGGCTCACCCACATACCGGCTGGTGGAAATTTTGCCAAAGGGACTGCTCACCAGCGTGCCGACCCGCGGCAATGCCTGGTAGCCCTGGCCACGGTCATTTTTCTGGTAGTCGGTCAGCAAGGTCAGCTGGGTCGCGTCCGAAGGCCGCCAGGTCAATGAAGGCGCCAGATAGACGCGGTCGTCAGTGACACGGTCGATCTGCGTATCGCTTTTTTGCACCAAGCCCACCAGGCGGTAAGACCACACGCCCTCATCATCTAGCCATTGGCTGACATCGCCACGCACCTGTTGCCGGTCATACTGTCCCAAGGTCAAACCCAGCTCATGCAGCGGTTTATCCGTGGGCCGTTTGCTGACCAGGTTAACCAGCCCCCCCGGCGCGCCCTGGCCATACACAATGGAGGAAGGGCCGCGCAATAAATCAATGCGCTCAAGGCCATAAGCCTCAACCACCGTACCGCCCTGATTATTAAATGCATAGTTACGCAAACCATCGCGGAACTGGTCCCGGCCCAGGCTAAAGCCACGGATACCAATATTGTCAGCGCGCGGGTCTGGCCCGTTTGCTTCGGACTGCACACCAGCGGTATAGCGCAAGGCATCGCCTACCGACTGCACGCCCTGTGCGTTCATCTGGTCACGCGTCACCACCGACAACGATTGCGGCGTTTCGATCAGGGCAGTATCTGTTTTGGTCGCCGTCACGCTACGCTTGGCAACATAGCCTTTGACTGGCCCATTGGCGGGTTCTTGTACAGTTTGCCCAGACACGCTGACCTCCGGCAGGTCTTGTGGCTCACTATGCGTATGTGGCGTCACAGGCGCGGCTTTAGTCAGCGTATAGCCAGAGGCGGTGGTCTTTAACACCAGTCCGCTGCCTGCCAGCAGTTTTTCCAGCGCCTGCCGCACGCTCAAATCACCTTTGAGCGCAGGTGCCTGCTTGTGCTCGGTGAGTTCCGTTGAAAAAATAATGCTTTCCCCGGTCTGGTGGGCCAGGGCCTTCAACGCCTTGTCTAGCGGTTGTGCGGGCATATCAAGCTCGACGGCATGCACAGACAGGCTGGAGAGCAAAGCGGCGAACAAGGCAGAGTTGCGAGTAAATGACATCTTCTTCCCATTGAATAAATAATGAATGACATGGGTATGTCGTGCCAGCCTTCGCCAATGTTGATGTCCTTTAGAAATTTTTTTAAGGATGATCCTGACTCAGCGTGATCGAACCGGCGAATCCGGCTTAACCGCACCAATTAACGCTGCCGGATCACCACGTCAGCCTCTGCCTGTTTTTCCACACGCACGGGCAAAATCTCGGGCAACACGGCCAGCAAGGATGCGATGCCATTGATATCGTATTCGCCGGATAGGCGGTATTGCCCCACACTGGCATCCGCCAGTGTGATCTGACCAGCGTGATAGCGCTGCAATTCGGCCACCACGTCACGCAGTGGCAGCCCATCAAAAATCAATCGCCCGTGCTGCCAGGCGGTAGCCGCCTCGGCACTGGTGCACCGGTTTTCAGAAATGGCTGCGCCGCGGGTGGTCACCGAGAGATTTTTAGTCAGCCGACGCTGTGCCTGCGCAGTGATCACGTCTACACTGCCCTCCACCACCGTGACCATGGCCCCCTCCGCGGTATTGCGGACGTTAAACACGGTACCGATATCGCGAATCTTCACCTGGTTGGCATCCACGGTAAACGGTTGCCAGGCGTGTTTCACCTTAAACAGTGCTTCGCCTTGTACCAGCGTTAATTGCCGCGAACGCAGATGTTGCTCGGCCAACAGAACGGTGTTGGTATTGAGACTGACAGCAGAGCCATCCGGTAACTGGAAGTGGGCAGACTGACCAATTGCCGTATGCAGGTGCTGGCTGGACAACACCGGGTCATAGCAGACCACGGCCGCCAACAGGCCGCAAGCGGTGGTTGCCAACGCCTGTTTTATTCGACGCCGTTGCCGGGTTTGCTGCATGGCTTCCTGCAGCAAGGCCTCCCTGGAGGGAAAGTGCGCGCGCAAGGCATCAGCGTATGGCGCCAGCGGATCTTGATGGTCAGCAGGCTGGTTGGGCGCACGCAATGTGTGGTCAGATGCTTTCATAGCCCCGCCCACTGCCGCTGGATGCTGCCCATGGCCTTGTTAAAATGTTGCGTCACCATATTGCGTGAAATACCCAGCGCATCGGCAATCTCCTGCTGCGGCATGTCGTGCAGACGATGCAGCAAAAACACTTGCCGTTGCCGGGCTGGCAGCGCTTCTATGATGCGCTTCAAAGCCTCAAGACGTTGTACAAAATGCATGACGCGTTCGCCATCGATCTGGTGCGCGTGCTCTGCTGTCTGCTGCAAGTGATTGAGGTGGGATTGTTGCGTCTGGTACTGCCGGTAGCGGTCAATCGCGCGATGACGCGACAGCTTGCGCAAAAACGCCACCGGCGTTTGCACCGCCAGTTGCGGCGGCCGCTCCATGATCTCCAGGCAGACATCATGCACCACATCCCTGGCGAAATGCTGGTCGCCAAAACGGCGTCTGACATAGCTCACCAATTCGTCGTAGTGATAGACCAAGGCAACCACGAGTTTGGAATGTTCTGGATGAAGATGCACTGCGTGAAAGACAATCAATAAAAACCATATCTTAGCGGCAGGCAAGAAAAAATACAAATGAAAATCATTATCAATAAAAAATAATTGTTTACCGCCTCCTCGCGTGATAAAAAAGGGCCCGGTATGCGGGCCCTGTAAGTGAATGTGTAAGTGATTTTAGTACGCTGGCTTAAAGTGCGGCCTGTGCACGCAACTGCTGGGCCGCAGACACCATATTGCGCAAGGCCGGGATCACTTCTGCCCATTGGCGGGTTTTCAAGCCACAATCCGGGTTCACCCATAAACGTTCGGCCGGGATGCGCGCCGCCGCTTTTTGCATCAAGGCGACCATACGGTCAGGTTCTGGAATATTCGGCGAGTGAATATCGTAAACACCGGGCCCAATTTCATTCGGGTAGTTAAAGTCATCAAACGCATCCAGCAGCTCCATGTCCGAGCGCGAGGTTTCTATGGTGATGACGTCGGCATCCATGTCGGCAATCTCGGCAATAATGTCATTGAATTCCGAGTAACACATATGGGTATGGATCTGCGTTTCATCGGCCACCCCATTTGCGGTGATACGGAACGACGCCACCGCCCATTGCAGATACTTTTTCCAGTCTGATTTACGCAGGGGCAAGCCCTCACGCAAGGCCGCCTCGTCAATCTGGATGATGCGGATACCGGCTTTTTCCAGGTCTAGCACTTCCTGGCGTATGGCCAGCGCTAACTGGTAGCAAGACACTTCACGTGACTGGTCATCGCGCACAAACGACCAGTTCAACATGGTCACCGGGCCGGTCAGCATGCCTTTCATCGGTTTGCTGGTCAGTGATTGCGCGTATTCAATCCATTGCACTGTCATGGCTTGCGGGCGGCTGATATCACCGAACAGGATAGGCGGCTTGACGCAACGTGAGCCGTAGGACTGCACCCAGCCAAACTGGCTGAAGGCATAGCCCTCCAGTTGCTCGCCAAAATACTCCACCATGTCGTTGCGCTCCGCCTCGCCATGCACCAGCACATCCAGCCCCAGCGCTTCCTGCTCACGCACACTACGCGCAATTTCGGCTTTCATCACGGACTGATAACCCGCCTGATCCAACTCACCTGCCTTGAACTGGCGACGCGCCTGACGGATTTCTGCCGTCTGCGGGAACGAACCGATGGTCGTGGTGGGGAATTTGGGCAGGTTGAACAAAGCGGCCTGTTTGGCAGCGCGCTGCGTATAAACGTTCTGGCGCTGCCCCAGTTGCGGCGTCAATGTTTGCAGCACGGCCTTCACAGCCGGATTATGCACACGCTTGGACAACCGACGTGCCTCTATCGCCACCTGATTGACGGCCAAAGCCACTTTCACCGCCTCGCGGCCATGATTTAAGGCCGTGGCCAGCACCTGCAGCTCTTCGAGCTTTTGCTTGGCAAATGCCAGCCATGACTTGATTTCGCTATCCAGTTTAAGCTCGCTGTCGAGGTCCACCGGCACATGCAACAGCGAACAAGAAGGCGCCAGCCACAAACGGTCCCCCAGACGCTCGGCAATCGGCGCCAGCCAGTCCAGTGTTGCATTCAAATTAGTTTTCCAGATATTGCGGCCATTGATCACGCCCAGAGACAGCACCTTGTGTGCAGGCAACATTGCCAGCAACGGCACAATTTCATGGCGGGCATTGATGGCGTCTATATGCAAACCGGCGACCGGCAGGTTGGCTGCCAGGTATTGGTTATCCGCCAGCGGGCCAAAATAGGTCGCCAGCAGCAGCTTGACGCGGCTACTCTTGAGTTGGTGATAGGCCAGGTTAAACGCATGCTGCCATTCCGGTGTCAGCTCGGTCACCAGCACAGGTTCGTCCACCTGCACCCACGCCACGCCCTGCTGCGCCAGCGTTTCCAGCAATTCGGCATAGACATTGAGCAATTGCGGCAACAGCGCCAGCCGGTCTGAATCATCCTTGGCTTTGCCAATCGCCAGATAAGTCACTGGTCCAATGATCACCGGCTTGGCTTGTACGCCCAGTGCCCTGGCTTCGGCTAATTGCGCAAGCAGGCGCGACGCATCCAGCTTGAAATGCGTGTTGGCCGTAAACTCGGGCACGATATAGTGATAATTGGTATCAAACCATTTGGTCATCTCGCCTGCCGCCACACCACCACAACATTGCGCATGCGCTTCCGCAGACTCAGCCGAGCGTCCACGCGCCACACGAAAATAGTTATCCAGTGGGTCACCATGAAAATCCTGCACCCGCACAGGCAAATTGCCGAGCGTAAAACTCATGTCCAGCACCTGGTCATAAAACGCAAAGTCGCCCACAGGCGCCAAATCCAGCACCGATTGCAATTGCCAGTGCTGTTGCCGCAGGTCTTTGCCTACCTGCTTGAGGGTGTCTAACGAAGACTGGCCTTTCCAGTAAGCCTCCAGCGCAAACTTGAGCTCACGCTGTGCGCCTATGCGTGGAAAACCGAGATTGTGGGTCGTGATCATGATGGGTTCCTTAACAAATCAGAGCCGGCATTCTAGAAAGCGCAACCCATGAAGTAAAATGGTATTATTTCAACTATCTATTAATTTAATTCATATATAACACATGATAGAACGTATCCATCTGGCGATTATCCGTGAGGTCGAGCAAAAAGGCTCACTCACCGCCGCCGCTGAAAAACTGTTTCTCACGCAGTCGGCGCTCAGTCATTCGATTAAAAAGCTCGAACAGCAACTGGGGACGGATATCTGGCTACGCGAAGGCCGCAGCCTGCGCCTGACCCAGGCCGGGCAATACCTGCTCGCCGTCGCTAACCGCCTGCTGCCGCAGTTATCACTGGCTGAAGAGCGGCTGCGCCAGTTTGCGCAAGGCGAACGCGGCACCCTGCGCATCGGCATGGAATGCCACCCGTGTTACCAATGGCTGCTCAAAGTGGTCTCGCCCTACCTGGCCGACTGGCCGGATGTGGATGTAGACGTCAAACAGAAGTTCCAGTTTGGCGGCATAGGCGCGCTGTTTGGCTACGAGATCGACATGCTGGTCACGCCAGACCCCTTGTATAAACCCGGCCTGCTGTTTCAGCCAGTGTTTGATTACGAACAAGTGCTCGTCGTGCATCGTCAACATGCACTCGCGCAAGCAGACTACGTGCGACCCGAGCAACTCAGCAGTGAAACGCTGATCACCTACCCGGTAGACATAGACCGCCTCGATATTTACAACCAGTTTCTACAACCCGCCGGCATCCGTCCGCACCTGCATAAGCCGATAGAAACCACAGATATCATGCTGCAAATGGTCGCCAGTGGCCGCGGTGTCGCCGCCCTGCCACGCTGGTTGGTCGAAGAATATCAAACCCGGTTTGATGTGGTGCCGGTTAAGCTTGGTAAGCAAGGTATTGCCAAGCAGATTTACTTAGGGATTCGAGAAGCAGATATAAAGATTGATTATGTACAGGCCTTTATTAGCTTGGCACAGGCTTAATACACCCGTGCGGTTAGCCGTTTTGATTGGTGGCTAACCCACACGAATCAGATGGCTCGCCCAAGGTGGTACGGTGGTGTACAAAGCATGGAAGCCGCTATTAAAGCTTCCAAAGTTAAATTGCTTGCTCTGGGCTAGCAGAGTGAGCGCGTTTCTTGAAAACAGGCTGATATGGCCATTGCGCGGGGATGCATACCACCAGCTCAGCCGCTGGTTTGGATGGATATTACCGTCAGAGAGCAAGGTAGAAAACAACACCAATCCGTCTTTAGCCAACAACGATGACAAGTCTGACATCAGCGCCCATACATCAGGCACATGCTCGAACACCTCAAAGGCGGTGATGAGCTCAAATTGTCCGAGCGATGCAATGTCTGTCTGCTTGTCTACAAAGGGATCATACGACCTAGAATGCCAACCGGCCTCTGACAATTGCCGTGAGAGCAACCCGTTGCCGCCGCCATAATCCAGATGCCGTAACGTAGGCGGGAAAACAGGGAAGATCGAACGCAAAACCTCTGCATTTGAGGTTGGCCTGATCTGAAGATAGTCAGGATCGACCGCCCCATAGTCCGCGTTGTAGATATCTTCCTCAAACTTGCTTAAAGGCCATTGGTGCAGCTCAGGCGCCCAGCAAAAACCACAGTGATTGCACAGGCCGTAATAGACGGCAACGCCTGCGAGAGGCAGATACTTTCCACGCTGCTCCTCGCAAGATTTGTTTAAATCCACCACATCCAGCAGTGATCCGGCGGTTTTGCAAACGGGGCAGACCAGGCGTTCTTTCATGATAGGCAAAGCGCTAACAAGGCTCTTTAAAAGAATGATTCCTGCATGTTGCCAGTGCCGTGTATGGAGGTCAACAGGTGGGCATTCGAGGCTGGCGATTTATTGTAGCTGCAAAACTTGCTCGCGCAATTGCGCGAAGGTATTGGGCTCACCGCGCAAGGTGAAGAAGGTGCCCTCCTCCTCAGAGCGCTCGCTCAACACCTGGCAACTGCTATAAATTTTGCCGCGCACTTGTTGTGCCGACCATGGCAGGAAAAGCTCGGTTTCTTCCAGGTCTTGCTGAAAAAAGTCCACCATCTTCTGCCGCAGACTAGCCACTTCTTCCGGGCGGCGTGCACTCATCACGATGCAATCTGGATATTTCAGGCGCAGTGCAGCTTCACACTCGGCTTGCGCGGCGGCATCCCCCACATAATCTATCTTGTTAAACACGCGAATCCGCGGCACGGTGTCAGCTTCAATTTCCTCCAGCACGGTGTCCGTGACTTCCAACTGACGCTCAAACCCGGGGTCACTGGCATCAATTACATGCAGCAACAACGCCGCATCCAGTGCCTCATCCAGCGTGGATTTAAAAGAAGCCACCAGGCCATGCGGCAGGTTTTTAATAAAGCCGACCGTATCGCTGACCAGCACGCGCGGCACGCTCTCGGGGTACAAGGCGCGCACCGTGGTATCCAGCGTGGCAAACAGCTTGTTCGCCACCAGCACCTCGCTGCCCGTGAGCGCGCGCATCAGGGTAGATTTACCGGCATTGGTATAGCCAACCAGCGCCACACTCGCCATCGTCTGCCGCTCCTGACGCCGCGCACGTTGCGTGCGGCGCTCGCCATCCATGATCACAATCTCTTGTTGCAGCTCGGCAATGCGGTCACGAATCTTGCGTCTATCCAGCTCGGTGTGCGATTCACCGGCACCGCGCCCACCCGCCCCGCTACGCTGCCGCCCCTGCGGGCCCGCCAGCTTGGCCGCCTCGCGCAAACGCGGCGCCATATAGCCCAACCGCGCAATCTCCACCTGCGCACGTGCCGCACGTGAGCGGGCATTACGGTGAAAAATCTCCAGGATGACCATGGTACGGTCCATCACCTCGCAACCGACTTCAATTTCGAGATTACGCGCCTGCGACGGCGAAATTTCATGGTCAACCAGCACCGCCTCAATATTTAGCGCCTCTGGATTAAATTCCAGCGCCTCAGGGTCTCCAGCCATACTGCGCACATAATCACGAATCTCTTCGCGCTTACCCACGCCCAGATAGCCCGTGATATCAAAGCCTGCGCGCTTCTGCACAAAGGTGTGGACAATCTTGTAGCCCAGTGTTTTTGCCAGTTCACGCAGCTCATTCAGCGAAGCTTCAAACTCCATATCACTGACATTGGGCAGTTGCACGGCCGCCACAACGGCATGGCTGACGGGCTCTTTGACTTCACTTTGCATGAGGAAACGACGCTTCTTGAATGGTAGAGGGCAGATAGTACCTGCAAATGCGGGAATCACCACTATGGGTGGAGAGATAAAGTGTTAATGGGGATTGTTTTGGGTATGTCCGGGGACTAAATGGATATAGTCGCGATTAATGAGTTGGCATCACTGCATACCCTTGCTATCGAGACTGACCCCATTGATTTGCGCTCGACTAATCACTTTTAAAAGAAATCTGTCGTAATAGCAATTTACCTAAAAGCGTGATTTCATATCCTCTAATTTTCATGCGGCCAGAAAACAGGTCAAACACTGGTTGATTAGTTTTCATGTCCGTCTCGTAACGGGGGGATAAAACTCCAAGTTCTATCATGTGCGTCATATAGCTGTTTTGCAGAGCTTGCTTATCAAGAGTTGCCTCATCGCAACCTATGCCAGCAAAAATAGGCTTCAAAACTTCTTGATGTTTTTCAAGAAAGCTAATGTCGCCACCAATACTAGGGGTGAGATAGTAGCGCAGCCAAAGAACCTCAATATCATTAAGCTCCCCAAGTATCCTCAAAAGATGCTTTGACTCGATGAAAGACACAGTTACATCGTCAACTCCGTTAGCAAGCAGAGATGCAAGATATTGCCGTCGCTCATCCGAAACTGATCGAGCTGCCTGGCGAATACCCTCCTCCATAAGGTCAGTGAAATTCTCGTCTGATAGCCTTGCACGCAACAAGTCTTTGTCAAGCTTCGCTAAACGCGCTTCAAGCTCGATGGAAAATTTTGAGAGACGATCAATCCTTTGATTAGGAATAATGCTGCCAGCCAACTCCGCCAAAAGCGAACCTGCGAAAGGTACCATGCCAAGGACTGCCTTTGCCGCAGAAGTAACATAATCTACTGACTGATTTTGTACATCTAAGAAATGATCTAGGTCATCCTTTTTCATAAATATGCCCCTTCGTTAGCCTGAAAGCCAAAGATGATCTATTCATTCATTTCCTTGGTCAAAGTTTAAAGATAGTCTGTAGTTACCGTTATAAAAGACAAACTTTCTGATACATTTCTTTATTGAAATGCTTGTTTGCGTAGAGTACGGTATCTACTTTGCTGTTGGGGGACTTGATTTATCTAGGATCGGGGTTACATATCCAGTTTTCAGCTTATCTTTTAATTCCGGACGAAGCTTACTGACATAGGTATTAAAGTTAACTCGAGAATTAATCACAGCTCTCGTTTGTGAAAGCATCTGTGTGTATACATCAATTTTATATCTGTGTGGATTATTAGGAGTAAGTAAATTTGATTTCGAATCTACACTTATTTCGTTGACATCGTAATCATAAGAAAGCCTCAATGCGTCTCTGAACTCAAATGTTTTGTATGAGCCGCTTCTAAATGACAAAATGCCTTGATTACTGCTGAAAGAATATTTCTTATACTCTGCTGCAACTTGAGCTTTTAAATTAGTTAAGGCTGTTAGATCTATTCCTGCCCCAACGAGTGGTTTGAGTGTTTTGGCAAGTTCGTCAACTTTTACATCCATTTTCGCAGCCATAAGTGATTCAAGGGATTCGGAGTAAATCAAATCACTCACTCGCATTTGGTAGAGCGTTATGTATAGCCTATCATCTCCTGCAAAAGCCTTGATATTTCCCTCTTTGGAAATGTCATCAAGAATTGCACCAATATCATTCCCGATTTCTAATGTGATTTGAACCGGATTGATAAAAATCACATATCCATAGCGATCCTTGCTCCCACCAAACAAAGCACTCGATCCTGGGATATAACCACTTGCGTTAGCCTCCTTTTCAAGTTTCCAATTTGAAACAATTATTCCAGGCTTGTTTACAGCATCTAATGTTGAACTGAGTTCAACTTTGAGTTTATTAACAGATGTTTTGAATGCATTTTCTGCCTTTGGAAGCACTGTTCCATAATTATCTTTTGTTGCACTCTGAATTTCTGAGTTATCAATAAACTTTTGCTTAACAGCAACTAATATCGCTTCTTTTTCTGCATCATCTTTTTTGCTGTCAATGGCAAGCTTGACCAGTTGTAGGGCCTTAATGTCTATTTCTTCTGAAGCGATCTGAGAAATGATCTGCTCCCTCTTTTCAATCTGAATTTTTATATTTGCTGCCTCAATTTGAGAAAGACACGTAGTATCAATATCGCAAGCACTTCTTACATGAAGAATGGACTTGTTTAAGCCCATCCGGGTATTCATCATGTCAGGAAGGTCTGGGCTAAAATATTTATTGAATACGTATCTTATAGGGTCGAAAAATGACATGTGATCAACATCCAAAGTTATTGACCCTGGCGCCTCTTCAGGAGCTATCCCCGTAAGATTAATTGTACGCATGTACCGTACCATTCCATCTCCAGTTTCTACTTGAGATGAGGTTCCCATCTCGGTAAGAGCAACTTTCATAGGATTAGAGCTACATGCAGGAAGTAAAACGGTGGCAACAACCGTCGCCAATGCATTGCTCATTGATGGCTTCATGGCTTCTCCCTTGTTTGCAACTTAAATTAAAAAATTTGTTTGCTTTTAATACATCATACTACTGCAAATCTATTTTAGATATATGGATTTAACTCCCCCCCAGCGCCTTATACAACCCTACCTGATTCTGCAACGCCTGCTGTTGAATCTGCACGGCTTGCGACTGCGCGTCCAACACGCTGCGTTGTGCATCAAGCAACTCTAAATAAGTCACCAGTCCCTGATCAAGCTTGCGTTTCACCAGTTGCAAGCGACTGCTCTCCAGCTCTCGCAAACGTTCTCTGGCGGCAAACTCTTCGGCGATCACGCTGCGTGTACTTAAGATATCCATCACTTCTTTAAACGCGGTCTGGATGGTTTTTTCGTAATTGACGACCTCGATATGCTGGCGGGCTTGGGCCAGGTTGAGGTTGGCTTTGTTGCGGCCGTAGTTAAAGATCGGGAGCACCAGTTGCGGGCTGAAGGCCCAGTAGTTGCTGCCTGTATCCGAGAACAATTTGGAGAAGTCTGAATTGACCAAACCGACATTGGTGGTGAGTTGCAGGCGTGGATAAAACGCGGCTCTGGCAGCACCTATACTGGCGTTGGCGGATTTGAGCTGATGCTCGGCGGCACGAATATCGGCCCGTCTGGTGAGCAATGTGGAAGGCAAACCTGGCGTGACGTCGGCCAGTTTCAAGGCGGCGAGCGGCTTGACCGGCAGTGGCGTGCGGTGTGAGGTTTCGCCCAGCAGCAGATACAAGGCATTTTGCGTAGTGGCGAGCTGGCGCTGCCATTGCGCAAGTTGCGCTTGCACTTGCTCAACCTGAATTTGCGCGGCTTTCACATCCAGCACTTGATCCAATCCGGCTTCAAAGCGGCGCTGGGTGCGTTGCAGGGTTTGCTTGCGGTCATCCAGCGTTTGCTGGGCGAGCTTGAGCTGGTCGTTGATCGCTAAAAAATTGACGTATTGGGTGGCAATCTCGGTGATCAGCGTGGTTTGTACCGCTTGCCGGTTTTCGGCCACGGCAAGGTATTGCTCCAGCGCGGATTGCGTCAGACTTTTTACGCGTCCAAACACATCGATTTCGTAGTCAGAAATACCCACACCAACGCGGTAAAGCTCTGCCTCAAATGCCTGGCTGGAGCTGAACACGGTGCGGCTACGGTCGTAATTGAGGTTGCCCTGTATGGTTGGCAGGCGGTCGGCCTTTTGTACGCCATAGGTGGCTTTGGCCTCATCCATGCGCAACACGGCGGTTTTGAGGTCACGGTTATGCTCCAGCCCAACCTGAATCAGGCGCTGCAAGTCAGCATCTGCAAAGTAGGTTTGCCAGCTGAGTGGCGGCGCCTCAGTGACATGTGTATTGGTCACGTTGTCACTTGCTGGCTGGCCTGGATAAACCTCAGGGACAGGGGCGGCGGGCCTGAAATACTCAGGCACGAGCGAGCAACCGCCCATTGCGAAAGCCACGGCAAGGATGATGGAAATACGGCTAAACTTCATGAGACACCCTTTGCTGTGAGGCTGGCTGTTTCATCCAGCGGCCCACGACAATAAAAAACAACGGCACAAAAAAGATGGCGAGCAAGGTAGCTGTGATAATCCCACCGAGCACGCTGGTGCCGATGGCTACTTGTGCACCGGAGGCGGCACCGGTTGAGAATGCCAACGGGATCACGCCGACACCAAAGGCGAGCGAGGTCATTACAATCGGGCGCAGACGCTCTTTGGCTGCCATCAAGCTCGCTTCCATCAGCGGCATGCCTTGCAACACGTGTTCGCGCGCAAACTCCACAATCAGAATGGCGTTTTTGGCTGACAGACCGATGGTCGCAATCAGACCGACCTTGAAATAAATATCATTGGGTAATTCACGCAAGGTCACCCCCAGCAAGGCACCCAGCACGCCCAATGGCACCACGAGCATGACGGCAAACGGAATCGCCCAGCTTTCATACAAGGCGGCCAATACCAGAAACACCACCAGGATGGACAAGCCAAACAGCAGGCTGGCCTGGCTGCCCGACTGTTTTTCTTCCAGCGATTGCCCGGCCCACTCATAGCCGATGCCTTTTCCCAGGCCATTCACCAGGGTTTCCATGGTGCGCATGGCTTCGCCACTGCTAAAGCCAGGCGCGGGACCGCCATTGATGTTAAATGACGGAAAACCATTAAAGCGCGTGCGTTGCGGCGTGCCCATGGCCCAGTCCAGCGTCATGATGGAAGCCAGTGGCACCAGGCCCCCATCTGCCGCTTTGAGGCGGATTTTCTTAATATCTTCCAGCGTTTGCCGCTGCTTGCCATCGGCCTGCACGATTACGCGGCGCACCTGATTGCCATAGACAAAATCGCCCAGGTAATTCGAGCCGAGCAGCGTCGCCAGCGAGTCGTTGATTTCATCCAGTGACACGCCCAGCGCCTTGGCCTTGCTACGGTCTAGCTGCATGTTGACCACTGGCGTGTCATACAAGCCGGCAAACAAGACATTGGCCAACTCTGGCCGCTGGGCAGACTCAGCCAGCAACTGGTCGCGCGCTTTCATCAGCGCCTCAACTCCCACGCTGGCACGGTCTACCAGCCGCAGGTCAAAGCCGCCAAAACTGCCCAACTCGGGCAAGGGCGGCGCATTCATGGCAAAAATAGTTAAATTGGGGCGACCAAAAAACTTCTGGTTGACGCGGTTTACAATCGCCTGCACCTGTTGATCTGGGTTTGGCCGTTCTGCCCAATCTTTGAGCGTGATAAACAGCATGCCACTATTGGTGCTGGTGCCATAAAAGCTAAAGCCGCTCACCTCAAAGATAATATCAACGGGCTCATGTGCCTGTATATACTCACTCATATCGCCCAGCACTTTGGCGGTTTCTGCCAGCGTCGCGCCTTGTGGCAACGACACCATGACCATAAAGTTACCCTGGTCTTCTTCGGGCAAAAACGCATTTGGCAAACGCACCAGCAGCCAGCCTGCCAGCGCGACAATCAAGGCAAACACGGCCAGCCAGCGCATAGGCTTTTTGAGCAGGCCGCCAGTCAAGTGGGTATAGCGCTCGGTCATGCGCTGAAAGCTGCGGTTAAACCAGACAAAAAAACGCGCTTTGTTGCCTGTCTCATGGCGTAGCAACGTCACGCACAAGGCCGGCGTGAGTGAGAGCGCCAAAAAGGCCGAGAAGCTGATAGACACCGACAAAGCCAGCGAAAACTGGCGGTAAATATTGCCCACCGCGCCACTGAAAAAGGCCATGGGGATAAACACCGACACCAACACCGCCGTAATGCCGACCACGGCACCACTGATTTGCGACATGGCTTTGACCGTGGCATCGTAGGCGGATAAGCCCTCTTCCACAATCAGGCGCTCGACGTTTTCGACCACCACAATGGCGTCATCCACCAGAATGCCAATCGCCAGCACCACGCCAAACATGGTCAGCACATTAATCGAGTAGCCCAGCCAGTACATGACGGCAAACGTCCCCATCAGGGCAATCGGCACGACAATGGTCGGGATCAGCGTCGCACGCAGGTTTTGCATGAACAGGTACATGACCAGGAATACCAGCACAATGGCTTCCACCAAGGTCTGGATCACTTTTTTGATCGAAATGGAAACGAATGCAGAAGAGTCATACGAAAGTTGAAACGCGACATTGGGCGGGAAATATGGCTGCATCTGTTCCATCGCGACCTTGACCCGCTTGATGGTTTCAACCGCATTGGAACCAGGCGCCAGTTTAATTGCCATCCCGGCGGCATTCTTGCCATTGACCCTAGAACTGTAGGTGTAGTCACTGCTGCCCAGCTCAACCTTCGCCACATCTTTAATCAACAGGGCTGAGCCATCTGCCTGCATGCGGATAGGCACATTGGCAAAGTCGTCTACCGTTTTTAACGTAGCCTCGGCTTCGAGTGAGACACTCAGCGGCGCACCGTCCGGCACACCACTGGCACCCACCTGCCCCAAGGTGAGGCGGGTGTTGTAGCTGCGCAAGGCATTCACGATCTCGGTCACGCTCACATTGAGACCAGCCATTTTTTGCGGATCCGGCCAGATGCGCATGGCGTATTCAGGGCTGAACGATTGTACTTTACCCACGCCTTGCACACGCTTGAGCGTAGGCATCACCGTGGCCGATGACAGCTCGCCAAGGTCAATCTCGCTGTAGCGGTTATCTTCCGAGGTCAGCGACACAATCAGCTGAAAACTGTCAGCAGACTTTTCCACCGTGATGCCGCTGCGCCGCACGATTTCCGGCAAACGCACTTCGACACTTTTGAGGCGGTTTTGCACATCCACGGCAGCCAGATCAGGATTGGTGCCCTGACGGAAAGTGACACTGATGGAGGCCATGCCCACATTGCTGGTGGCAGAAACATACATGAGGCCCGGCATGCCATTCATCTCGCGCTCGATAATCGAGGTCACGGTTTCTTCCACCACCTTGGCCGAGGCGCCAGGGTAAGTTGCGGCGATATTGACCACAGGCGGGGCAATATCAGGATACTGGGCAATCGGTAATTGTTTGATGGCGATGAGGCCAGCCAACACAATTAGAATGGCAATCACCCAGGCAAAAATGGGGCGATCAATAAAAAAACGGCTCATGGCCTGGTTCCTGTCTTTCTGCGCACTGCCCGGTTAAGGGGCCACGGCTTTGGTGATATTGTCTTGGGCACTGATCAGTTTAGGCGTCACTTTGCTGCCCGCCGTTTGTGCCGCCACATTGGTGACCACCACTTGCTCACCGGCTTGCAGCCCTTGCTCAATGACCCACTGTTTGTCTATGACACGGCCGGCTTGCACCTCGCGTGACTCCAGCTCGTTTTTGGCATTCACCACCCACACACGCGTCGAAAACTGGTCACGCATCAACGCATCTCTGGGAATCAGAATCGCATTCGGATTGGTGGCCTGACGGATTTTGATTCTGACGTATGCGCCTGGCATCAACACCTGCTGCGGGTTTTCAAAAATGGCGCGCATGACCACAGAGTCGGTCGTTTGGTTGACGGAGACGTCCGAGAATGAAAGTTTTCCTGCTTGGGCGTACATGGAGCCATCCGGCAAGACCAGTTTAATTTTAAAGTCACCATCGTTGCCTTTGAGCTGGCCATCGCGCAGCGCTTTGCGCAAGGTAAACACTTCTGAGGACGACTGGGAAAAATTAACATAGACCGGATTGACCTGCTCGACGGTGGTCAGTTGCGTAGCTTCATCTTTGCCGACCAGCGCCCCCTCGGTGACCAGTGCGCGGCGGGCCACGCCATCAATTGGCGCGGTCACATTGGCATACCCTAAATCCAGACGGGCACGATTAAGTTTGGCCTGGGCAGAGGCCACCTCGGCTTTTGCCAGTTGCGCCTCAGCTTGTGCCGCGCGGTAATCACGCTGGCTCACAGACTGGTCGCCAATCAAAGCCTGATAACGCTGCAACTTGTCGTTGGCATTGACAAGATTGGCCTCGGTCCGCGCCAATTCGGCCTCGGCTTCGAGCTTGCTGGCTTGCAACTGCTCGGGATTGATCTGGAATAACGGCGTGCCGGCTTTCACCACCTGCCCTTCCTGGTACAGGCGCTTGGCGACAATGCCGGAGACACGGGCGCGCACCTCGGCAATGCGGTAGGCCTCGACCCGGCCAGGGAGTTCGACCTCATCGGGAATATCCGCCACCTGCACCTTGACCACCTCCACCACAGGCGCCGCGCCTGCGGGCTGAGCGGCTTCTTTCGGCTTGCTGCACGCAGCCAATTGCAAGATCAACAGCGCCGAAAGCGCCAGCGTCGAGTGAGAAATACGGGACATGCACTACCCTTAATTGTATGGATGACAATATTCTAGCGGCACTTTTATAATTAATCAATCATGACTGATTAATTGTTTTTTGGTATGATAGCGGCCATCATCAACGACTGGACTGTCAGCGAGCCGCCAGGCTAGAACCACCCGACATGGCTAGAAAAACCAAAGAAGACGCGCAAAAAACCCGTGACCAGATTCTGGATGCAGCTGAGCATGTGTTTTACGGCAAAAGCTTTACGCAGGCGACCATGGCTGATATTGCCGATGCCGCGCAACTGTCGCGCGGCGCCGTATACGGGCATTATAAAGGCAAGCTTGAAGTCGCCACGGCCATGGCCGAGCGTGTCATCCAGCAAGCCTCGCCGTTTCAGGGGCAACCGGCGCATAGCGCACTAGAAAACCTGAAACACTACTGCTTGCAGGAAGTCCGCAGTTATATCGAACCCAGCTCTATCCAGCGCGTGCTGTTTTTTCTGTATGTGGGCATTGATGATTCGCCCGAGCTGCTGCAACTGCGCTACAACTGGGAGAAAAAACGCATTGCGCAAATCAACAGCCTGCTGACACAGGCCATTGCCCAAAAAGAGCTGCCTGCTGACGTCGATTTTGACTTGGTCAGTCTCTACTGCCAATCGGTGATCGAAGGCGTATTCAGTATTGTTTACTTTGGCAGCATGAGCGAAAGTGAACGCTGGCAGCGCGCAGAACAATTGTGTACCTACAGCCTGCAACGCTTGTCCATGCCTTTTTCGCAGCCTTAACCCCGTGCCGCCTGCGATTGGTGATTGACGCGGCATGGCTTCTTGCTGCAAGATAAAAAATAAATACATTGATCGCAATTAATTTCAACTTTTTGGCCAGCACACGGTCAGTCTGAACAGGCGGTATGCCTGTGCTTGAAATAGCATCAACGCTTGCGAAACCCATATTGCGCATGCCTGCGTAAATAAAAACAACTTAAAAGAAACCCTGACGATGGACCATAACCTGAGCCTGATTACCACCATTGCCGTCGCGTTTGCGCTGGCACTGGTGTTTGGACTAATTGCCGAAAAACTCAAATTGCCTGCGCTGATTGGCTATTTGCTGGCCGGCATCATGATCGGCCCCGCTACCCCTGGCTTTGTCGCCGATCTTGAAATTGCCTCGCAGCTGTCGGAAATCGGCGTCATGTTATTGATGTTTGGCGTCGGCCTGCATTTTTCGGTACAAGACCTGCTGTCGGTCAAACGCATCGCCCTGCCCGGCGCACTGGCGCAGATGACGCTGGCAACGCTGCTAGGCATGCTGGTCGCCTGGAGTTGGCACTGGAGCTGGGGCGAAGGCCTGGTGTTTGGTTTGTCCCTGTCTTGCGCCAGTACGGTGGTATTGCTTAAGGCGCTAGAGTCACGCCGCATTCTGGAAAGCATGAACGGCAAGATTGCAGTCGGCTGGCTGGTGGTGGAAGACATGGTGACCGTATTGGTGCTGGTGTTAATGCCAGCCCTGGCGGGCGTGCTGGGCGGTAGCCAGAGTGAAGCAACCAGTGTTGCCGCCATTTGGCAAACCATAGGCATGACCCTGCTCGAAGTGGCAGGCTTTATTGCCATCATGCTCGTGGTCGGCAAGCGTGTGTTGCCGTGGTTGCTCTGGTATGTGGCGGGCACTGGCTCGCGCGAGCTGTTCACGCTGACCGTGATCGCGGTCGCGATCGGGGTGGCGTTTTTTGCATCTACCCTATTTAATGTCTCGTTCGCGTTGGGTGCGTTTTTTGCCGGCATGATCATGCGTGAATCAGAATACAGCCACCGTGCCGCTGAAGATTCGCTGCCGTTCCGCGATGCCTTTGCCGTGTTGTTTTTCGTCTCGGTCGGCATGTTGTTTGACCCCAGCATTCTGATCAAACAACCCGTACAGGTGTTGTCTGTAGTGGCGATTATTATCCTGGGTAAGTCGCTGGCAGCGGTGGCCATTGTGCTGGCCTTGCGTTATCCCTTAAATACCGCGTTAACCGTGGCCGCCAGCCTCGGGCAAATCGGTGAGTTCTCGTTTATTCTGGCCGGGCTGGGGGTCTCACTCAACCTGATGTCCCCCGATGGCATGAGCCTGGTGCTGGCAGGCGCGCTCATTTCCATTGCCTTGAACCCGCTGGTGTTTGCCTCGATCAAGCCTCTGGCCAATTGGGTGGTCAGCAAGTCTGATCTGGCCCGGCAGTTCTCGCTACGCATGGACCCCTATGGTGAGTTGCCCATGACTACAGAGCGAAAATTCCTCGAAGGTCAGGTGGTGCTGGTCGGTTATGGCCGGGTGGGCAAACGCATTGCGCAGTCACTGACCGCCGCCGCCATCCCCTATGTGGTCGCTGAACAAAACCGTGAAGTGGTGGAAAAACTGCGCAAACAGGGGCAACCTGCTGTCTCGGGAAACGCGGCGGACCCGATGGTGTTGATCCAGGCCCACATTGCCAATGCCTCCCTGCTGATTATTGCCACGCCGGATGCCATGAATATCCGTAAGATGGTCGAGATCGCCAAGCAGCTCAAGCCGGATATCGAAGTCGTGATCCGCACCCATCATGAGGACGAATACCTGCGCCTGCAAAAAGAACTGGGCGAGACCGAAGCGGTGTTTTTTGGCGAGGAAGAACTGGCCAAGGGCATGTCTGCCCATGTGTTGCGGCGCTTTGAACGCCCGCATTAAGCGGTATCATCAATGACCTTGTACGCAAATTAACGTATGGCGTGCGGGCCTGCCTGGCGTTAAATTAGCACCAAGGTTAATACCTGCTACGCCCCACATTTTAATCACACCGTCAACAGCGCCGGTGATGATTCGAGCAAAAAAGCTCACCCGCCATTTGATGGCCGGTGGGCTTTTTTTATGCGTAATCGGTATGTATCGAGTTACTAGCCTTTTTAAATTTCTTCAGGAGAAGCTTCATGATACATGGTGATATTTCCAGCAGCCAGGACACCGTCGGTGTGGCCGTCGTCAATTACAAAATGCCCCGCTTGCATACCAAAGCCGAGATTCTGGCCAACTGTCGCAACATCGCCGACATGGTGGTGAATATGAAAGCCGGTCTGCCCGGCATGGATCTGGTGATTTTCCCGGAATACAGCACGCACGGCATCATGTATGACGGGCAGGAAATGTATGACAATGCCACCACCGTGCCCGGCCCGGAAACCGATATTTTTGCCGAGGCTTGCCGCAAGGCCAAAGTCTGGGGCGTATTTTCGATCACCGGCGAGCAGCACGAAGAGCATCCGAAAAAAGCCCCGTATAACACCCTGATCCTCATGAATGACCAAGGTGAAATCGTGCAGAAGTACCGCAAGATCATGCCATGGGTGCCCATCGAGGGCTGGTACCCAGGCAAGGAAACCTTTATCAGCGAAGGCCCCAAAGGCCTCAAGGTCAGCCTGATTATCTGTGACGATGGCAACTACCCTGAAATCTGGCGCGATTGTGCCATGAAAGGCGCCGAACTGATTGTGCGTTGCCAGGGCTATATGTATCCGGCCAAAGAGCAGCAGATTCTGATCAGCAAGGCGATGGCGTTTGCCAACAACACCTATGTGGCCGTGTCCAATGCGGCCGGCTTTGATGGCGTTTACTCCTACTTCGGCCACTCGGCGATTATCGGTTTTGATGGCCGTACGCTGGGCGAATGTGGCGAGGAAGAAAATGGCGTGCAGTATGCAGCCTTAAGCAAACACCTGATCCGCGACTTCCGCAAACATGGCCAGTCCGAAAATCACCTGTTCAAGTTGCTGCACCGTGGCTACACCGGCGTGCTCAATTCAGGCGATGGCGATAAAGGCGTGGCGCAGTGTCCATATAGCTTCTACAGCAAATGGGTACAGGACCCGGCGGCTGCGCGCGACATGGTAGAATCGTTTACGCGCTCGACGTTGGGCACCAAAGAGGCGCCCATCGCAGGCTTACCTAACGAATAGTCGGATGTTCTGACTGGCGATCACACTAGGCTAGATGAAACTAGGCGAGATCACACTAGAGTTGATCGCCTCAATGCAACACAATGGCTCCGGCCCGGCCGGAGCCCCTGATGAAAGAATCTCATGGCAAACACTGACCCGATCCCGGTCGGCGTGCTGTTTTCCACCAGCGGCGCCACGGCGACCATAGAACGCTCACAGGCATTTGCCACTTTCTTTGCCATCGCAGAAATCAATGCCGCGGGCGGCATCGCTGGCCGTGAACTGGTACCCGTCCACTATGATCCGCAGGGCATGCCGCAACAATACCAGTTACTGGCCGAGCGCATGATCCGCGAAGATGGCGTCAATGTGATCTTTGGCTGCTATATGTCCAGCACGCGCAAAGCCGTGATTCCGGTGGTGGAAAAATGGCGCAAGCTGCTGTTTTACCCCACGCCTTACGAGGGCTTTGAATTCTCGCCGCATGTGATTTATACAGGTGCGGCACCCAACCAGAACAGTGCACAACTGGCTGACTATATGACGCGACATTTTGGCGCGCGCGTCTACATGATCGGCTGCGACTACATTTACCCGTATGAGTCCAACCGCATCATGAGTGACTTTATCCTTGAAGTCCCAGGCGGCAAAAAACTGGCCGAGCGTTATGTACCGCTGACGGCGACAGAAAAAGATTTTTTAGCGGTGGTGCGTGACATCAAGGCCAAATCGCCAGACTTTGTGTTTTCTACCGTGGTGGGGCAAGCCACCCGCCTGTTATACCAGGCTTATGCCGAGATCGGCATGGATGCCCAGCACACGCCGATTGCCAGCCTGACCACCTCTGAAGCAGAGGTGGCAGAAATGGGTGGTGGCACGGCCCAGGGCCACATCACGTCTGCGCCCTATTTTCAAAGCATTGCCAGTACCGAGAACCAGGCCTGCATCACACGCTTCAGCCAGCAGTATGGCAACGAGATTGCGCCTAATATGGCCTGGGAAGCAGCATATTTTCAAACCCACCTGTTTGCCGAAGCGATGCGCGCGGCCGGGAGCGACCAATATGATGCCCTGTTGCCACAGCTACTGGGCCGCGCATTTGACGCGCCGCAAGGCCGTATTGCCATTGATGCCGGCAACCACCATACCCGGCTACACCCGCGCATTGCGCGCGTCAATGCGGCTGGCCAGTTCGAGATCATCGCCGGTGGCGGTGCCGCAGCAGTGATCCCCGACCCTTATCTGGTGACGCACCCAGGCGCCAGCTGGAACAACCTGCCTTATGCGGCGGAGTATCGCGTTGGCTGAGTCACCCGCCGCCCCTCACCCTGGTCAGCGCCAGGCCAAGCAGGCGCAGGCGCCGCGCTCTACGCTGGAGCTGTTCCGCCATTTGCGGCATGCCTGCATCACGATTTTTCATCCTGAGGACGAAAACCGCGAGGTATTAACACAGCAACTGCACCGGATTGGCTGCCAGACGGTCGCGCTATGGCCGCCGGTGGCTGAGCTACCCGCGCAAACCGAGCTGGTGATTTTTCTGCTTGATGCCCAAGCCAGCGCCAAAAAGAAACTGCCCTGGTTAACGCCAGAGTCGGCGATCCCGCTGATTGGGGTGCTGGATTATGAAAACCCGACCACCCTGGAAACAGCCACCGCGCTGGGCTGCCATGGCATGCTGGTACGGCCGTTGCAGGCCAAGGGGCTGCTGTCGACGTTGATCATGACCATGCATCACTGCCAGCAACTGAAAACCTTGCGCAAACGGACCCTGCGGCTCGAAGAAAAACTGCAAGCCGCAGGCGAAATCAGTGCTGCCCAGGCCATGTTGGCGCATGCGCGCGGCATTAGTGCAGTCGAGGCCTATAAAATTCTGCGCGAACAAGCCATGCTCAAGCGCGTGACGGTGGAAGAAATTGCACGGTCGCTGCTGCAAACCGACGGTCTACTGTCCAATCCAGCCAAATCCCGTTAGAATGCAGGCCCTTTAAATGGCTGCATGTTGCAGCCTGCGCACAGTTTTTGCTTTATCAAGCCTGATGAATACCGACATTTCCCCCGCACAAACGATTACGCTGGCCAAGATCAGGCATATCGAGGAGCTTGAGCGCCTGGATAGCTGTATTGCGTTTGTTGAGAAAATTGGTCAATTGATTCACCAGTTGCAAATTGAGCGCGGCGCCAGTTGTCTGTATATTGCCTCCGGTGGCCAGCGGTTTGCCACTGAGCGCGCAGAAGCTGTCGCACAGAATCAAGCCATAGAAACCGGCTTCCGGGCAGCGTTGCAGCAGCATCTGGATAAAAATAGCCGCGCCGATGCCAAGCAATTGACGCTGATCTCCTGGATATTGCTGGGCCTGGACCAGCTCACCACACTGCGGCATCAAATCACCCTGCTCAATATCTCGTTTGCCGATAGCATCGAATCTTTTAACCGCTTGATCGGCAGCTTGATTGCGCTGATATTCGAGATCACCGACAGCTCGGTCAATAGCAAGATCTCCACCTGTTTGCTCACCTTGTATAACCTGATTCAGGGCAAAGAGTTTGCCGGGCAGGAGCGTGCGGTAGGCGCTTATTTATTTGGCTCTGGCAGCCTGCAACTGCCGCACCAGCAAAAGCTGTTTGAACTGATTGCGCAGCAGGAACGGCACTTTGAACTGGTGTGCCAGTTTGGCAGCAAAGAGCTGTGTGAGGCCTGGCAACAGTGGCAAGCCAGTGACTGGCAGCAGCAACATGCCAAGTACCGCGCCAAGCTGACCAGCGCGCGCGACCAACAAACCCTCACCCCCAGCCATGCCGACCTCTGGTTTGACTTATGCAGCCGCCGCCTGAGCGAGATGTGGCAGATTCAGTGCCAGCTGGTCGACACCATGCATGAACTGCTGGCTGGGCTCACCCGCCAGGCCAAACAAGATTACGAGCAAACCCGGCAGTACCTGCAAACTATCCAGGCCAGTCCGCAGGCCAACTTGAACAGCACGTTTTTCAACCTGGCGATTCCCATCGAAAATGCGCTGAACTTTCAGGCCCATGACACCTCGCAAACCTATCCCATGGCGTCTATGATCGCCTTGCTGCAACACCAGTCCCGGCAAATTGCCGACATGGAAACAGAGCTGTCAGACACCAAAAAGGCGCTGACCGAGCGCAAATTGATTGAACGCGCCAAGGGCTTGCTCATGAGTACGCGCGGCCTCAATGAAATGGAAGCCTACAAAACCATGCGTAGCCTGGCCATGGAGCAGAACCGTAAAATTATTGATGTGGCCGAAAATATTCTGGCCCATCACACCGTGACGCGATAACGGTTTTCACAACGCTCCAAGACCTTCAAATTGGTGCATCCGCACCCACGTGGTGCGAGAGGCATGCCCCCTTCTTAAGCCCTACTTGAAAAAAGTTCCGTTAAAACCCAATAAAAATCAACCATTTAAAAACAACAACCCACTTGGCACAGGCTTTGCTTATATGAAATCAAGCAACTTACCAAAGGCGGTGCGTTGCTTGTAGTAAGATAACTGGAAACCCCAGTTTGAATTTCTGACTAGCCGTTGCTGTTTCATCATCCACGGCTGGCAAAGATAAGGACAAAGGCGTCCTGAGTGTAGACCACGGTCTGCATTCAGGACGCCTTTTTTGTTTTGTATTTTCCGAACCCCTTTTTCGAATCAAATCTCAAGGAGCCGACATGAGCAGTTCTGACAAAAAAAATGTATCCCCCGCCGAGGCAACACCAGTGGACCAGGTGAACCAGCAACGCCGCCATTTCTTTATGAATACGCTGGCAGGCGCGTTTGGTGCTGCCGCCATGATGAATATGGTGCCTTCCGCCATCCGTAGCCAGGCTTGGGCGGCCGGCTCAGATGCGCCAGAAATCACCGAAGTGAAAGTCGGCTTTATCCCGCTGACGGACTGTGCGCCGATTATTGTCGCCGCGCAAATGGGCTTTGATAAAAAATATGGCATCAAGATTGTGCCGTCTAAAGAAGCTTCGTGGGCAGGCGTACGTGACAAGCTGGTCAATGGTGAATTGCATGCTGCACATGTGTTGTATGGCCTGATCTACGGCGTACAAATGGGCATCGGCGGCCAGCAAAAAGACATGAACGTGCTGATGACGCTGAACAACAACGGCCAGGGCATCACGCTGGCTAACCAACTTAAGGAAAAAGGCGTCACCAGTGGCGCGACGCTGAAACGTTTGCTGGATAACGAAAACCGCGACTTTACTTTCGCCCAGACCTTCCCCACCGGCACGCACGCCATGTGGTTGTACTACTGGCTGGCGACTTATGGCATCAACCCGATGCAGGACGTGAAAACAATCGTCGTACCACCGCCACAAATGGTCGCCAACATGCGGATTGGCAATATGGATGGCTACTGCGTGGGCGAACCCTGGAACGCCCGTGCCATTTACGACAAGATCGGCTACACCGTCGCCACCTCACAAGATATCTGGGTAGACCACCCGGAAAAAGTGTTGGGCACCACAGCTGACTTTATCGCCAAGAACCCGAATACCGCGCTGGCCTTGACCAAAGCCATCCTCGAAGCCTCACGCTACATTGATGCGACCAAAAACCGTGCCGAAGTGGCCAAGTTGATCGCAGGCAAAGCCTATGTCAATGCGCCAGAAGAAGTGATTGAAGGTCGCTTCCTCGGCCACTACGACAATGGTATCGGCAAAAAATGGGAAGACCCCAACTACATGAAGTTCTTCAATGACGGCAAGGTCAGCTTCCCTTACCTGTCAGACGGCATGTGGTTCCTGACCCAACACAAACGCTGGGGCTTGCTCAAGTCTGACCCGGATTACCTCGGCGTGGCGAAAAAGGTGAACCGCATTGATATTTATACCGAAGCCGCCAAATCTCTGGGCATTAGCGTGCCGACAGACGTGATGCGTAGCAGCAAGCTGATTGACGGTGTGGTCTGGGATGGTAAAGACCCCAAAGCCTATGCCAACAGCTTCAAGGTTAAAGCGTAATTCTTTCAAGGAGAGTCACCATGAGTGTCGTCAGCTTTAACAAGGAAAAAATCATGCAAAACAGTGAGCAGGCTGCCAAAGGAATGCCAGCCAAGCAAGCAAAACCGGTTGTCGCGGTGGTGAGCCCTCTCTCGGCCACCGCAACAGCAGCCACCCCGGCAAGTAAAAAAGCCGGGGCATGGGCGGCAATGGCCAAACGCGTGTTTGAAGGACTGTTGCCGCCTGTGATTGGCTTGCTGATCTTTGGCGCCATCTGGTCTACCGTGGCTGCCCTGACTCAGGGCTTGCCAGGACCGGTGCAGACCTGGCATTCGGCGGTGGAGCTGTTTAGCGACCCGTTTTATATCAACAACCCGAATGATATGGGCATCGGCTGGAACATCCTGAACTCGCTAAAACGCGTCGCCACTGGCTTTGCGCTGGCAGCGATTGTCGGCATCCCCATGGGGTTTATCATCGGCCGCTATGCCTTTATGTCAAAAATGGCGGCGCCGATTATCAGCCTGCTCAAGCCGGTATCCCCACTGGCCTGGTTGCCGATCGGCCTGCTGGTATTCAAAGCGGCCAACCCGGCCGCAATCTGGGTGATTTTCATCACCGCCGTCTGGCCCATGATCATCAACACCGCCGTTGGTGTCAGCAAAGTGCCGCAAGACTATATGAACGTGGCCAAGGTACTGAACCTGTCCGAGTGGAAAGTCATCACCAAAATCCTGCTGCCCTATGTCATGCCTTACATGATGACCGGTGTGCGTCTCTCTATCGGTGCCGCCTGGCTGGTGATTGTGGCGGCAGAAATGCTGACCGGCGGCGTGGGCATTGGCTTCTGGGTGTGGGATGAATGGAACAACCTGAACGTTGAGCACATCATCATCGCGATTTTCATTGTGGGCATCGTCGGCCTGTTGCTGGAGCAGTGCCTGGTCATGCTGGCCAAACGCTATAGCTACGAATAACCGCGACACCTCATTGACTGGTAAAGGACTCTGATCATGACCACCGCTGTAAAACAAGACCGCTATGTGTTGATTGAAAACGTCAACATGATTTTCAACACTAAAAAAGGCAGTTTCCAGGCCTTGAAAGACATCAACCTGTCTATCCAGGAAGGTGAATTCATTTCCATCATCGGCCACTCAGGCTGCGGCAAATCGACCGTGCTCAACCTGATTGCCGGCTTGCTGCAACCGACAGACGGCTACCTGTTTTGTGCCGGACGCGAAATTGCCAAGCCTGGCCCTGAACGCGCCGTGGTGTTCCAGAACCACTCCCTGCTGCCATGGCTGACCTGTTTTGAAAATGTCTATCTGGCCGTGGAACGTGTGTTTGCTGCCACCGAGAGTAAGCCGCAACTGGCAGAACGTACCCGCGCGGCACTGGAGCTGGTGGGCTTGAGCCACGCGATGGAAAAACGCCCGAATGAAATTTCCGGCGGCATGAAACAACGCGTGGGCATTGCCCGTGCCCTGGCCATGGAGCCCAAAGTGCTACTACTGGATGAGCCGTTTGGTGCGCTGGATGCGCTGACCCGTGCCGGCCTGCAAGACGAACTGATGGCCATCATGGCACGTTCTGGCTGTACTGCCGTCATGGTAACGCACGATGTGGACGAAGCGGTGCTGCTGTCTGACCGCATTGTCATGATGACCAACGGCCCGGCAGCCACCATCGGTGAAATCCTGGCGGTCGATTTACCCCGTCCGCGCAAACGCCTGGAGCTGGTGGAAGACCCGGCGTATACGCATTTGCGCAGCGAAGTTTTGAAGTTTCTGTATGAGCGGCACGCCAAAAAGGCGGCCTAAGTGAAAGGTGCTGGCAGGCGGCCACCTGTCAGCACCACTTGCTTATCAAAAGCAATCCTCATCCAAGCAAGGTTACCCCAATAGAGAAAAGGAGCAACACATGAACGCTAACCTACACCCACGCTTGCGTCAAGTTTCCGCAGCCATCTTGCTGGCGGCACTTGGCTCCCCTGCAATGGCAGAAGAAGAAGTTCTGCCTGAATACACTTTTATGGACGCGATTAAAACCGGTAAAAATCTGACCAGTTTCAGACTACGTTATGAGTATGTCGATCAGGATGGCTTACAGCCGGCCACTTTTGCCAACGGCAGCCCTAACCCGACTGCCAATCAAGCCCTGGACAACGCCAACGCCATGACGATGCGCAGCCTGGTTGGCTGGCAAACGGCCCCGTACCACAACTGGAGTTTTGCCGCGCAACTTACCAACGTCAGCAAACTGCAAGATGATTTCAACGATGGCACTAACCCAGTGCGTGTCAATGGCGCCTCTAATGAGAGCGACAAGATTAATTACGCCAAAGTAGTGGATCCTGACTATACCGATGTGAACCAGCTGTTTGTAGACTGGACCGGCATTAAAAATACCAAGGTGCGTTTAGGACGACAAATTGTCAACCTGGACAATGTGCGTTTTATTGGGGATATTGCTTTCCGCCAAAATACACAGGTCTTTGATGGTCTGTCCATCTTGAACAAGTCAATTCCAGATACTGAAATTTTCTATGCTCACTTTGACCGTGTCCGCCAGATTTTCACGACGCACAGAAGCGGCGACCTCGACATTTTGAACACCAGATACCGTATTTCCCCGACCGAATTTCTGGTTGGCTACGCTTACCTGAGCGATTTTGACAATCTGGGCTTTGGCAATGCCTGGTTTGGCACCGGAACAGCCAATTATGCCGCCAGCCAGTCCAACAAAACGTTTGGCGTACGCCTCGATGGCACACATCCATTCACCCCAAACTACCGCGCGCACTACACTGCCGAATATGCCAAACAGGATGATTACCGGGGTGGTGATAGCCGCATTGATGCGCATTACTACAAGCTGGGCGGTGGCTTCGGGATTGATAACTTCAATATGCGTGTCGATCAGGAATTGCTCTCCAGCAACAACAATACTTTCGCGTTCCAGACTCCCTTTGGTACCAACCACCTGTTTCAAGGTTGGGTAGACAAGTTTCTGGTCACCCCACGCGAGGGTATTAAAGATACCTTTGTCACGGCCACTTACCGTTACGGCGATTTTCTGTTCTTTGCCGATTACCACGTGATTGACTCTGACAATGACTTTTATACCGTGGGCAGCGGCACCAACCGTAATGGCAGCCGTTACGGCACGGAATGGAATGCCGCCGTCACCTGGAATATCGATAAAAACTGGATGACCAAGTTTGAATACGGAAAATTCAGTGAAGGTGACCAGTTTGGACTTGGGCCGAATACCACCAGCAATGCTGCTGGCACACGTGGCCGTTTCCGTGATACCGAAAAACTGTGGCTGACCGCCATGTATACGTTCTAAGCGGACGTCTCGTCTGTAAGCAAAGGAGCACCTCATGTCAGCAAGCAAAGTGTATTTAATCGGTGCCGGTCCTGGCGACCCTGAGCTCATCACGCTCAAGGCGGTCAAGGCCTTGCAGCTGGCAGAGGTGGTGCTGGTCGATGACCTGGTCAACCCTGAACTGCTCAAGCATTGCCCGCAGGCACGTATTGTGCCGGTGGGCAAGCGCGGCGGTTGCAAGTCTACGCCACAGCATTTTATTCACCGCATGATGATCGCCCTGGCCGAACAAGGTCAAACCGTGGCCCGCCTGAAAGGCGGTGACCCGTTTGTGTTTGGCCGTGGTGGCGAAGAAATGCTGGCACTGCGTGCCGCCAATATTGATTATGAAATTATTCCGGGCATGACCAGTGGCCTTGCCAGTTGCGCCAGCATGGAGGTACCGGTGACCCACCGTGCGTACAACCATGGCGTGACGCTGGTCACCGGCCATACCAAAGATGGTGGCCCCCTGCCCTGGCAGGCGCTGGTGGCCAGCCATACCACGCTGGTCATTTACATGGGCATGCAGCATCTGGCCGAAATCTGCCGTGAACTGATCGCTGCAGGCATGCCCACAGACATGCCCTGTATGGTGGTTGAAAACGGCACACGCGCCGAACAGCGTGGCCTGACCTCAACGCTGCAAGCCATGCCTTACCTGGCCCATCAGCAAAGTCTTAAAAGCCCGTCCATTATCGTGGTCGGCGAAGTGGTTAAATTAGCCAGAAACAGCCAACAGGAACAAGATTGGCAACAAAACCTGCAACACTGGCTCAGCATCGGCGATGCAGCATAAGCGCTGAAAGGAGTGATTCAATGATAAAACAGAAACTGGTAGTGGTTGGTAACGGCATGGCTGGCATGCGGACGGTGGAAGAGCTGCTCAAGATTGCGCCGGACATGTACGACATTACCGTGTTTGGCGATGAGCCTTATCCCAACTATAACCGCATCATGTTGTCGCCCGTACTGGCCAACGAGCAGACCATCGATGACATTATCCTCAATAGCCGCGAATGGTATGCCGAACACAACATTACCTTGCATACCAGCGCCCGTGTCAACAAGATAGACCGCAAGGCCCGCACCGTGACCGCCGACAACGGCCTCACGGTCGAATATGACCGCCTGTTGCTGGCAACCGGCTCCAAGCCGTTCATCTTGCCGATTGCAGGTGCAGACTTGCAGGGTGTGCTGGGCTACCGCGATATCAAAGACACCAACGACATGATCGCTGCGGCCAAAATCTACAAGCATGCAGTGGTCATTGGCGGCGGCTTGCTGGGCCTTGAGGCCGCCAATGGCCTCAAGGTGCAAGGCATGGACGTCACAGTGGTGCACAAAAACGAATGGCTGCTGGAACGCCAGCTCGACAAGACCGCAGGCAAGATGCTGCAAAAATCCCTAGAAACGCGCGGGCTGCAGTTCTTGCTGCAAAAAGACACGGAGCAACTCATTGGCAAAGACGGCCGCGTGGTCGCCGTGCGCTTTAAAGATGGCCAGGAAGTGCCTGCAGACCTGGTGGTGATGGCGGTAGGCATCCGCCCCAACTATGCGCTGGCCGAATCGGCAGGCATTTATTGCAACCGCGGCATTGTGGTGAGCGACACAATGCAGACCTATGACCCGCGCATTTATGCCGTGGGCGAATGCGTCAACCACCGTGGCATTGCTTATGGCCTGGTGGCCCCCTTATTTGAAATGGCCAAAGTGTGCGCCACACATTTGGCCAACTTCGGCATTGGTGTATACAAAGGCTCGGTCACCTCGACAAAATTGAAGGTGACCGGCATTGATTTGTTTTCTGCCGGTGATTTTATGGGCAGTGACGATGCCGAAGAAATTTTGCTGCACGACGCGGTCGGCGGGGTATACAAAAAACTCGTGATCAAAGATGACACCATCATCGGTGCCGTGCTGTATGGCGATACGACGGATGGGGCCTGGTATTTCCAGCTGCTGCGCGACAAAAAGCCGATCCACGAAATCCGGGATCACTTAATGTTCGGGCAGGATAGTCTGGGCAATACCGGCCACCAGGGTCAGGACAAGGTGTCTGCCATGACCGACGAAATGGAAGTCTGTGGCTGTAATGGCGTCTGTAAAGGCACCATCGTCAAGGCGATTCAGGCACAAGGCCTGTTCACGCTGGACGACGTCAAAAAACACACCAAAGCTGGCTCCAGTTGTGGCAGTTGCACTGGCCTGGTTGAGCAGATTCTGGCCTCGACGCTGGGCGGTGGCTATGCGCCGCCTTCGAGCAGCAAAGCAGTGTGTGGCTGCACCGACTTTAACCACGAAGAAGTGCGTGACGAAATCCGCAAACACAAATACCTGAGCATTCCGGCCGCCATGAAGGGCATGGGCTGGAAAACGCCGAATGGCTGCGCCACCTGCAGGCCGGCGTTGAATTATTACCTGATTTCCACCTGGCCGCATGAAGCCAAGGATGATCCACAGTCACGCTTTATCAATGAGCGCGTGCATGCCAATATCCAGAAAGACGGCACTTACTCTGTGGTGCCGCGTATGTACGGCGGTGTCACCTCGCCCGAGCAATTGCGCAAAATCGCCGATGTCGCCGACAAGTACAAGGTACCCATGGTGAAAGTCACCGGCGGTCAGCGCATCGACTTGCTGGGCGTGAAAAAAGAAGACCTGACCGGCATGTGGGCTGACCTCGATATGCCGTCCGGTTATGCTTACGGTAAATCGATCCGAACGGTCAAAACCTGTGTTGGCTCGGAGTTCTGCCGTTTTGGTACCCAAAACTCCACCCAACTGGGCATTGATATCGAAAAAGCCTTTGACCATATGTGGGCCCCGCACAAGGTGAAGTTTGCGGTCTCAGGCTGCCCGCGCAACTGTGCCGAATCCGGGATCAAGGACGTCGGCGTGATCGGCGTGGATTCCGGCTGGGAGATTTATGTCGGCGGCAACGGCGGCATCAAGACCGAAGTGGCGCAGTTTCTGTGTAAGGTGAAGACCGCTGAGGAAGTGATTGAATACTCGGGCGCATTTATCCAGCTCTACCGTGAAGAAGCACGTTATCTGGACCGTACTGTGCACTGGATCGCCCGCGTCGGTCTGGATTACGTGAAAAAACGCATTCTCGAAGATGCTGAAGGCCGCAAAGCGGCATATGAGCGTCTGCTGTATGCGTTGCAAGGCGCCGTAGACCCTTGGGCTGAACGTGTCCACCAGCGTGATGCCCACAAAGAGTTCGACACAATTACCGTGTAACGAAAAATACTGTTTAAATGAAAAGTGGCGTGCCATTCTCCTGATTGCACGCCCGGGAGATAGATGATGCAAAAAAGTTTTTGGGAAGTGGGCCATAAACCCACCCTGTTTTCGGCCTTCTTTTATTTTGACCTGAGCTTTATGGTCTGGGTCATGCTGGGGCCGCTGGCGGTGCAAATCGCCGCCGACCTGCAATTGAATCCGGCGCAAAAAGGCCTGATGGTCGCCACCCCGGTACTCACAGGCGCGCTGCTGCGGATTGTCATGGGCGTATTGGTGGATCAGCTCAAGCCGAAAAAAGCCGGCCTGATTGGTCAGGTGATTGTGATTGCCGCGCTGCTGACAGCCTGGCTGCATGGTATCCATACTTATCAACAAGCGCTGTTGCTGGGCATGTTTTTGGGCTTTGCCGGTGCTGCATTTGCAGTGGCCTTGCCACTGGCTTCGCGCTGGTATCCGCCAGAGCACCAGGGCACCGCGCTGGGCATTGCCGGGGCAGGCAACTCGGGCACGGCCCTGGCTGCCTTATTCGCCCCTGGCCTGGCAGTGGCCTTTGGCTGGAACAATGTATTTGGCCTGGCATTGATTCCACTGGCACTGGCGTTGCTGGTCTATGTGACGATGGCCAAAGACGCCCCGGATACGCCTGCGCCAAAATCGCTGTCGCAATACCTGGCCGTGCTCAAGGATAAAGATGCCTGGTGGTTTATGTTTTTCTACAGCGTCACCTTTGGCGGTTTTGTGGGCATGGCGTCTTCATTGACCATTTACTTCCACGACCAGTATAGCCTGGATGCGGTGCACGCGGGTTACTTCACTGCAGCCTGTGTCTTTGCCGGCTCGCTGGTGCGCCCCATTGGCGGTTGGTTGGCTGACCGCATCGGCGGCATCCGTTCACTGAGCACCATGTATGTGCTGGCAGCGGTATTCCTGTTTATCCTAAGTTTTGGCATGGCTAGCCAGTCACTAGGCTTGCTGGTAGTAGTGCTCGCCATGGCAGCACTTGGTATGGGCAACGGCGCGGTCTTCCAGCTGGTGCCACAGCGTTTCCGCAAGGAAATCGGCGTCATGACCGGCTTGGTCGGCATGGCCGGGGGCGTTGGTGGCTTTTACCTGGCGTCCAGTTTAGGCTACTCTAAACAAGTGACGGGCAGTTATCAGGTCGGCCTGACCATTTTTGCCGGCTTGGCAATTCTGGCGCTGATCGGCCTTTCCCGCGTAAAAAACCGCTGGCGTACCACCTGGGGCGCAGCCACAGTCACCAGCGCCAAAATTTAATGGCATCGGACAACCGCCCAGGATTGAAATGTTAGCGTCATCACGGACCCCTGCATGAAATTACGGATCAGCGTCGGCGAAAGCAGCCTCACCGGACCGCGGCCTCGTAACGAGGACTACGTGGGCCTGGTGACGCCTGCCGATGCGCAGCTGGAGATCAAGGGCGCACTGCTGGCGGTGGCTGATGGCATCAGCGGGGGGGCTGGCGGGGCCGAAGCTGCCGAGATGACGATACGCACGGTGTCGGCAGATTATTACGCCACGCCCGATACCTGGACGATCCAGCATGCGCTGGACAAGGTGGTTCAGGCGGCTAACCGCTGGGTGCTGTCGCAGGCACGCAAACACAGCCAGATGGCCGGCATGGCGACCACGCTGTCCATGCTGGTGCTACGCGGTCAGCGCTATGTGCTGGCGCATGTCGGCGACACCCGCATCTATCGCCTGCGCGAGCAGTCGCTGCAATGTCTGACCACCGACCATGTCTGGGACCGCCCCGATATGCGGCATGTACTCAAGCGTGCAGTCGGCCTCGATGACCAGTTGAGCGTGGATTATGCCGAAGGCCTGCTGCAAACCGGCGATGTGTATGCCATTATCAGTGATGGTGTGTGGGCCGCACTGGGCGAGGCCGAGCTGCACAAAATATTGATGCTTTACCATACACCGCAGTTGATGGCCGAACACCTGACCCGGCAAGCGCTGGAACAAGGCGGTCAGGATAACGTCTCTGCCGTGGTGGTGCGTATCGACCAGCTAGGGGAAGACCACCTGACCGACATGCTGGCCGATGCCTTGAGCCTGCCGGTGCCGCCCAAGCTGGCGGTGGGCGACACCCTGGATGGCTTTACCGTTACCCGCGTGTTACATGATGCACGCATCAGCTTGTTATATCAGGTAAAAAATGCCGCCGGGCAATTATTTGTGCTGAAAACCCTGCAACCCGCCCGCGCTGAGGATAAGGCCAGTTGCGAAGCCCTGCTCAATGAAGAGTGGCTGGGCAAGCGCGTGGTGTCGCAATGTGTGCCGCAAATTTTGCCGCTCACGCGCGAACAGCGCACGCATTTGTATTATGTGATGACCTGGCATGAAGGGGCCACCTTGCAGCAACGGCTGGATGCCGGCCATCACTTCACCATCAATGGCGTGGCCAATATCGGCCAGGATCTGTTGCGTGGCTTGAGCATGCTGCACCGGCTCAATATTGTGCACCGCGATATCAAACCGGCCAATATTCACCTGGGTAGCGATACACGGTTGCGCATCCTCGACCTTGGCGTCGCGCTTAACACCACGCTGCCCATGCCCGAGCAGATGGAAAATCCCGGCACGCCCAGCTATATGGCGCCGGAATTGTTTGACGGCAAACTGGCCGACCGCCAGGCGGATATTTATGCCGCAGGCGTCACGCTGTATCACCTGCTGACACGCAACTATCCCTATGGCGAAATCGAGCCGTTCCAGTCACCTCGCTTTGGTGAACCGGTGCGCCCCAGCCGTTACCGGCCGGAGATTCCAGCCTGGCTGGAAAACCTGATTCTGAAAGCGATTGCCCGCAAACCGGAACACCGCTTTGAAACCGCCGAAGAAATGCTGCTGGCGCTGGAGCATGGCGAACTCAGACCCATCTTCATCCCGCGCACGCCGTTGATTGCCCGCGCGCGGCTGGTCAAATGGCAGTGGCTGGCCATCATTTCATTGTGCGTGAATGTGTTATTGATTTATTTGTTACTGGTCTCATAAGCCAGTAACAAATTGGAAAAGAGGAAAAAAATGCGTTGGACGAAAATCTGCCCGCTAAACGACATCCCTGCCCTGGGCGCACGTGTGGTGCGTCATGGCGAAACCGACATTGGTGTGTTCCGCACTGAAGATGACCGCGTGTTTGCGCTTAACAACCGTTGCCCGCACAAAGGTGGCCCGCTGTCGCAAGGCCTGGTCTATGGCGACAAAGTCGCCTGCCCATTGCATAGCTGGAAAATCAGCCTGGTCGATGGCCAGGCCGAAGCGCCCGATGTCGGCCAGACTGCCTGCTATGCAGTCAAGGTCGAAGATGGCATGGTCTATCTGCAATTAAACCCGTAATTTTCAGGCAACACGGACAGCTCCCTTATGTCGCAACAGCAACAACTACAGACTGCAAACGATCTGCTCACCGCAGTACCGGTCTCCTTCCATCCGCAACGACGTGAAACCCGCAGCACCTGCTGCTATTGCGGTGTCGGCTGTGGCGTCATCATTACCACCGAGGGCCAGCAGATTGTCGATGTCAAAGGTGACCCCGAGCATCCGGCCAACTTTGGCCGCCTGTGCACCAAGGGTTCGACCCTTCACCTGACTGCTAAACTGGATGCACGCGCCCTCTACCCGGAACTGCGCCTGTCGCGTGACCTGCCGCGTGCACGCGTCAGTTGGGATACCGCGCTCGATCATGTGGTCGACCGCTTTGCTGAGATCATCAACACCCATGGCCCGGATGCAGTGGCTTTTTACATCTCTGGCCAGTTGCTGACCGAAGATTATTATGTGTTTAACAAGCTGGCCAAAGGCTTGATTGGCACCAACAACGTCGATACCAATTCCCGCTTGTGCATGAGCTCTGCCGTCGCCGGTTACAAGGCCACACTGGGTGCCGATGCGCCACCGGCCTGTTATGAGGATATCGACCATACGCAATGCCTGTTCATCGCTGGCTCCAATACCGCCTTTGCCCACCCGATTGTGTTCCGCCGCATTGAAGATGCCAAGGCCAACAACCCGGACATGAAAATGGTGGTGGTAGACCCGCGCCGCACCGATACCGCACAGCTGGCAGACTTGCACCTGGCGATCTTGCCCGGCACCGACGTCGCGCTGTTTAACGGCCTGTTGCATGTGATGCTGTGGGAAGGCCTGCTCGATATGGCTTATATCCGCAACCACACCGAAGGCTTTGAAGCGCTCAAGGAAACCGTGCGCGAATACACGCCCAAGATGGTGGCCGATATTTGTGGCGTGCCTGAGGCCGATATCATTCAGGCCGCCAAGTGGTTTGGTGCGGGCCCGACCTTGTCCATGTATTGCATGGGACTGAACCAGTCCATCCATGGCACTGAAAAAAATGCCGCGCTGATCAACCTGCACCTGGCCACCGGCCAGATCGGCAAGCCCGGCGCAGGCCCGTTCTCGCTGACCGGCCAACCCAACGCCATGGGCGGCCGCGAAGTCGGCGGCATGGCCAACCTGCTGTCTGGCCACCGCGACCTCGCCAATGCCGAACACCGTGCAGAAGTCGCGCGCTTGTGGGGCGTGCCCGACGTCCCGGCCACCCCGGGCAAAACCGCAGTAGAGATGTTTGAAGCGGTTAAAAGCGGTGAGATCAAGGCCATTTGGATTGCCTGTACCAATCCCGCACACTCCATGCCAGACCTCAACAATGTGTTGGCCAGCCTGCAACAGGCTGAGCTGGTCGTGTTGCAAGATGCGTTTAACAACACCGACAGCAACATCTACGCCGATGTGTTTCTGCCTGCCTCCACCTGGGGCGAAAAAGAAGGCACGGTCACCAATTCGGAGCGCCGTATCACGCGCGTACAGCCAGCCGCCCCCAAGCCGGGTGAAGCCCGTCATGACTGGGAGGCAGTGGTCGACTTTGCCCACCGTTTGGCACAAAAACTGGGTAAACCAGACACCCTGTTTAACTACCCGAATACCGAAACCATTTTTAATGAGCACCGCGAAAGCACACGTGGCCGCGATCTCGATATCACCGGCCTTACCTATAAGATTCTGGAAAGTCAGGGCCCGCAACAATGGCCATTTAAATCTGGTGTGACACAAGGCGAAGCCCGCTTGTATACCGATGGCGTGTTTCAGAAACCCGGCGGCAAGGCGCATTTTGTCAGCGCGGTGTACAAGCCGACCGCCGACAAGCCGGACGCGCGCCATCCGTTCCGCCTGCTCACCGGCCGCCTGCGCGACCAATGGCATGGCATGAGCCGCACCGGCACGCTGGCGCAGCTCTACAACCATGTCGAAGAGCCCGTGGTTTCCATGCATGCCGATGACATGCAACGTCGCCAGATCAGCGAGGGCGACATTGTTAAACTGAGTAACAAGCGCGGTGAGTTAATCATCAAGGTACAGCAATCCGACGAAGTCAAACCGGCCGAGCTGTTTATCCCCATGCACTGGGGCAGCCAGTTTATGCATGGCCTGGGCGTGAATGTGTTGATGCCACCGGCTTTTGATAAAACCTCCAAGCAACCGGAACTCAAGCATACGGCGGTCAAGATCGAAAAGTTGAGCTTGCCCTGGCAAATGACGGTGATGCGCAGCTGCAACGACCTGCACTTGCTCGCCGACATCCGCGCGCTGTTGGTGGCCTTTGATTACGCCACCGTGGGACTGTATGGCCGTGGCAACGGCATGCTGATTCTGCGCGCGGCGCACCACGCTGCCCCAGATAGCCAACTGATCGCCCGGCTGGATCAGTTGCTTGGCATGGTCGAAGATGCGCCCATGCTACGGCTGGATGATGTCAAACGCGGCATCAGTAAACGCATTCTGGTCGAGCAAGGCCAAGTCAGCGCGGTGCGCCTGATTGGTGAAATGCTGGCCGCAGACTGGCTCAAGCAAGTCATGCTCGAAGGCCAGTTCACCGATGAATTGCGCAAATGGGCACTGGCGCCGCTGGCGGCGCCCCCCACTGGACAAAAATCACGCGGCAAGATCGTCTGTAACTGCCTGGATGTCTCAGAAAACGAGATTATCGAGACCTGTCAAATGGGAGCGGATTTACCGACGCTGCAAGCCAAGCTGAAATGTGGCACCAGTTGCGGCTCCTGCGTGCCGGAACTCAAGCGGCTGGTCAAACTGCATGGCAAAACCCATGCGGGATAAGGACATCACGCGCGCACCTGAATGCAGTTGATCGCCTGTCTGCACAGGATTGCGCCAAGGATGGTGCAATCCTGTGCACATGCCTCATTAGCGTGCACCAAACCAATGGCAGATGGATCGCACGGTGCCCGCAAGCTCAAACATACACGCAATATCGCAGATAAAACACATCAGGAACAATGACTTAGCATAAATCCTGATTCATCTGCGCCCCCATCCTGGCGGTTGGCATGCCAATTGCTTTTTTTTATCACAAAGTGGCGTTTTATCATGCCATTTTTAAATCAGAGATTTTCCATCGTCGGCAAATCTCATACTGGACAACGGCGTCCATAGCTTGTTTCGCAGGATTGCAATGTGCAATCGCGACATAGGCTATGGACGCCGCTTTTGTTTTTAGGCTTTGAGTTTGATAACGCAATGCTCGCAACTGACATGAAAAACATCGTGACACTGCCTGCTTGCATCTGATTAGGAATACAAGATGAATCAACACACACGCATCCTCGTCGTCGGCAACGGCATGGTGGGTCATTACTTTGTGCAAGAGCTGGTGAAACGCCACCCTGACCTGGCCGCGGCTAACCTGCAAGTCACCGTGCTGGGCGAAGAACCACGCCCGGCTTATGACCGCGTGCACCTCTCCAGCTTTTTCTCGGGCAGCACGGCGGAAGACCTGTCGCTGGTCGAGCCTGGGTTTTATGACCGGCCGGGCCTGACGTTGCGCCTCAATGCCCGCGTCAGCCAGATTGACCGCCACCAGCATACCGTGACACTGATAGACAACACGATCTTGCCCTACGACAAGCTGGTGCTGGCGACCGGCTCTTATCCATTTGTCCCTTCTGTCACCGGGCGTGACCGTGAAAACTGTTTTGTCTACCGCACCATTGAAGATCTCGAAGCCATGACGGCAGCAGGCAAAACCGCCAAGAGTGGTGTCGTTGTAGGCGGTGGTTTACTAGGTCTGGAATGTGCCAAGGCATTGAAAGACATGGGCCTGGAAACCCATGTGGTTGAATTTGCGCCCCGTTTGATGGCGGTGCAAGTAGACGAAGCAGGCGGCAAAGTGCTGCGCAGCAAAATTGAGGAGCTGGGTGTACACGTGCACACCAGCCGCAATACCACGGCGATTGTCGATGGTGCGACAGCACGTCACCGTATGGTGTTCTTTGATGACACCTGGCTGGAAACCGACATGATCGTGTTCTCTGCCGGTATCCGTCCACGAGACGAACTGGCACGTGAATCCGGCCTGGCCATCGGTGCCCGTGGCGGTATTGCCATAGATAACTTCTCCCGCTCCAGTGACCACAATATTTACGCCATCGGCGAATGCGCCAGCTGGAACGACGAGATGTTCGGCCTGGTCGCGCCTGGCTATGACATGGCCCGCACCGCCTGCGCGCACCTGCTGGGTGAAACATCGACCACTTTCCAGGGCGCAGACATGAGCACCAAGCTCAAACTGATGGGTGTGGACGTTGCCAGCGTGGGCGATGCGCATGGCAAAACCCATGGCTGCCGCAGCTACCAGTACACCGATGAAGTGCGCAATATCTACAAAAAAATCGTCGTCAGCGAAGATGGCAAAAAACTGCTGGGCGCCGTGCTGATTGGCAATGCCGATGAATACGGCACGCTGCAACAGATGACCGTCAACGACATGCCGCTGCCAGAAAATCCTGAATTCCTGATTCTTCCAGCCAGCGATGGCAAGGAAAAACCTGGCCTGGGCGTGGATGCCCTGCCGGATACTGCGGTACTGTGTTCTTGCAATAACGTCAGTAAGGGCGCGATTGGCGAAGCGGTGGCGGCTGGCAATTGCAGTATAGGCGCCATCAAGTCTTGCACCAAAGCCGGTACCGCCTGTGGTGGCTGCGTGCCGTTGGTGACGCAGGTGATGAAAGCGCAGATGGTGAAACTGGGCATGACCGTCAACAATCACCTGTGCGAACACTTCCCGTATTCGCGCCAGGAGCTTTACCACCTGGTGCGTGTGGGCCAGATCAAAACCTTTGACGAGTTACTGCATAAACACGGCCAGGGCTTGGGCTGCGATATCTGCAAACCCACCGCCGCTAGCATTCTGGCCTCATGCTGGAACGAATTTATCCTGAAGAAAGACCTGGCGTCCTTACAAGACTCCAATGACTATTTCCTGGGCAACATCCAGAAAGACGGCAGCTACTCGGTGGTGCCACGCATGCCGGGCGGCGAGGTGACGCCGGATGGCCTGATCGCCATCGGCCAGATTGCGAAAAAATACGGCTTGTATACCAAGGTCACCGGTGGCGCACGCGTGGACATGTTTGGTGCCCGCGTGGAGCAATTGCCCAATATCTGGGAAGAGTTGATCGCGGCTGGCTTTGAGTCTGGCCATGCTTATGGCAAATCCCTGCGTACCGTCAAAAGTTGTGTCGGCTCCACCTGGTGCCGGTATGGCGTGGATGACAGCGTCGGCCTGGCCGTGCAGTTGGAAAACCGTTACAAAGGCCTGCGTGCCCCGCACAAAATCAAGTTTGGTGTCTCGGGCTGCACGCGTGAATGCGCCGAAGCGCAAGGCAAGGATGTGGGGTTGATTGCGACTGAAAATGGCTGGAACCTCTATGTGTGCGGCAATGGTGGCATGAAGCCACGCCATGCCGAGCTGCTTGCAAGCGACCTCAGCAAAGAAGACGCCATCCGCATGATAGACCGCTTCCTGATGTTCTATATCCGCACGGCTGACCGCCTGCAACGCACCAGCACCTGGCGTGATAACCTCGAAGGCGGCCTGGATTACCTCAAGCAAGTCGTGATTGAGGATTCGTTAGGGCTGGGCGCTGAACTGGAATCCCAAATGCAACACGTGGTAGACAACTATCAGGACGAGTGGAAAACCGCCGTTACTGACCCCGAAGTGCGCAAGCGCTTCCGCAGCTTCGTCAATAGTGTGGCAGGTGACGACAATATTGTCTTCGTCAATGAGCGCAACCAGATCCGCCCGGCCACGCCCGCAGAAAAACAGCAGACCGCACCTGCCGCCAAGGTCATCCCCATCCTGGCAGCAACAGAGTAATCAAGGAAACCGTCTATGAATCAGTTACAAGCAACAAACGCCCAGCCTGCCGAGGCAGCCGCATGGCACCCAGTGTGCGCACTCGAAGATATCTGGCCGAATATGGGGGTCTGTGCCCTGATTGAAGGCCAACAAATTGCCATTTTCCGCCTTAAAGACGACCAGCTCTACGCGCTGGATAATCACGACCCGCATAGCGAGGCCAATGTGCTGTCCCGCGGCCTGGTCGGTGACCTTAGCGGCGAGCCTGTGGTCGCCTCACCGATTTACAAGCATCACTACCAGCTACGCACTGGCCTCTGTGTTGAGGACGCAACCGTGTGTCTGAATGTTTACCCGGTCGAAGTCAGGGATGGCAAGGTGTGGGTACAACGATAACCAGGGTGACTCAGAGGACAGAACCATGCACGCCATGAAAAAGACCGATAAACCCGGCCAGCACACCATCCTGAATAGTGACCGCATGGTGGCGCTGATCAACCTCTCTGGCCGCCAGCGCATGCTATCGCAACGCATTGCGCTCAATATCCTGTTGAGTGCACACCAGCCTGAAGCACTGGCGCAAGCCAAAGAGGCGTTGGCCTTGTTTAGCCAGACACATACACTTCTGGTCAAAGGCAACCATGAGTATCCCGGTGTTTATTTTGCCGCGCTGGAAAAAGTATTGTTTGGCCCGGAAGATAACGAGGCCAACATCCGGCAATTTATTCAACATTGCCAACAGGCGATTAGCGCCTGCGAAAGTAATCAGGGTCTGCCTGCAGCCATGATCCCCTTGCTGGGCGAAGAGGCCAGCTTGATCGTGGCCGTCCTCAACCAGATTACGGTCACGTACGAAAATGAATCCAAACACTGCGAACTGCTCAGACGCAAAAAGCAGGAAAACCTGATGAGCAGCATCCAGAAGATCGCCAAAGAAGCCAAGATTGTTTCCTTTAACGCGCAGGTCATCGCCGCACGGTCTGGCGACGCCGGCAAGGAGTTTGCCGTGGTCGCCAGCGTCATGACCGACATCACCAATGAAATTGAACAACTGGTGGCTAAAGCGCTGGTGAGTGATTAACACCCTAAAACACCATCACCATCAGCCCTGATGGATGATGGTGATTTGTTTGCGCACGAACGGCAGTGCCAGTCACTGTCGTCGCGCATTATGCGGGGATGAGGCAATCATTCCCCATGGGTTAGCCGTGGTGTTCATGGGCAGCAGCCACTTGATGCTGTGACTGCACATTATTTTCCATCACTTGCTCGATAAAGGGATTCTGGCTGAGGCTATAGTCAGATGCACTTTGTGCGCTGGCCTGGCTCGATTCAAACTTGGTATGCAGCATCGTTTCAACCGCGTTCAAATCTGTGGCGTTTGAGTTATCGGCCGCAAAACCAGCGACTGAAAAAGACAAAAGAACAAGGGTAGATAACAGTTTCATTTTTGACTCCTAGTGATAAACAACAATACGTTGTGAGGTGAAATTTACGCGGAGTCTGGGAGGAAATGAAATTGTTTGTTTGAATGGATTTATTCAAACAAACAATGGAACCTTTGGCGTCTTACGGCGAGCTTACAAAGCCTTAAATAGGGAGGAGATTCCCTTGACGATAGATTGATGCCCATCTAATATCAAACCCCATAGGAGATGACATTCCTCCTTGGGAGTCGCGAGTAAATACTTCCTCAACCGCCCAGTGCTGATGATGTCTACACGAACCCGGGACGGGGGGTGTAGACACGACCATACGCTTTGTCCTGATATTGAAACCAAGCTTGGGACAAGTCTCTTGAAATTGACACCAGTTCACACACCACAGACCTTGTTGCGTCAACATTCGGTTCGGATTTCCTGTCCGCCGCAACCCTATCCGCCTGTCTTGCCCAAGCCAGGGCCTGACCCTGCGCCGCCACCGGAATGATGAGATGCATGCCCCCACGATTTGTTTTGACCAAGGTGGAAAAGATTGCCTGCCAGCGCCTCTGACCCCACACTCAGCCAAGGACCGATAAGCCATGAACTTACGTGATTTGAAGTATTTATTAGCCGTCTCTGAATATAAAAACTTTAGCAAGGCGGCTGAACATTGTGCAACCACGCAGCCCACTTTGAGCAATCAGATCAGAAAGCTGGAAAACTATCTGGAGGTGGAGATCTTTGAAAGAGGCACGCATTTTGTACGCGTCACGCCTGTGGGAGAAAAGATTATTGAGGCGGCCACGCAGGTGATCGAGCATGCAAACCAGATTGTTCACATTGCTCGTGAAGCCAGGCAGCATGCCTCTGCCAAGCTCACCTTTGGCAGTTTTCCGTCTCTTGGCCATGCCCTGCCACTGCAATACATCTTCCATCTAAAACAGCAGTTCAAGCCATTTAAAGTGCAACATGTGGAAGAAGATGTGGATGTGCTCATCGATTTATTGGTGAATCAGGAAATTGATTTTGCCTTGCTGCCATTGCCGGTCACGCATGCCAGTCTGACGGGCATCAAACTGCTGGATGACCCGTTGTACGTAGTGGTACCCAGCCATCATGCCTATGCCTCATGCAAAAGCCTGCAACTCAGTGATTTAAACCAGCAAGCCCTGCTGTTTCTGGTGGAGGATCAGTCGCATTACCGGCAAATTCTGGAGCATTTTGATGCCAATTTTGCCCGGCAGCATTTGGACAAAGATGATGATTTCAAGGCGGTGAGCTTTGAAGCGCTCAGGATGATGGTCAAACATGGTTTGGGGCTGGCCGTGATTCCTGGCACAGCCATCAACCATGAGGATCATGATGTGCACTATATCCCCTTTGCCTTACCGGCGATTGGTCGCTCGATTGGCGTTTACTGGCATAAACATCATGCGAATCCGACCCTATTGCAAGCGATCTGTACCTATTTGCAAACCACGATGTCCGCCGAGAACACGCTGTTTTAACCCGTCATCCAGCCATTGCCATTGACGGATATTGGCATGCAACCGCCTCATCCGGCCTTAAGGCCGCTATCGACATATGCCATCGCATGCAGAGGTCAGCATCCAGAATAAATTAACATAAATAAATATCCACGATAATTATATTCATAAAAATCAATCATTTAAGCGTATGAATCGGTTTTTATTGGCACATACTCACCAACGACTTAAAGGTTTAATAGCAGACTCATAGCGTGTAAATATTACTAAAGAGGACTTTTTTCATGCAAATTGCACGTCTCAAGCTGTCTACCTTGATAGTCAGCGTTTTGACGACTATCCTGCTGGCTGTTTGCCTGTTCGTATTTTTGAATATGCAGTCCAATAAAACAGTGGCGATTAATGGGAAGCAATACAACAAGATCATAGACCAGAAGGATCTGGTCGCTGACGTATTACCCCCACCGGAATACCTGATTGAAACCTGGCAACTGATTCTGCAAAGCGTCGCCATGAATGCATCATCCGCGGGCCCCCTGCAGCAAAAAGTCAGCGTCCTTAGGGCCGAGTTTGAAAAACGCCATGCTTACTGGGAGAAGAAACTTAATAACCCCGAGATCAAGCATTTGATGGCTGAACAGCTGTATGCCTCAGGCCAGGCTTTTTTTGCAATATACGATCACAAATTTATCCCTGCGCTGAATGCGCAGGATAAAAAGCAGATTGAGTCTGCATTGCACGAGTTAAACGCTGCCTACGAGGCCCATCGAACAATTGTTGATCAAGTGGTCATCTACACAAACAAGACAGCGCAAACGCTGGAAGCTGAAACAGCGCAAGTCATTTCCAAGGGTGAGATCGCCAATTATGTGATGGTGTTGCTGCTGATCGCGTTTGCCAGCGGCTTAGGCTATTTCATCGTCAGCACGGTTAAAAAACGTTTGGGTATGGATCCTGTTGAGTTGTCAGAGTTGGCTGGCCGTTTTTCTGATGGTGACTTTTCAGCGCACATTGCATTGCCTGTTGGCGATGAAACCAGTGTCGCGCACTCCATGCAGGTACTCCAACGCACGCTGAGCAAACTCTCAACGGAAACCAACCGCCTGGCGAAAGCAGCGATTGAAGGGCAATTGTCTACGCGTGCAGAGACGGCAGCCTTTAATGGCGAGTTCAAGCGCTTGGTCGAGGGCTTTAACCAGACGCTGGATGGTGTGATTGTGCCGTTAAATGTGGCGGCGAGCTATGTGGCAGATATCTCCAAAGGCAATATCCCTGACAAGATTACTGCAACGTATCATGGCGATTTCAATGCCATTAAAGATAATCTTAATCATTGCATTGATGCCGTGAATGCGCTGATTACGGACGCCAATATGTTGTCAGAGGCGGCGGTTGCCGGACGCTTGTCTACGCGTGCAGATGCCAGCAAACATGAAGGCGATTTCCGCAAAATTGTTGAGGGCGTGAACCATACGCTGGATGCGGTCATTTCTCCACTCAATGTCGCTGCAGAATATGTGGATCATATTGCCAAAGGCCACATTCCACCTAAAATCACGGACACTTACCATGGCGATTTCAACACCATTAAAAATAACCTTAACCAGTGCATTGATGCCGTCAATGCGCTGATTATGGATGCCAATCACCTGTCACAGGCCGCCGTCAAAGGCGAGCTGTCTACACGGGCGGATGCGAATAAACATAATGGTGATTTTAGAAAAATTATTGAGGGCGTGAATCACACGCTGGATGCGGTGATTGTGCCGCTGAATATGGCGGCCAGCTATGTCGCGCGGATCGCGCATGGCGACATTCCTGCCGAGATTACCGCCCCGTATTACGGCGATTTCAACGAAATAAAAAACAACCTGAATACTTGCATCCAGGCGATTAATCAACTGCTCGAGGACTCTGCGCTATTGGCACAAGCGGCCAAGGAAGGACGTATCCAGGTGCGGGCTGACGAAATGAAACATGCTGGTGATTTCCGTAAAGTCATTGCAGGCGTCAACCAGACGCTGGACCTGATTGTTGAACCGATTAAAGCCGTACGACAGGCAGTTGAAGCGATTGATACTGCAGCCAGTGAGATCGCCAGTGGCAATAACCAACTTTCGCGCCGGACGGAAGACCAGGCAGCGAGCCTTGAAGAAACCGCCGCCAGCATGGAGCAATTCGCTTCTATCGTCAAACATAATGCAGAGAATGCTCAAGAAGCCAACCAACTGGCGCTGACAGCATCAAACGTGGCTGAAAACGGCGGCCAGGTTGTACGCGAGGCCATTGCCAGCATGAATGCAATGAATGAAAGTGCACGCCAGATTGAAGACATCATTGCCGTGATTGATGGCATCGCCTTCCAAACAAATATCCTGGCCTTGAACGCAGCCGTAGAAGCGGCGCGCGCCGGCGAACAGGGCCGAGGCTTTGCCGTGGTGGCGAATGAGGTCGGCGCACTGGCACAGCGCTCATCCGTCGCTGCAAAAGAAATCAATGGCTTGATTAGCACCTCGGTCAATAACACCTACGATGCAGTCAAACAGGTAGACCTTGCTGGTAAAACCATGGAAGAGGTGGTCAGTTCAGTGAAAAAAGTCTCTGAAATCATGCGAGACATCAGTGAAGCCTCGTTTGAGCAAAGCAAAGGCATAGAACAAGTGAATCAGGCAATCACCCACATAGACGAAGCCACGCAGCAAAATGCGGCACTGGTCGAAGAAGCCGCCGCGGCAGCAGAATCATTACTGGATCAGGCTAACCAGCTGAGCCAGTCCGTCCAACGCTTCAAACTGGATCAACCCGACCATACACCCCATAGCTGGAAGTCGACCGAGCCTGAAGAAGAGGAAGATACTCTCATGCGCATGACGGGAACATGAGCGGGCTCACATTGGCCGTGGTGATAAGATCAACCTTAAGTTTGCTGTGAATCTTAACGGGCTTTTGCCCCTGAGAGCGCGCTAAAACTGACGGCGCTGATCACCAGCACGGCACCAAACAATTGCCCCTGCGTAGGTAGAACGTGCTCAAAAGCGGCAATCACCATGGTGGTGACTGGAATCAGGTTCATGAAAATCGCTGCTTTGGCAGGGCCTAAATGTTTAATGCTGGCATTCCAGAACAGGTAAGCCAGGACGCCGCCGCCGAGTGCCATAATCAACAAGGCCAACCCGGCATGTGCCGTTGGCATCACCAACGGGCTACCGTTGCATGCCGCAGCCAGGCTCAATGCCAGCGCCCCCACGGTCATGATGCCGGCAGTGCTGGCAATCCCGCTCACCTGCTTAGGCATCATTTTCTTCACCAACACGTTATAAACCGCCCAGTTGAGCGATGCAATCATGATATACAGGTCACCCGTCGCAATCGTCCACTCGGCCCCTGCCCCCAGCACCACAATGGCGACGCCAGCAATGCCCACCGGGAAAGCCAGCAGCTGCGCCAGCTTGGGCCGCTCACCGAGGATGAAATAGCTTAAGATCGCGGTCAGAAGCGGGTTTAAAGCCATGATCAAAGCGCCATTAATCGCCGAGGAATGTGCCATGCCCAAAAAGAAAAACAAGTTAAAACCAAAGACACCCACAATCCCCAGCGTCAAGTAGGCCTTCCACTCACGTAAGGGAATTACCGCCTGTGAAAACCGGGCAATCAGGATCATGACAATCGCCGCAATCGTATAGCGGCTGGCACCGGCCAGATAAGGGCTCATTTCAGCCAGCACCGGTTTTGCCAGATTGAAATTGGCGCCCCAGAGGATGGCAGCCAGGGTGGCCATCAAATACGTTTTGATCAGGTTCACTTCACGCTTTCAGTTTCAGACTGGGGCAACAACGCTAGGACATCACAAGCGCTTGCGTTAGTGTGCCCGTTTTCAGGCACATGTTTATTCGGATGCCGGCACCCCTGCTGGACGCAAGGATTGCAACACAGACTTGAGGACACCGGGAAACTTCTGCTCAATTTCTTCCAGACGCAACGCATTCATATGCTCTGTCCCCTCAATGAGAGTTTCTACCAGGCCGGCCGCACGCAGAATTTTAAAGTGGTGAGACAGGCTGGATTTAGGCCGATTCAAGTCAAACTCGCCGCAGGTCATCTTTCGGCCAGCCACCGCCAGTCGCCCGACAATTTCTAGCCGGGTTGGGTCAGACAAGGCATACATGAGGTCGGTGAGTTCGACCTGTTCTATGCTGGGATGTTTAATTTGTCGCATGGTCTGAATTTATCATACCTCTTGATATTATTCCATTGTTCGATTATATTCGAACAATGGAATTTAAACCCATTCTGCAACACACATTTGTTAAAGGACGTTTTATGGCTGATTTGTTTTCTCGTTTCCAGTTAAAAGCAGTGACCTTAAGAAACCGCATTGCGGTGCCGCCCATGTGCCAGTACATGGCCGAAGATGGCGTCGCCAACGACTGGCACCAGGCGCATTACGCGACACTGGCCCGCGGTGGCAGTGGCCTGGTGATTGTGGAGGCGACCGGCGTAGCACCTGAAGGCCGCATTACACCTGGGTGTCTGGGCATCTGGAATAATGCGCAAGCAGAGCAATTGCGTAAGATTGCGGCGGCCATCAAAGCTGCAGGCGCAGTCCCCGGCATCCAGATTGCGCATGCCGGCCGCAAAGCCAGTGCCAACAAACCCTGGGAGGGCGATGACCATATGGCCGAAAGTGATCCGCGTGCCTGGCAACCGATTGCACCTTCTGCCCTGGCCTTTGGCGGTGGCTTGCCGCGTGTCCCCCAAGCCATGACGCTTGCAGATATTGCCCGCGTACAAAATGACTTTGTGGCTGCGGCCAAACGTGCACTGGCCGCTGGTTTTGAATGGCTGGAAATCCACTTTGCGCATGGTTACCTGGGCCAAAGCTTTACCTCGGCGCACTCTAACCAGCGTACCGACCAATATGGCGGTAGTTTTGAAAACCGCTCACGGTTTACCATTGAGACCCTGGAAGCCATTCGCGCCGTCTGGCCGGAGCATCTGCCACTGACAGCCCGCTTTGGCGTGATTGAGTATGATGGCAAAGATGAAGAAACCTTGAATGAGTCTATCCAGCTGGTGAAAGCCTGGCGCGACCGTGGCCTGGATATGCTGAGTGTGAGTGTCGGCTTTACCATCCCTGAAACCAATATTCCCTGGGGACCCGCTTTTCTGGCACCGATTGCACAGCGCGTGCGTCAAGAAGCCGGGATTCCGGTGTCTTCCGCCTGGGGCTTTGGTGCCCCTACCCTGGCGGATGGCGCCATCCGCAACGAGCAACTGGATCTGGCCATGATCGGCCGCGCGCACCTTGAAAATCCGCATTGGCCTTATTTTGCGGCCAAGGCACTGGGTCAAGATCAGGCCGCCTGGGTGTTGCCAGCCCCGTATGCACATTGGCTGGCCAGGTATCACAACCCTAGCGAGACGGTTAAAAAGTAAGCCTGGGTAGCCACAAAAAAATAAACCTGCTTGCGCAGGTTTATTTTTTTGTTTGGCAGCGGCGGATTTATTCGGCGGGCTTATCCATCAACTCCATTTCATCACTGGCCATCAACCGCTCGATGTCCACCAGAATAATCATTTCACTCTCAACTGTTGCCAGACCAATCACATAGTTGGTGTTAATCCGTGTCACCAGTGTCGGCATTTCACGCAGATTCTCTTCGTACAACTCCCGCACATCCGATACGCCATCGACAACGATGCCGACGACGCGACCACTGAGGTTCAGAATAATGACGACCGTGAATTCGTTATAGACCACCTCGCCCAGATCAAACTTAATACGCAAATCCACGATAGGCACAATTTTGCCGCGCAGGTTGACCACGCCTTTGATAAAGGCAGGCATATTGGCAATATGGGTCACCGGATCATAGCCGCGGATCTCCTGTACTTTGAGGATATCAATCCCGTATTGCTCGTTGCCGAGAATAAAAGTCAGGTATTCGCCCGCTGTCTGTTTTGCGCTTGCACTGTCTGCACTGTTATTTTGTGTCGCTGCATTCATAACTGCTTCCTTAGATGAACTCATACACACTGACATTTTTGGGGTAGAGCCATACAAGCAAACCCTTGTTTGCATCGCATCGCTCTTGCCTGGCCCTCAGTATGGGCTTGATTAAAACTGAATAGCAATCGCCGTCGCTGCGATCAAGCTCTGATCAGTCTGGCGACGGCCCGACTCATTAAAAATATCATCCCTGCTTTGCAACTGACGCAGCTCAGCACGCACAGTGACACGCGGGCACACTTTATAATCGGCATTCACCGAGTAGCCCATGGTTTTAAAACCGTTGGGGGTGCCGGTGTTGATAATCACACCCTGTCTGTCCTGATAGTATTCCACGCGCCCGGTAACACTGAACTGGCTGGAATACTGATACTTGGCCAGTACGGCCGGCGCCAGCCACACATTGTAGCCGTCGCCCTCTCCTGGCGGTTTTTCTTCGGCGCCAATATCAAACGCGGTAATCAGGCTCCACTGCTCATCCAGCTTAAAGATGCCATAAAAGTCATGAAAATAACGCATCTGGCGCGCACGGTCAGATTTGTCATTGCCAATAAACGAGCTGCTATTGAGCGTCACCCGATCATTCGGTTTATAGGTGAGCTGATGGCCGATGGACGGTGTTGTGTTGCCTTGCGGTGCACGGATGCGCTGCCAACCACTCAACACCAGGCCACTCGCCATCCACTTGCCATCGGCTGAGGTATAACTGAGTTTGGCCCCTGTTTCAAAATAAGGCGAACTCTCTGCCATCAAGCTCCGCGTCAGCGTCCAGTTCTCGGTGCCGATCGCACTTTCAAAACCCAGGTGCGAGGGCATCACCCCGGCATCCAGCCAGAGATCGTGTTTGTCAGAAAGCTTGACACCCACATTGGCTTCAAAAATATGTTGCAACTCTTTGGGCTCGGCAGCGTAATTGGCGCGCATATAACTGCCTGAAGCCAGCGCCAGATTGCCGCGCACACGTTGCGTATTCAAACTGGCCTTGACCATGGCCAGATTGATGCTCAAATCATTGGCCCGGTTATGGCTATAGATAAAGTCGGGCCGTTTATGGTTGGGCGGATCATTAAAATCACGCACATAGTAGGTCTCGAGGTAGCCACTCAAGCTCAAGGGTGAGGACACCGCTACCGGCGTCTCCTCCGCCTTGACAGACAGTGGCAAACTACTGGTCAACACCAACAGAGTCGAAACAATCTTACTTAAGTTCATATGCATTTAACGACAGATTCCGCTAAAAATTAAAACGGATCGCCGTCATGAGGACATGATTCTCACGGTCTACGGTTTTGGTATTTATAAATTGGTTCAGATAGCCGATATCTGCATTGCTAAAGTCGCTGAATTTCCAGTTCACGCCCAGAAACAGGCGGTTCTGGTCAAACCCTTTGCGCGGACCCCAGTGTGTATCGTTAAAGTTGATAAACAACTCGTCATACACCACCCAGGATAATTGCGGATTCAAGCTCGAAGGCAGACTGGCGCGCACCATTTGCCGCCAGCGATAGGCATGCTGGCTAAAGTCCTCGCGCTCACGGTTTTCCAGCCTGGAACGGCTGCTCAAGCTCACGCCGCCAATCGGGTCAAACTGGTAAGAAAACTGCTGCCACAAGCGGTTTTCCTGATAGGCCGAGGCGCCTGCCGGATGATTGATAATCGTGTCATAACCCAACCAGACACTGGCCTTGGGTGTCACCTTGTAAAAAATGGACGGGCGCAGAATCAGCGTATCAAAATGCTTACCCTCATCACGCCAGCGCGGATGCGTGTCCATGCTCCAGTATAAATTCTCTACCGGCAATTTACCTTGCGCATAAATATTGAGCCAATAACGGCCGTCTTCTTCAACTTCTGCCCGAGCAAGACTTGAAAAAATGAGAGAAATCAAAACGATGACATAACTAAATACACGCACGGTAACGCCCCATCATAAGTTATAAATTAAGCGATGATCAGATCTCACTCATCAGGCCATCAGCGACAACATATTCAAGGACTGATCAAGTACCACCTGATTTCGACCTGAAAGTTTAGCTTTGCTTAACGCATCATCCGCACGCGCAAAGAGATGTTCGAAATCGTCTCCATACTCATACGAGGCAACACCAGCACTGATCGTGACATTCAAACCAGATAAATGTTGATTCGCAAAGTAGTCGCAAAAGCCTTGTGCATACTGACTGGCCGCTAACGTTGTTGTATTTTTCAAAATCACTAAAAACTCTTCCCCACCAATACGAAAACACAGTTCATTCGCAAAGAAATTTGCAAATAAAGCACCGGCCGCAGCTAATACCTCATCGCCAATCTTATGGCCATAGGTATCGTTGATCTGTTTAAAAAAATCAACATCTGCTACGATTAGCGCCAATGGTTTGGAAGACATATAGGCTTCAGAAATGACTTGCTGCTGTACATCACGCAAATAATGTCTGTTATATAACTTGGTCAATGCATCATGCGTTGCCAGTGATTGCATGGTTTGATATTGCATCTCATATGTGAGCAATAGTTGATAGCTCTCCAGCAAATGCTTGACCCTGATTTCAAACTCTTCCAGAGACGAGTCTTTTGAGTAAAAGTCATTTGCACCATTGAGGAGCAATTGTGTTCGCCGTGCAGGACTATTTAAGCCTGAAATAGCCAATATCGGAATACGTGACTTAGCCGCATCATGAGAATTTCTTATTGCGCTAATCACGGAGAATCCATCGCCTATCCCGGCTAAGCTAAAGTCTGTAATCACCAAATCGTAAGTGTTGTCGCTGATGCGCTGAATCGCGCCTTCAGCATCGACACAAAATTCGCAATCAAGCCCGATGCTCGCTAATCGCTCGCCATAGACTTGAGAAAGAGACGGACTATCTTCAATGAGCAACACCCGACCTTGGAGTTTATTGCGTTTAGACTGTGCAAAGTTCTGAATGAATGTATCTAAAGAGGAGATATTTAATTTACTAAAGCAGGCTGTAATTCCCACCTCAATAGATTCATGCGCAATTTGGTGAATGGCATTTGATGCGACCAACAAACTCACGCAGCTGCTACGTGTTTTGGGAGGCAATGCTTTAAAAAATTCTATCCCATTCATGGATTTATGATGGTAAGAAAACAAAAGCAAATCAACATGCTGCCCGTCTAATAACTCGATTGCCTGTAAAGGACTTGCAGCCTCTTCAACCTCAATCTCGTATTTCTTCAACAAAGATGACAATATTTTTCTTGTTGACTTGGAAGAATCTACAATCAGCGCTTTCACCTTATCGCCCACTACCATACATTACGATCTCTTGTGGAATTTTTGCCAGAGAAACCTCCCGTTCAACGGCTCCCAGCTTGTTTGCTTCTTTAGGCATTCCGTATACAACGCAACTTCTTTCATCTTGACCAAGCGTTTTTGCGCCCACCTCTCGCATTTCTTTGAGACCTTGGGCGCCATCATCCCCCATGCCCGTCATAATGATGCCCAGAGCATTTTTACCCGCCTGCTGGGCAACCGAACGGAAGAGCACATTGACCGAAGGGCGATGGCGACTGACGAGCGGGCCATCAATCACGTCAACATGGTATTGAGCACCACTGCGTTTAAGCAGCATGTGCTTACCACCAGGCGCAATCAAAGCGCGACCGGCAATCACGCGGTCGCCATGGGCGGCTTCCTTGACCTCAATCTCGCACAGTTCATTCAGTCTTTTGGCAAATGCTGCAGTAAAGTTTTCGGGCATATGCTGCACGATCACCATGCCAGGACAAACACGTGGTAATGAAGTCAACACGGCCTCCAGTGCTTGCGTACCGCCTGTTGAGGTCCCAATTGCCACTATCCCCTCCGTGGTTTGCGCCATGGCACGATTCGTCGCAGCGAGTACCGCATCCGCCGTCAGTTTAGGGGCGACCTTGGCCACAGGCTCAGCATGCGAGATTCTTTTCAGATTGGCTTTTGCCGCGACTTTGATCACATTGATAATGTCATTGGCATCATCTTCTAAAAAATCTTTCAAGCCCGCCTTGGGCTTGGTCACGATACTCACCGCCCCGGCCGCCAGCGCCTGAATGGTGGTTTCGGCGCCCTTCTCGGTCAGTGTCGAACAGATAATGACCGGCGTGGGGCGCTGCGACATGATTTTCTTGAGAAAGGTGATGCCGTCCATTCTGGGCATCTCCACATCCAGAATCACCACATCCGGCCAATCTTTCATCATTTTATCCATGGCAAAAATGGGATCTGCCGCTGCAGAGATGACCTCAATCTCTGAAGATTTTGAAATTTTCTCAGCAAGGACTTTTCTGACCACTGCTGAATCATCCACAATCATGACCCTGATTTTTTTCATAATTAATATTCTCGTTAAACCTTGCTTTTCACCCAGGCAAACCCACTCCAGATATCAAAAATAATATAGCGTGAGTCCTCGCCACCGTAATGATTGGCATGCACATGAAAACCATACTCTGCCAGAAGCATCAGAACGGCATGCAGGTTACGGTCACCAATATGGTTTTTTTGATTGATCTGCAATTTCGGGAACATATTGCTGCCGCCGAATACTTTCACCTGGCAGTCTTGTGGTCGAATCTTGCACTTGGCCATTTCTTCCATCATCAAGGCAATCGCTTCATCTGCATACTTGCCTGACTTGCCAGCAGCAGTTTCATTTTTTTCTTTATGTGAAACATGGCGTTGCGGCAACAGGATATGGCACATGCCCCCCATCTGTTTTGCCGGATGCCAGATCGTGACTGCCACACAGGAGCCCAGAATAGTACGAATTCTGGTGTCTGCATCGCCCCAATACCACTCGCCAGGCTGCAAAAAAACCTCAAAAACCTCTTCAGGCTTCTTATCCAACAATCCAAAACTCAAGGCAGGCTGGGTACGCATCAACATAACAACTAATTAGCAGTTTTTTTATAAATAGAAGGCGCTTCAGAGACAAATTTCTCAGTGACGCCATTCAAGCTCTCGGAATGACTGATCATGAAGTACCCGTCATTCTTGAGCAAAGGCAACATTTGATCAGTAATCTGTCGCTTAGTCTCGACATCAAAGTAAATCATCACGTTACGCAAAAAAATCACATCAAACTGGCCCAGATCAGGAAAAGGCTTGGTGAGATTGACCTGCAAGAATTTGATGCGTTGGCGGAGCTCTTTCACAATCAGCAGCTCACCATCGTGATCGCCGGTGCCTTTCAGGCAATATTTAGTCAGATAAGGTCTGGGGATCTCGGAGGCACGCTGCATGTTGTAACAACCGCTTTGCGCCTGCTGCAAGACCTTGGTGCTTAAGTCTGAGGCGACGATTTCCCAGGGCTCTTTGCCCAAATGTTCATCGAGCAACATGGCAATCGTATAGGGCTCTTCGCCTGACGAGCAAGCCGCACTCCAGACCCGGAAAGGCTTGCCTTTGCTACGCTTGGGCAGAATCACTTCTTTAAAGAAGTCAAAGTGTTTGGGCTCTCTGAAAAAATGCGTTTCGTTGGTGGTGAGCAAATCAATCGCAATCTGCTTTTCTTTTGCATTGGCGGGATCATTGATCAATTTGTAATACTGCGTAAACGAATTGAGTTGATAAAAATGCAAGCGTTTGCTAAGCCTGCCACTGACCAGCGGTTTTTTAACGTCTGACAGGGCAATACCGGCTTGTGCGTAAATAAAGCTTTTAAACAAGCCAAATTCTTTTACTGTCAATGATTCAATCTGATCCATGTGCTACCCCTTCACTACTTAACTCGCTGCGGACTCACTGGCCAAGGTCGAGCCAGTCGCCAGGCTAGACACTTCATCGACAGAAAGTACCTTGTTAACGTTGAGTAAAATAATGAACTTACCCTCTATCTTGCCCATGCCTTCAATAAAATCTGCGCGGATATTGGCACCAAAACTTGGCGCTGGCTCAATATTGCCCGCCTCGATATCCACCACTTCATTGACGGCATCCACCATCATGCCCACCACTTGCGTTCCCGTCGCATGTGCAACCTCAATGATCACAATACAGGTTTTACGTGTGATCTCCGCCGTCGGCTTGTCGAAACGTGCCGCCATGTCAATCACAGGCACTACGGCCCCGCGCAAGTTAATCACACCTCGTATAAACGCAGGCATTTTGGGCACTTCAGTCAACTGCCCATACTCGATAATTTCCTTCACATTCAGGATATTGATCGCAAACACCTCTCGTCCGAGGACAAACGTCAAATACTGCTGCATGGCATCAGAAAAACCGTTTAACTGATGCTGTTCACCTCTTGCAATTACCAATTCACTCATTTTTCTATCCTCTCGTTGTTGGTTTCAAGCGCATCACAATCACGCGACACTGTACGTCGCCGTGACGACTTAAAACCTCACGAACTGCTCCTCATCAATGCCGCCACCAAAGGTGCCGGTTTTAGGCGTTTGTATCACTGGGCTATTGAAAGATTTGCTCACCGTAGGCTTACTGCCCTGTGATTTTGCTTTTGGCTTGTCTGCCCCCTTGAGCACGTGATGCTCACCACTCACTTTAAAGAAAGCGATCAACTGTTGCAGTTGCTCGGCCTGGCCGCTCATCTCTTCGGCCGTCGCCGCCAGTTCTTCACTGGAGCTGGCGTTTTGCTGGGTTGCCTGGCTTAATTGGTTCATGGCTGCAGTGATTTGCTCTGCACCACTGCTTTGCTCTTCACTTGCGGCAGAAATCTCTTGTACCAGATCACTGGTTTTGTTGATGCTAGGCACGATCTCATCCAGCAAGTCACCGGCACGCTCTGCCAGGCTCACAGAGTTCTTGGCCACTTCACCAATCTCTTGCGCCGCCACCTGGCTACGTTCCGCCAGTTTGCGCACCTCTGCTGCCACCACGGCAAAGCCTTTACCATGCTCGCCTGCACGTGCCGCCTCAATCGCAGCGTTCAAAGCCAGCAGGTTGGTCTGGTAGGCAATGTCATCAATAATGCTGATCTTGTCAGCGATGCTCTTCATGGCAATCACGGTATCTTTCACCGCCGCCCCGCCTTCGTTGGCGTCTTTGGCCGCTTTACCGGCAATGCCATCGGTCACTTTGGAGTTCTCGGTATTCTGGTTAATCGAAGCACTCATTTGCTCCACTGAAGCAGAGGTTTCTTCGACAGAAGCGGCTTGTTCATTGGTCGCCTGGCTGATGCTTTGTGCGGTGGCGCTCACTTGCTCAGAAGCACTGGCTATGTTGTCTGCAGAACCCCTGACCTCTACAATCACTTGCATCAAGCGCTCTACCGTATTGACCACGGACAGCTTCAACTCTTCAAGCTGGCCTTGGTATTCATTGTCAATGCGTTGGGTCAAATCACCCTGCTCGACCTCTTTCATCAATGCCATCACTTCTACCAGCGGATTGACTATGTTATCCAGCATGTCATTGAGGCCTTGCACCATCTTGCGGTAATCGCCTTTATACAAACTGGAATCTGCACGTATGGTCAAATTTCCTTGTGAAGCCGCCTCAATCAGCAGGTTAATTTCACGCGACATGGCTTTCATATTGCTGCGGACCATCTCTATGGTGTCATTGATAAAGGCTTTCTTGCCTGGCAACTGCTCCATAGGCGCGTCAAAGTTACCTTCACCAAACTCCTTGATCACCGCCATGGCTTTTTTCTTCACCGCAATGTGGCCGCCCACCATGGTGTTCACACCGACTGCCATGCTCTTGAAGTCACCCTGGAATTTGTCTGCATCGATGACCACATCAATATCACCCGCATCATGCTCTTTGGACATATGGTTCATGTCCGCAATAAAGCCCTTGAGGTTGCTACGCATGCTTTCGATGGTGTCATTGATGAACGCCTTTTTACCAGGCAATTGCTCCATAGGCGCATCAAAGTTACCTTCACCAAAGGCCTTGATCACTGCCATGGCCTTTTTCTTCACGGCAATGTGGCCACCAACCATAGTGTTCACGCCGACCGCCATGGTCTTGAAGTCGCCCTGGAATTTGTCTGCATTCATCACCACATCAATATCGCCCGCGTCGTGCTCTTTGGACATGTGACTCATGTCCGCAATAAAGCCCTTGAGGTTGCTACGCATGTTTTCGATGGTGTCATTGATAAAGGCCTTCTTGCCTGGCAACTGTTCCATCGGCGCATCAAAGTTACCTTCACCAAAGGCCTTGATCACCGTCATAGCCTTTTTCTTCACGGCAATATGGCCGCCCACCATATTGTTAACCCCAAGCGCCATGGTCTTGAAGTCGCCTTGGAACTTGTCTGTGTTCATCGCCACATCAATGTCACCGGCGTCGTGCTCTTTGGACATATGGTTCATGTCCGCAATAAAGCCCTTGAGGTTGCTACGCATGTTTTCGATGGTGTCGTTAATAAACGCTTTTTTGCCAGGCAGTTGCTCCATAGGCGCATCAAAGTTGCCTTCACCAAAGGCCTTGATCACCGCCATGGCCTTTTTCTTCACGGCAATATGGCCACCGACCATGGTATTCACCCCCACAGCCATGGTCTTGAACTCGCCCTGAAACTTGTCTGCATTCATGACGACATCAATGTCACCTGCGTCATGCTCTTTGGACATATGATTTAGCTCATGCGTAAAAGCATCCAGCGATTGCTGCTTCTGCGCCAACTGCTGTTGCAACTCAGAAATCTGCAGGAATAAGGGGGTTAATTCATCTTGAACGCTTAAATCAATGGCTTGATTCAATTGCCCCTTCGCCAATTGCATTAAATATTGCTGCGCAATTTGAATACGACTTTTATTGACTGCCCTGTAGTTCAAGATAGACATAATGCTTTCCCCCAAAATTGATCACATGTGATTTGACAAACCTCTGGCCGACTGGCCGTGTGACCTATGCTTCCCGGCACAAGCCACACAGATCCCACTCAAGTTAAAACTTCACAAACTGTGACTCATCAATATCGGCCGCTGTCGCTACATGAAGTGCTGACTTGCTACTGGCTGGCGTGGTCACTTTTTTAACGCTCTTTTTCACTGAAGAGGCAAAAGCAGTCTCTTCTGAACCCACTTTAAAGTAGGAGATCAGTTGTTGCAGTTGCTCGGCCTGGCCGCTCATCTCTTCAGCGGTCGCCGCCAGTTCTTCACTGGAGCTGGCATTTTGCTGGGTCACCTGGCTCAGTTGATTCATCGCAGCCGTAATCTGCAAGGCTCCACTGCTTTGCTCTTCACTGGCGGCATAAATCTCTTGTACCAGATCACTGGTTTTGTTGATGCTGGGCACGATCTCATCCAGCAAGTCACCGGCACGCTCAGCCAGACCCACGGAGTTTTTCGCCACTTCACCAATCTCTTGCGCGGCCACCTGGCTACGTTCTGCCAGCTTGCGCACTTCGGCCGCTACCACCGCAAAGCCTTTGCCATGCTCACCTGCTCGCGCGGCTTCAATCGCAGCGTTCAGGGCCAGCAAGTTAGTCTGGTAGGCAATGTCATCAATAATGCTGATCTTGTCAGCAATGCTCTTCATCGCAATCACAGTGTCTTTTACCGCAGCCCCACCTTCATTGGCATCTTTAGATGCCTTGCCAGCAATGCCATCGGTCACTTTGGAGTTTTCGGTATTCTGGTTAATCGAAGCGCTCATCTGCTCAACGGAGGCAGAGGTCTCTTCTACTGAAGCGGCTTGTTCATTGGTCGCCTGGCTGATGCTTTGTGCGGTGGCACTCACTTGCTCCGAAGCACTGGCAATGTTGTCAGCAGAACCTCGGACTTCAGAAATAATGCCTGTCAGGCGGTTCACCATACCATCGATGGCAAACAAAATACTGGTTGTATCGCCTGGACGTAAATCTGTCTTAACGGTTAAATCGCCTTCAGCCACACGTTTCACAATGCCTGCGGCATAGGCGGGCTCACCACCAATTTGAGCCAGCAATTGTTCGACCATTTGCTTCATGGAGTACAACAGACTGTTAGTGTCACCTGGCTTGGTTTCTACTTGAATGGTGTAATCGCCTGCTGCCACTGTTTTAACCACAGAGGCTGCATAATCAGGTTCACCGCCTAATTGCTTGAGAAGGTTACGGGTAATAAAGAAGCCTATAGTGGCTGCTAGCACGATGACTGCCAAGGCGATTGTGCGGGAAAGCAGTAAAGCCGTTGCCTGTGTGTCAGAGGCGTCTTTTGATGCCTTTTGACCAATTTCCACGTTGTACTTTCTATCCGCTTCAATCGCTTGTGAAACTTTCAGGAAGTCATCTTTCGCAGCGAAGACAGCCTTACGTGCCTCGTCAATTTTGTTGGCACGTGAGAGCGACAATACACGCTCACGCACTGTATCGTAACTTCTCAGCTCAGACTTAATCCCTTCAATCAGGCCACGATCTTTATCGTCCGTGATATTTTCAGCTTCATACTTTTTAACGCCTTCATCCAACTTGGCTCGATACTCCAAGATCACTCGATCAAGCTGCGTCATGGTGGCGTCATCCGTATTGACGATATGCTGGTAAACCGTTTCTTGCATATCGGAATAAGCTTTGGACATCTCATCCAGCACGATAATGCTTGGCACTGTATTGATATTAAGGTAGTTGGTTTTGTTGTAAACCTGATCCAGGTAATACTGCGCCATAGATGCAATTAAAATCAGGCCGAATACGGCTGTGCCGATCAGCAGTATCATCTTTTTCGCAACGGTCATCTTCATTTCATATTCCTTTTCAACATTTAGTGATGCTTTTGCATATCACTGGCCAAGGTGGCAATTTCATCTACCGACAACACACTGTTCACATTCAAAATAATCACAAACTTGCCATCAATTTTGCCCATGCCCTCAATAAAATCCGCACGGATATTGGCACCAAAACTTGGCGCTGGCTCAATGTTGGCAGACTCGATATCCACCACCTCATTCACGGCATCCACCATCACCCCCACCACCTGCGTGCCTTCTGCATGTGCAACTTCAATAATCACAATGCAGGTTTTACGGGTAATTTCTGCGCTGGGCTTATCAAAACGCGCAGCCATATCAATCACCGGTACTACCGCCCCGCGTAAATTAATCACTCCACGGATAAACGCTGGCATTTTGGGCACTTCAGTGAGCTGACCATATTCAATAATCTCTTTAATATTGAGAATATTGAGGGCAAACGTCTCGCGCCCGAGAACGAAGGTCAGGTATTGCTGAATCGTATTCTCTAGTAATACTTGCCGAGTTTTTGGTGGCTCTGCCACACTCAGTTCACTCATGACTTTTCCTTTCACAGTTGTCGGCAGTTCTCGCAATCTCGCCTGTAGGCTGCTGCGAATGTCGACAATCAATATTCCTTAGAATTTTACGAACTGTGCTTCATCGACTTGAGTTGCATAGTCGTTAGTTGACTTGGCACCAGTCACATGACCAATCGTTGGTTTAGAGACTTTTTTGATCACCTTTTTAGTGGCTGCCGAGACCAGATGATCATCTACCCCCACCTTGAAGAATCCAATCAGTTGTTGCAGTTGCTCGGCCTGGCCGCTCATCTCTTCAGCGGTCGCCGCCAGTTCTTCACTGGAGCTGGCATTTTGCTGGGTCACCTGGCTCAGTTGATTCATCGCAGCCGTAATCTGCAAGGCTCCACTGCTTTGCTCTTCACTCGCGGCATAAATCTCTTGTACCAGATCACTGGTTTTGTTGATGCTAGGCACGATCTCATCCAGCAAGTCACCGGCACGCTCAGCCAGACCCACGGAATTCTTAGCCACTTCACCAATCTCTTGCGCGGCCACCTGGCTACGCTCAGCCAGCTTGCGCACTTCGGCTGCCACCACCGCAAAGCCTTTGCCATGCTCACCTGCTCGCGCGGCTTCAATCGCAGCATTCAGGGCCAGCAGGTTGGTCTGATAGGCAATGTCATCAATAATGCTGATCTTGTCAGCGATGCTCTTCATCGCAATCACAGTGTCTTTTACCGCAGCCCCACCTTCGTTGGCGTCTTTAGCCGCTTGACCGGCAATGCCATCGGTCACTTTAGAGTTTTCAGCGTTTTGGTTGATGGAAGCACTCATCTGCTCTACAGAAGCAGAGGTCTCTTCTACTGAAGCGGCTTGTTCATTGGTCGCCTGGCTAATGCTTTGTGCGGTCGCACTCACTTGCTCGGAGGCACTGGCAATGTTGTCAGCAGAGGCCTTGATCTCGTTAATCACCGTGCTGATTTTTTGAGACATGGTTTTCATGGAGGCCATCATCTGGCCGATTTCATCATTGGAGGTCACTTCAACGGTTTGCGTTAAATCACCATTGGCAATGGCATTGGCAGAAATCACTGCATTGTTAAGGGGGCGTGTGATGGACCGAATGATGAAAAATGCCAGTGCCAAGACAGACAGTGAAATCAAGCCACCTATAATTAAGCCCGTTTTAATCGCAGTCGCCTTGATTTCCAACGCATTTTCGGCAGAAGATTTAGCTAGTGCCTGGTTATAAGCCATATGTTCGTCGATTGCATTGTTTAAGTCTTCAGCCACTTTTGCATTTGAAGTCAACACAGCCAAGGCTTCTTTCTGCTTGCCATCTCTTGAAAACTTAATGACCTCACTCACACCCGGTAAATAAGCTTCGTAACCTTTACGAACCCTATCCAATAACTCTTTATCTTTTGCATCAGCCACATATTCATTGCCATACTTGGTTAGTCCGCTTTCTACACCTTGCTTGGCATCATTGATCGCTTGCTCAATCCCGGTCATCGCATTTGCATCGGTATTCAAAACATGCCGATAGACGCGCACACGTAATTGACTAAACCGTTTCATCACTTCATTTAAGCTATTAATACTCGGAATAGAGTTCACATTTGACATATTGGTGGCATCAAATACTTTGTCGATACTGTTGTAGCTGAGACCGATCAAACTGAATAATCCAAGGATTGCGATGGCAATCATGAGGGAGATCTTGTGAGAAACTTTCATTACAAACCCGCTTTCTTTAATCAATAAATTGTTTGGTTACGCCACTGGGAGAGTGATCACTTAACTGTCCACAAGCGCCTGCTCTTTTATGCTTTCCATATTGGCCAGTTGCATCATGCGCGGCACATCCAATACCAGTGCCACGCTGCCTGAGCCAAGAATGGTGAAGCCACCAATACCTTTGACGTTCTCAAACACCTTGCCCAGGGGTTTAATCACGGTCTGGAATTCACCAATCAACTTATCCACCACTAATCCTATTTTTTGATTTGCATACTGCATCACAACGATGTTTTGTCGTGCTGGAGGCTCACCTTTACATTCGAACTCATTCCTGAGTTTGAGGTAAGGCAATACCTCGCCCCGCAGGTTAATAAAGTTCCGTTTATCGCTGATTGAAGACTCGTAATCAGCCGTCGACAATTCGATACACTCCACCACCATATCCAGTGGGACCACATAAGAAGAGTCGGCCACGCCCACGAGAAAGCCATCAATAATGGCGAGCGTCAGTGGCAGGCGGATGCTCATGGTGCAACCCAAGCCAGGCCGCGACTGGATATCAATGGTGCCGCGCAGGGCCTGAATATTACGTTTGACCACATCCATGCCCACCCCGCGGCCAGACAGGTTGCTGACGGCGTCTGCGGTAGAAAAGCCTGCTTCAAAAATCAGGTTATAAATGTCTTTGTCACTGAGTGACTGCTCAGGGCTGACCAAGCCTTTGTCTATGGCTTTGGCCAGAATCTTGTCGCGGTTAAGGCCCGCGCCATCATCACTGACTTCAATCACGATGCTGCCTGAGTCGTGGAAAGCATTGAGTTTGAGCGTGCCATAAGCGGGTTTGCCTTTGGCAACACGCACCTCGGCCGATTCAATGCCGTGGTCCATGGAGTTGCGTACCAGATGCGTGAGTGGATCACTGATTTTCTCCACCACGGTTTTATCCAGCTCGGTTTCTTCGCCACTGATCTCCAGGCGGATATCTTTACCCAGCTCTTTGCTGACATCACGTACCACACGGTTAAAGCGGCTAAAAGTGGCGCCGATTTGCACCATGCGCAAGGCCAGTGCTGAGTCACGTACTTGCTCCACCAGCGTAGAGATATTGGAAGTGGCTTCATTCATGGCACTATCACCGATCTTATTGGAAATCAGTGTGGCGCCAGCCCCTGCAATGATGAGTTCGCCCACCAGATTGATCAGCTCATCCAGCTTGTTGGCATCAATGCGGATATAGTTGGATTCGGCATTTTTGGTTTCTTTGACCTGACGCTGTTTTTCCAGCGCCGCATTGACCACCGCGGGTTGCACCAGTTGCTCATTGACCAGTGTCTGGCCGATGGGCTGCTTGTAGCCAGTTGCAGGGTTGGCCTGTTTGGCAAGCGCCGCCTCTAGCTCATTGGGCGTCAGTGTGCCGCACTTGAGTAAAATCTCACCCAGTTTCATGTCTTCATTGGAGAGGCGGTCGATCAAGTCGATATAGTGCTGAATCTGCCCATGCGGCGGCAGGATATGAATCTCGCAATCATCACGCACAAAATCAAAAATACCTTCGATCTCGACTTTGCTGGCCTGGCTTTCGTAACTGATTTCAAAACCCAGAAAGCAGCTCTCGGCATCCATCTCTTCGAGTGCGGGCAGGGCTTGCGTGAGGGTGACCATGTGCACAATGCGGCCCATGGTATTCATGTAACGCAAGAAGCTGAACGGATCCATGCCACTGCGGAAGGTATCCGGACCAAATCGCAAGGAGAGATGCCAGCAACCGGTTTCTGCGGTGTCCATACTTTCTACCGCGCCTGGCTCGGCGGCGGTGACAGCCGCAACTGGCAACTCAGCCACGGCTTTGGCCGTCTGCTTGGCTTCCAGGTAAACATTGAGCCGGTGAATCAAACTGTCGTTGACCACCAGGGTGTCGGCATCTGGGGTAGTGCCTTCGGCCACATGATCAATCAGCTTGCTGATAAAGTCGCCCACTTCAAGAAACAGGGCCACGATCTCTTCAGTGACTTCAATTTCACCATTCCGCACTTTATCCAGCACGCTTTCAGCCACATGGGTGAAGCTGATGATAAAGTCCAAGCCAAACAAGCCGGCCGAGCCTTTAATGGTGTGGGCCGCACGGAAGATGGCATTAATCTTTTCTTCGTCTCCGGGATTCTGTTCCAGCGTCAGCAGCGCTTCTTCCATCTGCTGTAGCAAATCACGGCTTTCAATGATGTAAATCTGCAGGGATTCATCTAGTTGCATCTTGTTTCCTCCTTAAATAGTGGTCTCAAGCGGCAACTTCTGTCAGCACCTGGGTGATGCCAAAAAAGCCAGCGGTGTCAGAGAGCTCAATCAAATCCATGACCGCATCACTGGGGTTTGCAAGTTGGAAATCCACACTATGTGAGAGTGCATGCAAGCGGATTGCCATCAAAATTTGTAGACCAGCCGCATCGACTTCGTCCACCTCGGCCAACTCAAGATGCAAAGGCAAGGTCTTGCTGAGCTCCGTCTTCACCTGGGCCATAGTCTCTGCTGCGTTATAAATATTTAGTTCACCACTAAAGGTCAGCGCACAACGCGCTTCATTGGTATCAATCATGACTGGCATACTGGAACTCCCTGAGATAGAAAATCGACGGATGGCTAAGGGTGATGCGCTATGGCAACACCAGCTTGGACACGGCGTTCAACAATTGTGGCGGTTGGAAAGGTTTCACCATCCATGCCTTGGCGCCCCCAGCCTGACCCTGCATTTTTTTCTCTTCGGCGCTCTCGGTGGTGAGCATGATCACTGGTGTGAATTTGTAGGCGGGGATTTGCTTGCTGGCTTTGAGGAACTCAAGGCCGTTCATATTGGGCATGTTCACATCACTAATGATGAGGTGGATTTTTTGCCCGTTTAACTTGGTCAGTGCGTCCTTGCCGTCTTCGGCTTCAATCACATCGTAACCGGCGCCTTTGAGAGCGGTGCCAACTACGGATCGCAAAGAAGAAGAGTCATCTACAATAAGTATGGTTTTTGCCATGGCTAATTCCTTATTATCTAAAGCGTTTAAAAGAAAGTGATGTCATCTGCATCGTTGCTGGTGCTGGCCGGTGGCGCGGCACTCGCAGTGAAAGATTTTTTGCTGGCAGCAACAGTTGGTCTGGAGCGCTTGTCGTGGATCTGAGTTTGCTCACGCATGGTGTAAGTGGACTTCAATTGTTTTAACCATTCATCAACACTGCCCAGTCCGTTCACATCGTCCACGCGCTGATTCAGTTTTTCGATATCCTGCTGAACGTGGCTTAGCATTTGACTGACGCGGTCCTGAAACTGCAATGAAAACAACACTTGATCAATCTCTTGTGCCACATGCTGGCTTTCTTTAACCATCTGCTGACTCTCTTCGACCACCTCATTCGCGGTATGGCCAAATTTATCCAGCACGGTATTCACAATCTGTTCGGCCTCCACCAGGGTTTGCGCATCTTTCTTTTCAAACTCTTTTGAAACTTGCGATACATTTTTAATCGCTTGCGACACACGATTCACGGTTTCAGAAATATGCGAGCCGGTACGGCCGGCATCTGAGGACAGTCTTTTCACTGCATCGGCCACCACAGCAAACCCGCGGCCGCGCTCACCGACACGCGCTGCTTCAATCGCAGCGTTGACAGCGACCATCCCGGTTTCCTTGGCGATGCGAGTGACAATATCTGCCATATCCAACAGTTCTTTGGTATAACTGGATAAAGTTGAAACGGCCTCTAGCAGCGTCTGCTTTTCTTCGATGCTGTTTTTGAGCAAGGCAATCACCATGGCTAACTGATCCTGGCTTAAATTGAGCAATTCAAGCAATTGCGCATTACTCTGCGATTGTCCATGGCTGGTGACCGCACGTACGCTTTGCGACAATCCTGCAAACTTGGCACTTAACTCATCAATCGAGCTACTGGTCAGTGTTTTTGCAGCATGGATCTGATCTGCCCATAGTGGCAGCACCGATTGGCACAACTGCTGTAATTCCTCATTGTGAAATTCAGGCATATCATTGCTGCTCGAGGTGTGATCGTAATAATTTTGCATTCATGGGATCCTTACAGTAGTGCCAATGAAATTACATTTGTTTAGCTCAATTTTAAGAGACTGACGGATGCGTTAATCCTCTAATAAGCGTGGGTTTATTTATCCTAATCGAATGCTTGAGACTAACCCTAAAGCCTACGGTATTTATGGCGTTATAGAGAGACGAGCGGCGCATAACCGCCAACGTGAATTTTTCACGTTAAAACAAGGAATTAGCTATGAAAATGCAGGAACTCAACATCAAACGGACATTGTTGAAATTCGTCTTCATGATGATTATCAGCATTACCTTGACCGTTGGCTGTCTGATCTGGATGACGCATAAAACCTACTTCTCACGCGGCGTGATCATGAATACCTTGATCCCGAATATGGAGGCGCTGAACGAGGTCAGAACAGAAACCCTGATGCTGATTGCCGATGTACGAGAGTCGCTCAGAACGCAGGATTTATATGAGCGCAATCACGTCCTGCCAGAAATATTGAACAAACTCCATGTACTGACTAACAAGGTGGAGCAGTTGAAACAACTCCCTGCAATCAACTCGCAAAATGCTAGTTTGATTGACGAAATAGAGAGCAACTTCCATCTGTTTAAAGACGAACTCAACCAGTTACTCATCCAGCAACCGGCTGATAAGTCAGAAGCCTCAGTGACAACACGATTTACACCTCTGTTTCATGCCGGGAAAGCGACCATAGACAGCGTGGACACCGCACTGGCCGGGAATCTTTCGCAAACCTGGCAAGAGTTCAAGTCACTGGAATATATTGAATTTACCAATATCGGTATTTATCTGGCCAGCATGCTGCTTCTGCTGGCCGTGTTGTATTTTGCGGGCAAAAAAACCTATGCAAGGATTCTGGCGGTGTTGGGGTCAGAGCCAAATGAGTTTATAGGCGTGATTAATGGTTTGCTGGAAGGCAAGCAAACGCCGCCACAACAAGTGCAAGAAAACAGTCTGATGTTCAGACTGCAGCAGTCCTTGCTGTTTGACAGGGAAACCGGAGTGCTGAATAAACTGGGCTTTTTGCACCATTACCCGCAGCGATTCTCAGCAGACCAATCCGTCGTTGCGACCCTGATCAGGGTACAGTCACTCGAAGAGCTGTCAGAGTTTATTGGACCGGCCAGCACCACTGAACTATTGAACCAGTTTTTGGCACGGCTACAAGAAAGAGTCGTGTCAAACAGCATGATTGCACGCGTCGCCTATTCAAGTTTTCTATGGGTCAGAGAAGAATGCGGGGATGATAAAAAGCTGGTGACCGAAATTGAAACACTGATTGCACGTCTGCAAGCCCCTTATTCGCTTGGCATACGCGCCATCAAGATCAAGACCTTTGCCGGGATCATGAAGCTGCCGCAAGATACTGAGAACTTCAAGCTCTTGATTCCCTACACGACGCTGACAGCAACCAAGGCGGAAAAAACACTCCAGCAGTACCTGTTTTTTGCCCCGGGGTTTTTACAAGAGTCTCTTGATTATATTGAAATGGAAGCTGCACTGTCACATGCGCTTGAAAACAAGGAATTTGAAATCTACCTGCAACCGCAAGTGGATATTCGCGACAACCGGATTGCCGGTGCCGAGGCCTTGATCCGCTGGAAACATCCGCTCAAAGGCTTTATCCCGCCAGATAAATTTATTCCTGTGGCTGAACGCAACGGGCAGATTCTGGAGATAGGTGACTGGATTCTGAATCAAGGCATCGCTTATGCCGTCGAAATCAATCAGAACCGACTTGACATGATCCCGATTGCAATCAATTTGTCTTCGCACCAGATTCAGGCGCCGCAGTTTTTTGACAGCTTGCAACAAAAATTAAGCCATTGGCAGTGCGATCCGGCCTGGATCAAACTGGAGATCACAGAGTCTGTGCTGTTGGAGAAGAGTGAAGAGGTACTAAAAACCCTGTTACAGATCGCATCACTGGGCATTACAGTTTCGCTGGATGACTTTGGGACAGGCTACTCCTCACTGAGCTATCTAACCAAATACCCAATCAGCCAGATCAAGATAGATCGTGCCTTTATGAACGACATTCCCTTACATCTGGACAATACCGAGCTGGTGAAGGCCATCGTCAAACTGGCCGAAATTCTGCACTTTGAAGTAGTGGCAGAAGGCATAGAGTCTCTGGAGCAGTTAAACTTTTTGAACACCACTTCGTGCAAGTTCGTGCAAGGCTATTACTTTTATAAACCCATGCCTTACAGTAACTTCAAGGCACTGGTGACTGTCCCCAGCAGCCCCACTGAGTCAGTATCACTCAAGTAAACCTCGCACTTCGATGGGGACTCGCCAGCAAGAAAGAATTAAAACTGATACAACAACGTCAACCATGTCTTGGTGGTATCAGGCTTGCGTGAGGTCTATGTGAGGCTGACGCCTAGCGTGCCATCCAAGCAACGATAGCCGGGGCAATGCGTTGGCGTCTTCTGACTGGTTGGCCTGGTCACCATATTCACACTGGAAACGGAATTGTGATACCGCCTTGCCTTGGTTACCAGCATCAATGAATACAGAAAACCGGCTGGTGGCTGGCTTGTCATTGGTTAATCAGGACTGCCAGGAGCAGTCTGTAAGCGATTAACAAGTTGAGAATAAGCGTTGATTTAGTCTCAACACAAAAAGACAATAGCCTTTCATGCACTCACAATCGGGCTTGAGTCAAGCGGTATGTCATGTTACTGATTAGAATTACTCATCGCCATTGGGGATAGTTTCCAACCAGGTACGAATTGCCCATATTTCCTCTTGGGTCAATTTATCTGCGAAAGCCGGCATGGATATTTTGCTATTGCTACTGTTTTTTCCTTCATGCACGGATTTGAAATAAAAAGCATCCCCCTCTTCTGCTGTAGGTAAAAAACGTAAATCCGGGGCTTTGCCATGGGCGACAGCATTTTCCCCATGACAGAGAGCACAGTGCGCTTTATATAACCGATAACCAATATTTTCTGCCGTGCGATTGCCTCGATATGGATTTTTATTTTGTGGTCCCTCCAATGGAGATAGTCCATTTTGCATCGCTTCAGCAGAGAGTGCGCTAGATGCAATCACTGATAAAAAAATGAGTCGAGTTAACTGAGTTGATATTGAAAAAAAACTGACAATATTCATTGGTGTTGGCTACTCTGAGATTGTCAAAATATGGCTGCTACACTTGCTAACAGTTGGTAGCAGCCATGTGTTAACCCTTTAAAAACCTGCGACTAAACGTCTCTTTTTTGCCTGCGTACCAAGCAAACCAAACCCAAGCCCATCAGTGACAGAATCGCGGTATCTGGCTCAGGGACTGCAGCAACCAGCTGTGAACCATACAATCGCAGTGTAGAACTCGCATTGAAATCGCCAATATCAACCACGCCGAAATAGATATCGAAATTACCCGTGTGGTCTGCTTTGAATGAGAAACTGGTGAGACCAGTACTCGCTAAATCATTACTGGAGGCATGGCTTGCAGTTGTTTTACCCACATCGCTTAAGGTAGACAATTTGCCGTTGATCACAATAAAACTGTAGTCTTTACCAATGTTACTTGCGCCTACATCGCGCGTAGCAAAGCTATAGTCAAAAGAAAGCGTATCGCCCGCTTTTAAGTTGAAACTCAGCTTCATTGCAGAGCCTTCGTAAGCTTGCGCACTGAAGGAGTCAATATCCAAACTGCCATCAGCCAAACCTAGATAGTTTTCCAACCCTGTGCCAATATTTGTTTGCTCAGGCTCATTGCCTGAAACATTCAGCGCACCAGCATCAAGGGGATAATCATCCTGGTTGAATTTAGAGGCTGTGGTGAGCGTCCATACATTATTCAAATTGCCAACATCGCCTCTGTAACTTTGTACTTGGAGGTTGTTTGCCATTGCGTGGCCCGAGACTGAAAAGACCATTAAAGAAGCGATCAACACATTACATAAAATCAATTGCGGTTTCATTTTAATACTCCTGTGATATGACTCATGAATGTCATGAATGGGTAGTGCTCATCATCTGCACCACCCTGAGTTGTTTAAGAAAAATCGTTAGAAATAAAAGCTATTTTTGTCGATTTTATTAGCGGTTGTTGCTTTCAAAGTAATCAGTGTACGGAAAGCAGTCGGTCTGGAAGCGCCATCAGTATCCACCTGAATAATGGTATCGCCCCCCTGGTTGACTGCACGCACATAGCCATCTGCGATTGGATCACTTCCTTTATATCCAACCGCCTTCAGCAACTGGATGAGGTTCAACTTATCACGCCCAACAATGAAATCGGTAACCGTAGCACCGGCATCCCGGATCGAACGCAACACGTAAGTATTGTGACCATTACCTCCAGTGAACATAGATCCGCCCGTGACAATGATTTCATCATCATTGTTTGTAGCGTTAACCACTTGACGACTACCGGCTGGGGTAACCCTGTTTTTACGAGCGGTTAGCCACTGATCGGGAGTCAGTGCCGCGTTGGTGATACGAATTTCGTTGATACAACCACGGAACCCGTTGACATGCCCGCCTTGCCAGCCACCATATTGACCGGCGCCAACAACCCAGGCAGCCCAATTTAAACCTGCGATCCCAACGGCTGATTTGACATTACGCAAAACCGGGGCACCTGCAACATACATCGTTGTATCATGTGTCACAGGATCATTCACAATCGCAACATGCTCCCATGTATCGGCCATCACCTCCCCTGACCAGTTTGTTTTTTCGGCAACACCTGAACTTAAAAAGGTAGTGGGCTCCCATTGAAACTCTCGAAGGCTAGAAACCGCAAATAACAGTGAGCTCTCCCCCCCGTCACCCCCCTGATAACCGCCAATCCAACCTCTGGGCATATCACGCGTCAGAATATTCATCCAGGCACCATTCGCCGGTGTCCAGTCTTTGGCAATTTTCACGAAAGCTTCAACGGTGTATCCTGAGTTTTTAAATTGCTCATTACTTAAAGCCCCGTTACCATCGGTAAAAAAGAAAGCAGGATTGGGTTTGGTTTTGTCGTTTGTCATAAAACAAACGCTACCATTAGAGGCGGAATAGGCATGATGATCGGCTGACCACATAATATCGCCAGACTTACCCTCAAAGTGCAATGGATTCTTTCCGGTTTGATCAGGCACGGCATACTTATCAGACCCATTGACGACAGGAGTGCCCACTGTGCCGGTATCAAATTTCCAATGTGCCAGGGTGTTACCGCTATGTGCGTAATCATCCCGATCTAGCGGTGTGAGAATGACAGGCTCTGACGGCTCGGTGAAGCTTTCAGCAATATCATTACGCAACTCTTCGACAATAGATGTGTGGTAGTTTGTTGAGCCCGCAATGAATGTGGAATTAAATCCCTTAAACCTTTCTGCAAAATCCATATCCACAGAAAAATCATTGCCATTCCCGCTTAAGAGTGCACGGTCAAACTGTGTCACAGTAGACTCAGGCTTTTCTGGTACCCAAGGCGAGAATGACAAGCCATTAATTTTGTTGTTGGTCAGGTCAAATTCATATACCTGCATTTGTGCATTACCACCTTGGTAAGCCATTTGATAGTCAACCACCATCTCCCAAACCGGGTGGCCATAACTGTTGATTCTTGCCTTGTGCCCAGCGCCGTGATTATGACCACAAACCACCATGAATATTTGATCATTATCCTTGATCAGCTGATCCCATAAAAAGTTACTGTAGTCTGTTTCTACAACATTGACACCGTCACTTTGTATCGCCAAAAACTCATGACTCGTTAAAATCACAGGGAGCGTAGGATGATCCTTGATCACCTGACGAGCCCATGCAATGGCAGAATTCGATGCACGCCACGAAAGAGCAAGGACCAAATACTGCTGACCTTCAGCCGTAAAAATGTGATATTCATGCCAGCCATTGGGACTACGCCCACCAAAAGTGCCTTGTTTTTGGGCTCTGGAAGTAGGAAAGTACTTTAAATAGTTGTCATTACTCGTTCTTTGCTCATCTGTACAATCTGTTTGCGACCCCCAGTAGCTACATCCGTAAGTGACGTCATGATTACCTGCCAGAATGGAGTAATTCACACCACCATCCTCAAGTATTTTCATTGCCTTACTTGCAACTTCCCACTGGGGAATCTTACTCTGCTGATCCACGACGTCCCCTACGTGAACCACAAAAGGAATATTGTATTTTTTTGAGTTTTGCACTAACCAGCTTGTTTGCGATGTATATGGCTCAGAGCCATATCTTTCCATAAATTGATTACCTTCTGCAGGTGTGGCATAGCGTGAATAAAATTGCGTATCGGGCAAAACAGCAATCCCGAAACTTGACACGCCTTGGGCAAAAGCGAGGTTTTGCATGAAAACACCCGCTAACATCAGGCCTATACGATGACAGACTTTCATTTCTACTCTCCAAATTAAATGTAACAGTGGCTTGGTTGTCAGAAATGAAATGTAGAGTTTAAATATGAATCCTAAGCCTCATTTAAACGATAGTATTATTAAATCAAGACTACACCTCCCTCTCCTGCCTATTGCAAACGCTTGAGTCGTTATCTCAATAAATGTCACACCTTGCGCTTGCACAAAATTACCGACCGAGTTCTACACGCTTAATCATTGATCAGATGGAAAAAAAGGGGGGATAAAGCGACAAGCATGCGTCAGGATCCCGCTCATGGAGGACTGACGTCATTCTGTGAAGGTAGAAAAACTGTTAACGCGCGCGCCCTTTGCGAAGCTTAATATAGAGCGTCGGTCAGGTTTACCCTAGGCATGGCGCATCACAGCTTTTTTCTTTCGGCAGCAGCGTAGTTGCTGAAGTGCCCTTCGCGCTTGGCTTGCGCCCTGGCGCTGGCGATGATGCCAGCGGTTTTGCCGGGTTCAGCCAGTCTGGACACTTGTTTTTGCAGCGTACCACCGCAATGCGGGCAGGCGGGCGCACTGGCATTGAGTTTGAGCAACAGCTCTTGAGTTTTGCCACATTGGCTACACTGAAAATCGTACAAGGGCATGGCGGGCTCCTCAGGCAGCGACCAGCGGTTGCGCCAGCTCGGCGGTTTGCAGCCAGTGCACAAAATCAGCCAGCGGCAGGTCGATACGGCGTATCTGCTGTTCGGCCAGAAATTTTTCTTCCATGCGAGTCAGCGGCCCGGCAATCACCGCCCAGTGCTGCGCCGAAGAGCGTTTCATAATCTGTCTGGCATAGGTGCGGGTGAGTTGGTGGTTAAAGCGGCATCCCATAAACAGAAAGTGCGCGCCATGGCGCAACTCCTGTACGCGAGGCGGAATCGGGGTCTGGATGTCGATTTCGGTCAGGACCTCGACATAGTCAGAATCGGAAATAATATAGTTTTGTGCGGGCTGGTTGCTGCCCAGCGGCTGATAAAGCACGGTGGTCCAGGCATCGGCTTCGCTGGCTTCTATGCTGTTGCCATCGGGCTCGACATAGTGCACCCATTGCCCGAGGTGCTCAGATTGTGACACGCCCTGTATCATGCCCCAGTTGTGCTGCCCGGCCAGCGCCTGTGCCATGGCATTGCTATACCAGCTATCCACCACCAGCAGCGGCTTCTTGGGCAAAGCGGCCAGAAACCGGTGCAAGGCATTGGGGCTGGCCCCGGCGGCATAGGCCTCCGTCATCAGGTTGACCAGTGTTTTTCGGTGCTTGAAGTTCTCGATAAACTGAGCAGCGGCGGTCAGATTGTTGCGGATTTTGTGTGGCACGCTGACCTTGGTGGTGAGCATGGCCACCAGCGCTTCCGGCGTGGCGGGCACCTGGCAGGTGGTCGGCGCAAGTTCCAGCACGGCAGGCCCAAGATAGGGAATCACACTGCCTGCGCTCAGGCTTTGACGGATGGCTTGCAGTTCACTTTCTGGCAATGCTTGCGTGGACATGTTGTATTCCTTGTGATGACAAAGTGTTGCGGGATTAGAGATAAATGGCCGCACCGGCGCCGACATTGATGGAGGCGTCCTTGGCGGTTTTGACGATAAAGGCAATCTGGTCTTCGCTGAGCCCGCCATGAAAAGGCAGTGCAATGGCGCGGTCTGCCACTTTTTCGGTGACCAGCAAATGCCCCTTGCGCATGCCGTAGTGCTCGACATAGGCACGTTGTAAATGCAGGGGTCTGCAGTAGGCTGCGGCCTCCACCAGTTCGGTGGACATGTCTTCGACCATGGCATCACGGCTACTGGCTGAAAAACGGGTGCCCAGATGCACGCAGTAAAGCATCCAGTGCACCTCATCGACGCCGGGGGCGATATAAGGCGGCTTGATGCCTTCAAAACTGGAGATCTGTGCCTGATACCAGGCTTCGACCAGTTTGCGTTTGGCCAGTATCTCCGGCAGGCGTTGCAGCTGAATCAGCCCCAATGCAGCCGTGAGCTCGCTGATGCCAGCATCCAGCGGTGGCCGCAGGCTGGCGCTGAGCGAGGCCTGGTCATCATGGCCATGCTGACGATAATGCCTGAGCTTGAGCGCCAGCGTGTCATCATCGGTGACGATCATGGCGGCCTTGCCGCAACACAGGGCAGACGGCTGGCTGAAATCAAACACCGCCGCATCGCCAAAGCTGCCGGTGAGCTGTCCCTGATAGCGTGAACCGATAGATTCGCTGGCATCTTCTATCAGCAACCATTGCTGGGCACGTGCCAGGGTGCGCAAAGCCTGCCAGTCTGCCGGATGACCATTGGTATTATTCACCAGCAGTGCCTTGACCCTGGCCTGTGGTGCCCGCTGCAAGGCAGCTTCAATCTTGTCTGCTGCCAGGGTTTGCGACCAGTAATCGATCTCGCTCAACACCGGTTGCGCCCCGCTCCAGTGGATGGCATGCGCCAGATGACGCCAGCTATACGAGGGCGCAATCACGCTGTCGCCACTGCCTATGCCGGCCGCCCGTAGCACCAGCAGGCAGGCAATGGTGCTGCTGCTAACGGCAATGGCATGCTTGCGCCCCAGCCAGCTGGCAAAAGCCTGTTCAAACGCCGGGACAAGCGGACCTGTACTTTGTGCATTGCGCTGCAAGACCATGGCCAACGCAGCAGCCTCGGCTTCGCCATAATCGGCGCTGCTCAAGGTGATGGCACTGCCCGCATAATCCTGGTCGGCCATGTCAGGCATCCCGCTGGGTGAGTACGATGCCGGTGGCATGCTCGAGCTGACGGGTCAGTTTGACACAGTGCTCGCGGGTATCCAGCAAATACAGGTTGAAATCACTCAGGCGACAGTATGGCGCTTCATCCATATCGCGCTCGGCCATGCGCAGAAAGCTGATGTCCGGATAGCACTCGCGCAACATGGTCAACGGGTTGCTGGTCACAGTACGAAAATCGCCCAGCGCCGTCACAATCTCGTTCAGGGTTTTTTCAGCAATACACATCCTGTTCTCCTTTACTCACCGATGCGTTTCGCTTCTACCGTTACCGGCAGGCGGGTATCGGCGGCCATTTCCGGCAAACTCAGCAGCCAGCCATTGGCCAGCTTGACGCTACCGCCCCACAACTCAGGCTTTTCCTGTTCGACAATCGGCTCTTCCAGGTCCTTTTTCGGGACATAGAGCGACAAGCCCTGTTCGGTACGGCGTATCATCACTTTCATCGTGTTTCCTTTCAAATGGGGTTAGGCGGCCTGTTGCAGTTGCAACTGTCTGACGCTGGTGACCACAGCCGCCAGTAACTGCTGCATGTCTGCGGCGGTATGGTGTATGCCCAGCGAAAAACGCAATGAGCACAAGGCTTGCTGCTCGCTGCGGCCCATGGCCAGCAGCACATGCGAAGGCTGATTGCCGCCTGCGCTACAGGCACTGCCACGCGAGGCAAGCACCCCCTGTTTCTCCAGGCGCAGCAGCAAGGCCTCGCCATTGAGGTCTGTACCCGAGTCCGCACTTAAACCGGCAAAACACAGATGGCTGGTATTGGCCACCCTGGGGCCGCCGCCATTGACCTCGACGGCGGGCAGTGCCTGCAGCACGGCCTGTTCAAACTGGTCACGCAAGGCCGCCATGCGGCTGGCATGGGTGGCAAGGTCTCCGCCCAGCACATCGCAGGCGGTGGCCAGCCCGACAATGCCGGGCAGGTTTTCGGTGCCACCGCGGCGGTGACGTTCCTGGTTGCCCCATAGCATGGGTTGCAGGCTCAGGCCTTTTTTCACATAGAGCACGCCAGTGCCTTTGGCGGCATACAGTTTGTGCGCAGAAAACCCGAGCAAATCACAGCCCAGCGCCGCCATATTGAGTGGCAGTTTGCCCGCACTTTGCGCCGCATCGACATGCATGAGCGCGCCATGGCGGTGGGCGATCTCGGCCGCTTCAGCCACCGAGAAAATCACCCCGGTTTCATGATTGGCATGCATGAGGCTGACCAGTGCAGTCTGTGGCCCCACCGCTGCCAGCAAGTCAGCCATGGACAATTGCCCTTGGCTATCCACACCGATTTCAATCACCTCGAAGCCTTGTTTTGCCAACTGTGCCAGCAGCAAACGGGTCGAGGTGTGCTCTACCGCACTGGTGACAATCTGCCGCCGCTCAGGCCGGGCGGCCAAAGCCGCCAGGATGGCCAGATGGTTAGACTCGGTGGCGCCACTGGTAAACACCACCTCAGCCGGGGTGACCTGCAAGAAAGCCGCCACGCTGGCGCGCGCATTGACCAGTGCCTCGCGCGCCTGGCGCCCCAGCGGATGACTGCTGGACGGGTTGCCATAGTGCGTACTCAGCCAGGGCAGCATGGCCTCCACCACTTGCGGTAGCGGCTGCGTGGTTGCGTTATGGTCCAGATATAGCCATTTCATCGCCAGAACTCCCGATTCACATCTGCAATCAGCACATCCAGCAAGCTGGACAAACTATGAAACTCCGCATGCGCGCGCCAGCATTGCCTGACATCATCCTTGCGATACAGGCGCCAGAAATCACCGGACTGGTATTCAATGCGGGCAATATCAATCTCGCCGCCCTGCGGGTCTACTGTGCGCGAACAGCACGGACTGCGCACCAGATAACCGTCGGTACAGGGCGTGACCGTGGCCGCCACGTATTTGTAGCGGCTGCGCCCAGCGAGCAGTTTTTCGATACGCAGACGGTCCACCGCGTTGGGGTGTGGACACAGAGAGGTGACCGGCATTGCCATCACTGTGTGCAGGCCCCTTACACCGGGGCCAGCTCCTCTTCGAGCACGCCAATGACCTTACCATCGGCAAACTCCACCAAATAGACCGGGATGCCACTGTCTTCGACCATGCCAACATTGACCACCTCGCCGCGCGCCCCGGCCTCGGCCAGCAAGGCGGCTTCGGCGAGGTCGGGATAACTGCCATCATTGAGCAAGTCCACCAGGGTCACCACCGGCTGCCCCCACTGAAAGCGCGGCGTACGCGGCTCCCTGAGATTAAACCCGGCCAGACTGGCGCCTGCGTTTACGACTTCAGTCATGTTGATGCCTCCTCTGTCTGTTGCGCGGCCTCATCGGCCAGCAGGTCTTCATCGTCATCTTCTGGCGCATCCGCTTCCAGCTCCTTGCCACGCATGCCGACGCGGTAACCCAGCTCGTAAAAATCCACACCATAGATATAAAACTGCTGCAAAAACGTGCCTATGCTGGTGACATAGCCGACATCCCCTTTTTTCACCAGAATCTCGCCCACTTCCTTGCCGGGGAAAGTGCCATCGTTGCGCACATATTTTTTTGAGCGCACCTTTTGCCCATAGTCAAACCGGGGCGGATTCACCAGTTCGACGACATCACTGTCACGTACGATATTGGTCGCCATGGACGCTCTCCTTATGTTCATTCGGGTGGGTCAGGACAGAGGATTGCAGATTCGGATGTAACCTGGCGACAGCCGCCATCGCCACCGCCTCGTCGCTATCGCGGCTCATATCTGCTAAAAACTCGGGCGCAATGCGCAACACCACTTCAAAACGAATACGCCAGTCGGCATCTAGCCGGAATGCAGGCAACATCGCGACCGGCAAGCGGCGAATGACCGTCAAACAGACTTCCTGCGCACTATCATTTGCCAGTAAAGGCAGCCAGTCCATGCCGATACGTTCCGCCACTTCGCGGCGTACCGAGGCATCGGCATCGTGCATCAGATAAAACAGCTGTGTGGGGGCAATGCGGCGCGCCACGATCACACGCACGTAATAATCGCTGTCATACAACAGACTGCCCAATTCAGATTCGGGTAAGCGCAAAGCCACCCGGATGCGAACTTCACGGTCAGGGTCATAGATGAGTTTGTGCAACAAATGTGACGGCAAGCGCAAAGCAACGCTGGCACGTACGGTCTCATCCACATCACTGACCAGGCGGTTCAGGTGAAAAACATCCAGAAACTTGGCCGCCACTGCCCGCACTTCAAAATAGGGGTGGTCAATATAGCGCACGGCCAATGCCGGATGCTGGCTAAAAAAACGGTCTATGCGCTTGGCATAACGGTCATGCACACAATTGCGCATCAACTGGCATAGCCCCTGCGCATTTAATTCCGCATGCTCACAGGAGGAACATGACAAGGCGTTACCCTGCCAGTCAACCGCAGGCAAATCACTGTCCATCCAGTGTCTTTCTGCCTGCAAGCGATCCATAGATCCGGGCTCAATCATCCTCAGCCTCCCGGTCTGCACGATCCAGCACATCCAGCAGCAACTGACCGCCCACTTTGTTGGCCGGATCCAGCTGCATCAGTTTTTCTGCCGCCTCCCGTCCAGCCTGCAACCGCTGTAGCCGCATCAGCAAATAGGCATAAGCCTTGAGACAAAATAGATAAAAGCGGTGGGCGGGTTCATCACTTTCAAACTGACCATGTTGCGGACTGACAAGCCGCCAACTGAGCGGAAAACCGAGCTCCAACGCCGTCATTCCCATACATTGCTCGGCCACCCGCAGCGCCTCCTGCAACCGGGCCTGATAGAAATAAAAACGGTATTCGGCTACCTTGACGGCAGGATTGTGGGGCGCCATCATGCGCGCCATGACCAGATGCGTTTCGGCCCGGCTGCTGTCGGCGTAGTGAATACTGGCCAATCGGAGTTGCTCGCTAGCCACAGCAGGCAAGGCGCGGTAGCGCTCGGCAAACCAGCTGTTTTCCAGCACTTCCGGTTTAAAGTCAGCATCCATGGCCGCACCCTACCCGCTGACAATCCTCAGGATTTCCGCTGGATACTGGAGATACTGACTGTCGCCGGGCCACCATGGCTGGCATGGTCGCCATGACCACCGCCACTGCTGCCACAACCGCAGCTACCGCTGTTAGGCGTCAAAAAGGTCAGGCCGGACTCCATCGGGCTATCCATAAAGTCCACCACGGCACCATCCAGTAACATGCGCGATTCAGCCGGTAAAAACAGGCGTACGCCGCTGGCCTCAATAATGGCATCCCCGGCAAAAGGTGCGGCCTCGACGCTAAACTCCGAGCTCAGGCCAGAACAGCCACCAGGGCTAACCACCAGCCGAAAACCGTGCTGGTCGGTGCCGCCATTAAAACGAATCATGCGGCTGATAAACTTTTCTGCCTTGGGGGTGATCGTCAGTTCCATGTCGGTTCTCCGTTTATGCCTGATAACGCGGATAGGCATTATCGATAATGCAGGTGTTATCTACCGGGCACGCCGCCACACACTGCGCTTCGTCAAAATGGCCGATACACTCGGTACATTTTTCCGGCTTGATCATGAACACGCCATTTTTTTCATAAATGGCCTGGTTAGGGCACTCCGGCTCGCAGGCTGAACAGCCTGTGCATTGGGAAGTTACAATTTTGTATGCCATGTGAGGTCTCCTTTACTGTATGGCTCAGGCTGCTTTAAATGCGCCTTGTCGAATCGCAGCATCGCCGCGTGGAATATGGGTAATTTCGCCGCTGGCAACGCGGGCACGGTAACCGGCAAACCAGCCCAAAGCGGCTTTTTCAATAAACTCATGGGCGTATTCCTCCACCGGCTCTATGCCTGCCGCCAACAATTCATCGCGGGGGCAAGCACCGATTTTCGACACCAGCACGGCATGGCAGTCATTAATCGCATTGACGATAGAAGGCAATTGCTCATCCTCGCCATAGCCGCCCTGGCAATACAAATCCACCCGGCGGTGACCGACAAACGTGGTCGAGCTGGCAGTGAGTTCGTAAATCTGGAACTCGTCAGCATGGCCAAAATGCTGATTGACCTTGCCGCCACCGGTGGTCGCCACCGCCACCAGCACTTTCATACCATCGTCGGCACCCTGCTCGGCCAGTGCCGATTGCTTAGCCGCATGCTGGGCCTGTCGCTCGGCTTCGACTTGTTCCTGGTAAGCGCGGCGTTTCTCGATGTCGTACACCACATCCATCTGCTCGATCTGGTCCAAGGTAAACTCATCGCTACGGTCTTCACCCAGCAGGCCCACCGCATCGGCACGGCACTGACGGCAATGCCGCATCAGGTTGGCACCGCCCATGCAGGCATCCTGCACATCCTTGAGCTCCTGCGCAGTTGGCCCGCGCTGACCATTGAGGCCAAAGTAAGTGCCATGCTCAGCCTCTGAGATCAGCGGCATGATGTTATGCAAGAAAGCACCACGCGCTTTCACCGCACGGTTCACTTCATACAAGTGCTCGTCGTTGATGCCGGGAATCAGCACCGAGTTGATTTTGGTGAGAATGCCACGCGCAGTCAGCATCTCCAGGCCCAGCATTTGCCGCTCGGTCAAAATCTCGGCAGCCTCGCGGCCATAAATGCGTTTGTGGTTGTAAAAAATCCAGGGATAAATCTGGGCACCCACGTCCGGGTCTACCATATTGATGGTGATGGTGACGTGGTCCACGTTGTATTTGGCAATCTCATCCACATAATCCGGCAACGCCAACCCATTGGTTGAGAGACATAACTTGATATCAGGCGCCTGTTCCTGCAACTGGCGGAAGGTCTCAAAGGTCTTGGCCGGGTTCGCCAAAGCATCCCCTGGCCCGGCAATGCCCAGCACCGTCATCTGCGGAATCTCGCTCGCCACTGCCAGCACTTTTTTCACTGCCTGGTCCGGCGTCAGCTTTTGCGAAACCACACCGGGGCGGGATTCGTTAGAACAGTCATACTTGCGGTTGCAATAATTGCACTGGATATTGCAAGCCGGCGCCACCGCCACATGCATGCGCGCATAATGGTGATGGGCTTCCTCGGAATAGCACGGGTGATTTTTAACCTTGTCCCAGATTTCCGCAGGCATATCTCCCTGACCATCGGAGGAACCGCAACTGGCTTTACCTTCGCCACCAGTTGTACTACAACCGGAAGCCACCTGACCAGCCACTTCCACCTTAATGCCGGGTAAGGGACGCAAGCGACTTGTGCTCGCTGGGCTTTCTGCAGAAATTGCCATTGCATGCTCCTCAATATGAATTTACAAGGAGTATTGCAATTCGCATGCCATCTGAAAGATTGAAAATAATCCATTAAAAATCAATGGATTAAATAGTTAATTCTATGGATTTCGGATTGTCAGCTATATGACAAAAGGGGGAAGTTGATTGTCGGATTGCTAACAGCAGCAAGGATCAAACCATAAGATAGTAGCTCTCGCAGGCAACTATTGCCGACTTTTTAACACATATGGCATTATCTCAACTTATGTTTAGCGTTAGAGCAAAGGAAAAATATGGCAACAATTACAGATTTTGAGGGCTGGTTAGATGCGGCTGATCCAGATGACTATGAAGAGGTTTACGCACTCTATATGGCAGTTCTAAATGTCGAAGAGTTTGGAATGTATGACTGCAAAGTATCCCCTGATAACACAAAGTGGTTTATCAAGGGCAACCATACCGATGACACATTAATGCTAGCCTCGGAAAAAGCTCGTGAAGCATTTTTGTCATTAATTCATTCTCGCTATTGCGATCCAGAAATGGATATAGAGTCTTGGTATCATTATGAGCGCAATATGGCTAAAGATGACTAATTGCGCTAACCCATCCATCAACCGGGACTGGCGAAAACATTCTTCGATGCATACAACATTCTTAACTTCTTCTTTACCACCATCCTCATCAGCCCTTTATTTCAAGCGTTGGGAATGAGCCATGTCACTCGACGACACAATTTCAAATCTCTACAAGGCTCATCAAGCTGGTCAAGAGAAATACACTTACTTTTTGCTAGCCGCTGCTGGAGCTGCAATCGGTTTCGCCGTACAAAAAACCGAAGGGCTAACACTGTCGTGGTGGTTACTTCCTGTTGCCTTAGCTATCATCTGTTGGGGTATTAGTTTTCACTTCGGTTGTAAAAATGTAATTTGGGTACAAACGTCACTAATGGCAAATTTTAACCTGCTTCAATTGCACCAAGGCTCACATCCAGATCAACCACCACATCCACAATTTGTCTTGGCAGCTATTCAAGGCGTAGAAAGTGCATTAGAAAAAAACGTCAATAAAGCACAGTTTTATGGCATTTGGCAGTTCCGCTTACTTGTTGCTGGTGCCGTCTTTTTTATTGTATGGCGCGTTACTGAAATGGTCCGAATCTCATGAACCTGCTCACCCCATTTATAAAGTGGGATGCGCTAAAGCAAACCCATTATGTCAAACCTTGGGCATCACGATGAGAATTTCCGCATACCGGGACTTTCACAAGACACTACAACGCATTCGGCTCTTGTATGAGGCAACCATGCACTCGTACGGAGTGCTTTATGAAAGCGGGCGGGAAACTATGCGAGACTCAAGCCGGAAGGACGAGAAGGTTGAGTTCCACCTCGGGTCAGATGTTGTGAAACGCCAGCTAAAAGTAGTCACGTACCACGCTCGTGACGTTTATCCTGAACTCTTGCGTTCAACTCTTCTAGTGCGTATTGTCGCTGCATACGAGGCATTTTTAGTAGATTGTATCGAAGAAGTTTCCACTAGGTCGCGAGAGCCATTTCTCACCGACGGTCGAGTCGACTTTTCGCAGGAGCAGTTGCTATCCATAGATGCTCAGGAAGGTGTATACCACCACATTGTCAAGAAGACACTCCGACGTTTGACTAGTGGTGGTCTGAAGGAACTTCGGAAGTTTTATCAGAAGAACCTAGGAATAGACCTCACAAGTGAACCAGTAACTTTTGGGACAATTGAAGAAATTCACGACCGCAGACATTTGTTCGTTCACAGATCCGGTTACGCTGATGGCGAATATGTGGCAAAACATGGCTCCAGCTGGGCTGTTGAAGACAAGTTGCTTCCTGTCCCTGAGGCTTATCTGGTAAGTGTCCTACAGACACTAGAATCCTCGGGGCTTCACATTAAGAAGTCTCTTGAAACCATATATCCGGCCCCACCAACTCGTCATTACGTGTCTGGCGATTTTTTATTTCCCAATGAGCCAGAACATCTTTTATTTATTTCTTTCCAAGTTCGAAATGATCAGGGGAGAGCTGGTTTTTCAGATCTCAGCCTACCGTTGAATGAAAGAGATACTTTAAAGAATATCGTCGCTTGGGCGTCGGATGACGGGCAATTAATGCGCATGATTGTTGGTGGAGATTCACGTTCGCTAGTCGCTCTACGTAATATATTGCGAGAAAGAGAACGTAATGGAAGTATCAGCGCTATTGAATCATTCAAGGTAAAACGATGATACCCAACTCATTATTCTAACGGCCCGGCGCGAAAAAACCCGCAGACCGGTGAGTTCAAACATTAGTCATTGGAGTTTATATGTCTGGAAAATTCGGAGTCTTAAATCCATTCCACAAGTGGAAAAAAGGTGATCTACCAGGCGACCCGACAGTAAGTATCGTTCTCAATGAGTACGTTACATATGAAGAGGGTATCATCATTTCAGCTACTCTCGCTACTGACTCTGAAATTGACTACGCTATTGATGGGTTACAAAAAAGTCTTGAGTCTGCTAGAAAAGAAGCAAAACGAATGCTCAAGGCCCAGAAAGACAAAATCCATGCCTCTTTTAAACGACAAGATTAGGAGGCGCTAAAGCACACTCCTTATGTCAAACGATAGGTATTTTCACCGGCTACCCATACCTAAAGTATTTGTTTAACTTTAAAGAGTTACCCCATGAATGACAACATAAAAGAAAAAATTGAAAATGTACTCCAAGCCCCACACATGGGAGGTTTGGCAACAACGTATACCGTTCATCACACAGCTGAACGTGTCATGCTTGTATTTGGTCTTTTTCCTGGTCAACACCGAGAGGCAATGAAACAGCTAATCGCAAAGCAAACCGATGGCACTTGGGTTGAGAGCACCGAACTCGAAACGATTACTGGAGCTCAATTTGCAATTGGTTTGCCAGAATGTATAGATGAACTCAAAAGTCGATTGCGAGACGCTGGAGTTTTTTGTTAACTCAAAATAACCATCTGTAGCCCAACATAACGGTTAAGCTCTACCTACAACTATTCTGACCTAGCATATCCGCCAATTGCTTGGCTGCCAACCGATGGTATATACTTTGGTATCTACCATGTCAAAACTTGGAGTGTGATGATGAGTCAGACTGCAAAAATATTTATCAATGGCCGTAGCCAGGCGGTACGCTTGCCAGCGGAATATCGGTTTGATACCAAAGAAGTGTTTATCCGTAAGGATGAAGCGACTGGCGATGTCATCCTTTCCAGCAAACCCGCGGACTGGAGCGACTTTCTTGAGTTGCTTGCCGCAAGCAATGTGCCAGCCGACTTTCTCGATAGCAATGAACGTGCGCAAGCCTTGCATGACCGTGACCCGCTAGACGGTGTCTCGTCATGACGACATACTTGTTGGATACCAACACGGTGAGTTATTTTTTGAAGCGGCATCCGTCTGTCACCAGGCGGATCACTTCAACGCCGATGTCCAGTGTGTGTATTTCAGCCATTACCGAAGGCGAGCTTCGTTTTGGTCTGGCTAAGAGACCTGAGGCGACACAGCTAAAGTTACTCGTAGACAACTTTCTTCGTCACATCGTCTCACGGGCATGGGATACCGAAGTCACCACCACCTACGGCAGGATTAGAGCCGAGCTAACACTCAAAGGCGTGGTACTTTCACCACTAGACTTGCTAATTGCCGCGCATGCCTTGCATCTGGATGCAATTCTGGTGACTAATGATCAGGCCTTTAGCCAGGTCACCGGCTTAAAGGTGGAGAACTGGACTATCAACTAATGTGCATGGGCCAAATGACTCATGCATTGCACGAGCGATATATGCGATGGCAGACCCGCGCATCATAAAGTTTTTCCAGCACATGCGTAACAGGCAGCCAAACCTATGGCTAGCTTACGCAGGACTCACTCAAAACCGCTTCACCTCAATATTGTATTTCTTCAGCGCATAACCCATTTGCCGAGGCGTCAGGTTAAGCAACCGTGCAGCTTTGGCTTGTACCCAGCCACTTTTTTCCATGGCTTGTACCAGTTGTTCACGCTCAGTGAGTGGCATTTCTTCAGCTACCTCTTGCGGCGGTAACTCGACTGGGGGCGGTGGGCTGGCCGGGCTGACATTGACTGGCGCAATGGGAATCACGGTGCCCTGGGCCTGGTACTTCCACAGCGTGGAGGACAGGCAGTGATTGGTCTGGCAGGGGATATCCACTTCGCGTATCAGATTGCTACGCGCCATGGTGGCAAAGCGTTCAACGCAGTTTTCGAGTTCGCGCACATTACCGGGCCAGTGACAGTTGCTGAGTACGTTCATGGCTTCTGGGGTGATGCTGACGCGGGCGCTGTTTTCTTTGTTGAATTTGCCCAGGAAGTTTTCTACCAGCAAGGGGATATCATCGCGTCGCTCGCGCAGGGCTGGCAGCGAGATGGAAATGACATTGATGCGGAAGTAGAGGTCGGATCGAAACTCGCCTTTGTTGACTGCTTCTTCCAGGTTACGGTTGGTGGCGCAAATGAGCCGTACATCAACCTTGATAGTTTTGTTGCCGCCAACGCGTTCCAGTTCGCGCTCCTGTAATACGCGTAACAACTTGACCTGAAAAGCCGCCGAGGTGTCGCCAATTTCATCCAGAAACAGCGTGCCGCCATGCGCTTGTTCAAAGCGGCCTTTACGCTCTTGCATGGCGCCGGTAAAAGCACCCTTTTCATGGCCGAATAGTTCGGATTCGAGCAGGCTCTCGGAGAGGGCCGCGCAGTTGACCTTGATAAACGGTTTGTCCTTGCGTGAAGACAAAAAATGGATGGAGCGCGCGATGACCTCCTTGCCGGTCCCTGACTCGCCGCGCAGCAAGATCGTACTGTTACCGGGCGCGGCCATATGCACATCGGCAAACACCTCGCGCATGCGTTTGGATTGGCCGATGACATTGCCTATGCTGTATTTGCCTGCTAACTCTTTCTGCAAACGCTGACGCTCCTGCATCAATTGTTCGCGATCACTGGTCACCTGCTGGTTTAACAGAATCGTCTGTCCGATCAGATTGGCGACCATGGTCAACAACTGCAAGTCTTCTTCAAACAGGCCATGCTTGTCTTCTGCAAAGCGCTCAAAACTGAGCACACCTATGGTTTCACGCCCGGTTTTAATCGGCACACCGAGATAGGCGACGGTCATGCCTTCCACCGAGCGGTGCGCACCAGTTCGATTCAAAAATAATGGCTCTTGCACCAGGTCAGGAATCACCGCAGGCATCCCCATCTGGCAGATTCTGCCGGTCACGCCCTCTCCTACCTTGAAACGCGCCCGCGCCACCTCCTCTTTACTAAAGCCTACTGAGGCGAGTACCTGCAAACTGTCGCCATCGTCGCGTACATAGACCATGCCACGCTGCATGCCCAAGTGATTGGCAACCAGATTCACCACTTGTCTTAGCGTTTTCTGCAGGTCTAGCGAGGAGCTGAGTATCTTGCCTATCTCATAAATTGTGACCAGTGCCACGTGGCTGGAATCCGACAAGTTCGCCATCATACCCACCTGAAAAATGAAGAGTTAGGCTGAATTCAGCAATTTTCATGCCGGGGTGCATGATCATTGAAGCTGATATATACGAATGGTGCAAAACCCGGATAAAAACGGGGTTCACGGCTATTTGACCAAGAGGTTTTACACAATCAAATAGTCTCAGCCACTGTTACAACCTGTTGCAGGTGAGCTGCCTACCTGCACAATGCAACAACCCTTACAACAATATCTCTGCTTTGTTTGTCGCATTCACGACAAACACGACAAGCCTCCATTGTTAGCCTGGTCATGAATTCAATAAATTAACATATAAATCAAAAGGTTAAATCAACCCAGCCCGGCATGGCACAGAGCTTGCTCAAGCTAGCCTGAACCCACCTTTTGTCAGGTTGATTGTATGAAACCGATATACCTTGATTACTCTGCTACGACACCCGTCGATCCACGCGTGGCGGAAAAAATGATTCCCTACCTCACCGAGCTGTTTGGTAATCCGGCGTCGCGCAGCCATCCTTATGGCTGGGAAGCTGAAGCCGCTGTGGAAGAAGCACGGGAGCAGGTGGCCGCACTGGTCAATGCCGATCCACGAGAGATCGTCTGGACTTCTGGCGCCACCGAATCCAACAACCTCGCCATCAAGGGCGCAGCGCAGTTTTATGCCAGCGGCAAGGGCAAGCACATCATCACCATGACCACCGAACACAAGGCGGTGCTGGATACCGTGCGCGAACTGGAACGCCAGGGCTTTAGCGCCACCTACTTATCACCACTGGAAAACGGCCTGGTCGATCTGGAAGCCTTCAAGGCAGCGATCCGGCCAGATACCGTGCTGGCCTCGGTCATGCTGGTCAATAATGAAATCGGCGTAATACAGGATATTGCCACGCTGGGCGCAATTTGCCGCGCGCAAAACATTATTTTTCATGTAGATGCAGCCCAGGCGACCGGCAAGGTGGAGATCGACCTGAAAGCGCTGCCTGTCGATTTGATGAGTTTTTCCGCGCATAAAACCTATGGCCCCAAAGGCATAGGCGCACTGTTTGTCAGCCGCAAACCGCGTATCCGCCTCGAGGCACAAATGCATGGCGGTGGTCATGAGCGCGGTTTCCGTTCCGGCACCTTGCCGGTACACCAGATTGTTGGCATGGGCGAAGCCTTTCGCATTGCCAAGGCGGAAATGGCGGAAGAAAATGCCCGCATCTTACAGTTGCGCGACCGCTTGTGGGCTGGCCTGTCGCAGATTGAAGAATCTTACCTCAATGGTGATTTACAGCAGCGCGTGCCGCATAACCTCAATGTCAGCTTTAACTATGTCGAGGGCGAATCGCTGATGATGGCGATCAAGGAACTGGCTGTGTCTAGCGGCTCCGCATGTACCTCGGCCAGCCTGGAGCCTTCGTATGTGTTGCGCGCCATTGGCCGTGAAGACGAACTGGCCCATAGCTCTATCCGCTTTTCGATTGGCCGGTATACCACCGAGCAGGACGTGGACTTTGCCATTGCGCTCATCGGCGCCAAGATCGGCAAACTGCGAGAACTCTCGCCGTTGTGGGAGATGGTGAAGTCCGGCATTGATTTATCTTCCGTGAGCTGGGTGCACGGCACCGAATCGCACCGCGAACCCAGCGCGGCGGCTGTTTAAGGAGACACATATGGCTTATAGCGACAAGGTCCTCGACCATTATGAAAACCCGCGCAATGTGGGCAGTTTTGACCAGAATGCCGAGGATGTGGGCACTGGCATGGTGGGCGCACCAGCCTGCGGCGACGTCATGAAGCTGCAAATCAAGGTCAATGCCGAGGGCGTGATTGAGGATGCCAAATTCAAAACCTATGGCTGTGGCTCGGCGATTGCCTCGTCCTCGCTGGTGACCGAGATGCTCAAGGGAAAAACCCTGGATCAGGCCATGGACATCAAGAACAGCCATATTGCCGATGAACTGGCCTTGCCACCAGTGAAAATCCATTGCTCGGTACTAGCCGAAGACGCCATCCGCGCCGCCATTTCCGATTATCGCAACAAAAACGGGCTGGAACAGGGCGAGTACGACGCCTGCCAGCCCCAAGCCTAGGAGCCCGCCATGACAGAAGCCGTTTTGAGTGACGACATTTTATCGACCCCGATTATTTTTACCGACAATGCCGCCGGCAAGGTGAGCGAAATGCTGGCCGAAGAAGGTGACCCCAGCCTCAAGCTGCGCGTGTACGTGACCGGTGGCGGCTGTTCCGGTTTTCAGTACAGCTTTGCCTTTGATGACCAGGTCGCCGAAGACGACATGGTGGTAGAAAAAGCCGGGGTGTCACTGCTGGTAGATGCCATGAGTTTTCAATACATGATGGGCGCCACCATAGACTATCAGGAAGGCCTGGAAGGCGCGCGCTTTGTCATTACCAACCCTAACGCCACCTCCACCTGTGGGTGTGGCAGCTCGTTCTCGGTATAAACCACTGGAGTCGAACATGACTGTTACCCTTACCCCCAGCGCCGCCGGGCGTGTACAAAAATTCCTGGAAAGCCGCGGCAAGGGCCTGGGCCTGCGCGTCGGTGTTAAAACTTCGGGCTGCTCCGGCATGGCCTACACGCTGGAATTTGTGGATGAAGCGCGTGAAGAAGACCAGATTTTTGAAAGCCATGGCATTAAGGTGCTGGTAGACCCAACAAGCCTGGTCTATCTCGATGGCACCGAACTGGACTACACCAAAGAAGGCCTCAACGAAGGCTTTAAGTTTAGCAACCCCAATGCCAAGGCCAACTGTGGCTGCGGCGAGAGTTTCAGCGTTTAAGTTTCACAGCGGGGCATGCCCGCGCAGCGTATTCTGAGGAGTGACTATGGCACTGTTGCAAATTGCAGAACCGGGGCAAAGTGCGGCGCCCCACCAGCACAGACTGGCCGTCGGCATAGACCTCGGCACCACCAACTCGCTGGTGGCCACCGTGCGCAGTGGCGAATGTGTGGCACTGGCCGATGACCATGGTCGCCACCTGCTGCCTTCGGTGGTGCGCTATCAGGTGGCTGAGACCACCGTGGGCTGGGAGGCCAAGTTTGCCGCCGCCAGTGACCCGCGCAACACCATCGTCTCGGTCAAGCGCCTGATGGGACGCGGCCTGCAAGACATACAACACCTGGGGCAGTTGCCTTATCGCCTGGTGGACAGCCCGGGCATGGTCAAACTGGAGACCGTGGCCGGGGTGCGCAGCCCGGTCGAAATTTCTGCCGACATCCTCAAAGTGTTGCGTGCACGCGCCGAACACAGCCTGGGCGGTGAACTCACCGGCGCCGTGATTACTGTCCCTGCCTATTTTGACGATGCCCAGCGTCAGGCCACCAAGGACGCCGCCACACTGGCCGGTATCAATGTCTTGCGCCTGCTTAACGAGCCCACTGCCGCTGCCATTGCCTACGGGCTGGATAACGCCGCGGAAGGCGTGTATTGCATCTATGATCTGGGGGGCGGCACCTTTGATTTTTCCATCCTGCGCTTGCACCGTGGCGTGTTTGAGGTGCTGGCCACCAGTGGTGATTCAGCCCTGGGCGGTGATGATTTTGACCTCGCCATCTACCAGTGGCTATGCGGCACCTTGCAATTGCACACCCTGGATGCCGCCGACATGCGCAGCCTGCTCAACGAGTGCCGTCAGGCCAAAGAACGCCTGACCAGCCAGAGCAGCACCGAACTCCGTTGCAGCCTGTCCAGCCACGGCGACATCCACGCCATCCTCAGCCGCGAACTGTTTTTTGAGCTGAGCCAGCCTCTGCTGGCCAAAACCTTTAGTCCGGTGCGCCGTGCACTGCGTGATGCAGGCTTGCAAACAAACGACATTCAGGGTGTGGTGCTGGTCGGTGGCGCCACCCGCATGCCGCAACTGCGGCAAGCCGTGGCCGATTTTTTCAAACAGCCACCGCTCACCAACCTCGACCCCGACCAGGTGGTGGCGCTCGGTGCCGCCATGCAAGCCAATGCGCTGGCAGGCAACCGCTCAGACCAGGAATGGCTGCTGCTGGATGTCATCCCGCTGTCGCTGGGCATGGAAACCATGGGCGGCCTCAGCGAAAAAATCATCCCGCGCAACGCCACCCTGCCCACTGCCCGCGCGCAAGACTTCACCACCTTTAAAGACGGCCAAACCGCCATGAGCTTTCATGTGGTACAAGGCGAGCGCGAACTGGTGGCCGAATGCCGCTCGCTGGCCCGCTTTGAACTGCGTGGCATCCCGCCCATGGTGGCCGGTGCCGCCCGTATCCGTGTCACTTTCCAGGTCGATGCCGATGGCCTGCTGTCAGTCTCCGCCATCGAGCAAACCAGTAGCGTCGCTGCGCAAATCAGCATCAAGCCCTCCTACGGCCTGAGCGAAGACGAGATCACCCGCCTGCTACGTGCGGGTGTCGAACACGCCGAACACGACAAGCGCATGCGCGCCTTGCGCGAAGCCCAGGTGGAAGCCAGACGCTTGCTGGACGCCACCGAAACCGCCATGGCCGAAGACGGCCACAACCTGCTCAGCAAAGCCGAATGGGACCATATCTGGCAACATATTTACGCGCTGGCGGAAACCCTGATCATGGGTGACAGCAACAAAGTCGAAGACCTACGCCATGCCACCGAAGCCCTCAACACCGCCTCCGCCAGCTTTGCCGCACGCCGCATGGACCAAAGCATACAGCAGGCACTCACAGGCCAGCATCTGGAAAGCCTGACCGTATGACCCAACTCACCATCCTGCCCCACCCCGAACTCTGCCCCCAAGGTATGCAGATTGAAGCCAAGCCCGGCAAAGTGCTGTGCGACACCTTGCTACACGCGGGCATTGCACTGGAACACGCCTGCGACGGCGTGTGTGCCTGTAGCACCTGTCATGTGATTATCCAGCAAGGCAATGCCAGCCTGACGGCTGCCACTGATGAGGAAGAAGACCAGTTGGATAAAGCCTGGGGATTAACGCCGCAATCCAGACTGGCGTGCCAGGTGAAGATAGGCAGTGAAGCGTTGACGATTGCTTTGCCGAAATATAGTTTGAACCATGCCAGAGAGATGGATTGAGGACTTTTGCTGTTTAAGCTGGATGACGGTGTAAAAACGTTATTCTGCTGACTGTTTAATTGATTATCGTAGGGTGGGCATAAATGCCCACGCGGACGATTGATTGCTGTTTGGGATGTTATTTTTCGCCTCTAGGCGAGTTACTTTCTGGTGCTTGTCCCCCAGAAAGTAACCAAAGAGGACGACACCCAGCCATCACGGCCTTCGGCTCCCTTGCGTTGCTCAACAAAGTAAGCGGTCACGAAACTCGACCTGGCAGCTCACATAAAACGTGAGCTGCTGCGGGACTCAGACAGTCGCTCCCTTCTTCCTTACTTTGTTTCCGCTACTCAGCGCGATGGAATGGGATTTATCTCACCAAACTCGCATCGTTGAAGTTTGAACCGTTGAAAAACAGCAATTCCTTTATTCAATCCACGGACCGTTGCGCCAATCTGGTTTTCGGGGTCCCCATCTGCCGCGCCGAGTAGCGCAGGCAAAATAAGATCAAGCGAGCGGCTGTCCGAATCCCGCGGTGGGCTGCGGTGTGTGCAGCCCGCTAGGATGAGTTTCGCGAGCGCTTATTTTGGCGAGCAACGCAGGAAACAAGCGGAAGCTGGGGTGCACTTTCTTTTGGTTACTTTATCTTTGTGCAAGCAAAGAAAAGTAACTCGCCGATGGGCGAAAAGAAACCTATAAAAAGACCACTAACCTAGAGGCGAAAAAGAACATCACAAACAACAAGCAATCCCCCGCGTGGGCATCCATGCCCACCCTACAACATGCCATCCATTCCCACACCGATTGTCGCATTTGTCTTCTTTCCGACATTCCATGAATTAAAATAATATCTTTTAGAATCATAAAGTTAAAACATATCTATCGCATGGCACACTCCTTGCAATATCCATAACAAGAACTCCACAGGTGTCTTGTCATGGCAGCATTGAACGAAACAATTCAGGATGTGTTTAACGAGCCGGGCTGCGATAAAAATCAGGCCAAGGATGAAAAAGCACGCAAGAAAGGTTGTACCAAGCAATTGACGCCTGGTGCCGCCGCCGGTGGCTGCGCCTTTGATGGTGCCAAGATTGCCTTGCAGCCGATTACCGATGTCGCGCATCTGGTACATGGGCCGATTGCCTGTGAGGGGAACTCCTGGGATAACCGTGGCGCCAAGTCCTCTGATTCCAGTCTCTATAGAACTGGCTTTACCACCGACATGAACGAACTGGATGTGATTTATGGTGGCGAGAAGCGCCTGTTCAAGGCCATCAAGGAAATTATCAGCAAATATGACCCGCCTGCGGTATTTGTTTACCAGACCTGTGTGCCTGCGCTGACCGGCGATGACATCGAGGCGGTGTGCAAGAAAGCCAGTGAGAAATTTGGCAAGCCGGTGATCCCAGTGAATTCACCAGGCTTTGCCGGACCAAAAAATCTGGGCAACAAGCTGGCGGGTGAAGCATTGCTGGCGCATGTGATTGGCACGCAGGAGCCTGACTACACCACGCCGTACGACATTAATATCATCGGTGAATATAACCTGGCCGGTGAGTTGTGGCAGGTCAAACCGCTGCTGGACGAGCTGGGCATCCGCGTGCTGGCCTGTATTTCCGGCGATGCCAAATATCTTGAGGTGGCGCAATCACACCGCGCCAAGGCGGCTATGATGGTGTGTTCCAAGGCCATGATTAATGTGGCGCGCAAGATGGAAGAGCGTTATGGCATTCCGTTTTTTGAAGGCTCGTTTTATGGCATTGGTGACATGAGCGACAGCTTGCGCCAGATTGCCCGCCTGCTGATACAGCAAGGGGCGGATGCCGAGTTGATGACGCGCACCGAAGCAGTGATTGCGCGTGAGGAAGCTCGCGCCTGGGAGGCAATTGCCGATTACAAGCTGCGCCTGGCCGGAAAGCGCGTCTTGCTGATTACTGGCGGGGTGAAGTCCTGGTCGGTAGTCTCAGCCTTGCAGGAGGCTGGCATGGAGGTGGTGGGCACCAGTGTGAAAAAATCCACCGAGGAAGATAAGGAAAAGATCAAGGAAATCATGGGCGAGGATGCGCACATGATAGACGACATGCGTCCACGCGACATGTATGCCATGCTCAAGGAAGCAAAGGCCGACATCATGCTCTCGGGTGGGCGCAGCCAGTTTGTGGCGCTCAAGGCCAAAATGCCGTGGCTGGATATTAACCAGGAACGTCACCATGCGTATGCGGGCTATGTGGGCATGGTGGAACTGGTCAAAAACATCACGCAATCGCTGTATCACCCGGTGTGGCAACAGGTGCGGCAACCAGCGCCGTGGGAAACGGCGGTCAGCAGCGATGAGCCGCCACTGACCAGCGGCGACATCGCGGCCTGAAGGGAGCAAGACCATGGCACAAGTACTCAACCCCGGTAAAGCCTGTAGCGTCAACCCGCTCAAGATGAGCGCACCCATCGGGGCGGCGCTGGCCTTTATGGGCTTGCAGCACTGCCTGCCTACCCTGCATGGTTCGCAGGGCTGTACTTCATTCGGGCTGGTATTGTTTGTGCGGCATTTCCGCGAAATGATCCCCATGCAAACCACGGCCATGAGCGAGGTCACCACCATCCTTGGTGGCATGGACAATATCGAGCAGACCATCGTCAATATCTGGAAACGCAACCAGCCGTCCATCCTCGGCATCGCCTCTACGGGGCTGACCGAAACCAAGGGCGATGATGTGGATGCCTATCTCAAACTGATTGCGCAAAAACACCCCGAGCTGGCCGACATGCATATCCTGTATGTATCGACACCTGACTACGTGGGCGCGTTTCAGGATGGCTGGAGCAAGGCGGTGCTGAAAATAGTGCAGCACTTTGCACAGCCTGTGAGCGTGCGCCATGCACGCCGCGTCAATGTGCTGGCTGCCAGCCATTTAACACCGGGTGACTTGCAGGAAATTCGCGATATTGTCGAACTGTTCGGGCTGGAGGCGGTGATAGTGCCCGACATTTCCGGCTCGCTGGATGGCCATATCCCGGACGACTTTACACCGACTACACTGGGCGGCACCACTCTGGAGCAGTTACAGACCCTGGGCGCGGCACGCTATACGCTCGCTATCGGCGAGCAGATGCGCCCGGCAGCGCAGGCGCTGGAAGCCCAATGTGGCGTCCCCTACCGTCTGTTTGAGCGGCTGACCGGATTGGCCGCCAGTGATGACTTTGTGCAATGCCTGTCCGAACTCACCGGCACTCCCGTGCCGATGAAACTGCGCCGCCAGCGCAGCCAGTGTCAGGACGCCATGCTGGATGCGCATTTTTATACCGGCGGCAAAACCGTCGCCATTGGTGCCGAACCCGACATGTTGTGGAGCTACGGCCAGTTTTTGCTAGAGATGGGCTGTGACTTGCGCGCGGTGACCACCACCCACTCGCCGTTATTGGCGCAACTGCCTATAGAACAGGTTCAAATCGGTGATCTGGAAGATCTGGAAGTGCTGGCACAAGACTGTGACCTGCTGCTCACCCACTCGCACGGCAGGCAACTGGCCGAGCGCCTGCATCTGCCTTTTATCCGTATCGGCATCCCGACTTTTGACCGTATCGGCGCCGCACACAAAGTTAGCGTGGGCTACCGGGGCACGCGTGATCTGGCATTTGAACTGGCCAACACCTTTCTGGCACAGAGCCATGAACCAGCCCCTGATCACTGGTATCCCGCACCAGCAAGCGAGGCTGGTGCCGCCACCGGCTGCAACAGTTGTACGCCTGCTGGCAGTTGCCACAGCGCAAGCGACATGCATTTAGAAAGCACTGTGCATTTCAGTTAACCCCGTAAAGGAACCCACTATGAAAGTCGCGTTTGCCACACAGGATTTAAAACGGGTTGATGCCCACTTTGGCTGGGCCAAGCACCTGGCTATTTATGAGCTGACGCCAGAAAGCTGGACGTTTTTACACTCGGTGCCGTTTGATGGCGATTTAAAAGAAGATGGCAACGAAGACAAGCTGGCACCCAAGCTGGAAGTTATCAAGGACTGTGCGCTGCTGTATGTGGCGGCCATCGGTGGCTCCGCCGCTGCCCGTGTGGTGGCGCACAAGATACACCCGGTCAAAGTCACCGCCGATGAACCGATAGAAGAGATTCTGGGCAAATTGCAGGACGTGCTCAAAGGCACCCCACCCCCATGGTTACGCAAAGCCCTGCTCAAAGACCAGGCAGCCGCGCTGGACTTTGATGAGGAAGAAGAAACGGTATAGGTTTTAAAGGCTATTTACCACAGAGACACCGAGAACAAGAGCAGCAAGTGCATTCAGCAAACTAAGAATTTCTCTGTGACTTCTGTGCGCTCTATGGCTAATAAAGGTTTTAAAGGCTTTTTGAGCCACAGAGGACACAGAGCGCACAGAGGTAGTACCGGATAAATGTTTGGCCTGTGCTGTGATTAAAAAATGATTTCGTAAACGCAATGATTCGCCAATAAAACACAAAAGCAGCAAGTGCACTCAGCAAACTAAGAATTTCTCTGTGACCTCTGTGCTCTCTGTGGCTAATTAAAGCTTTTAAATTCATTTTGAGCCCCAAGGACACGGAGTGCTCAGAGAAAACCGAAGGCGTTTGAGTGTTAATGCGGTAAGCAATATTTATTTATAGGAGAAAAACATGACAGCAGTCGCCGAAGCGCCAGTAGCCAGTGATCCCTGGACCTCGCCATTTGTGATCGAACTGATTAAGCAATGGCGGGCGCAAGACACCCATGGCGCATGGGAGGGCAAGGATAATTCGACCTTGCTGGCGCCGTACATCATCAGCAAGGAACAGCGCCGCGAGATGCCAATTATCGGCGACCCTGACCCGGAAACCTTGTGGCGTCTGGAGTTGTTTTATAACGCGGTGGGCCTGGCGGTAGAACGGGAAACCGGCGTCATGGTCTCGCCCATGATGAAAATGCATCACGAGGGCTTTGGCAAGATGTTGCTGACTGCAGGCCGCCTGGTGGTAGTGAACAAGCATCTTCGTGATGTGCACCGCTTTGGTTTCGAGACCATGGACAAGCTGGCCGCCGAAGGCCAGAAGCTGGTACAGGCCGCAGTGGAAATGATACAAAAGTTTCCCGAAGTGGTGAATTACGGTTAGGAGTGCGCCATGAGTGACATAGAAACAAGTGACGTAGACACCATCAAGGCCGAGGTGAAAAAACTCAATGCCCAGGCCACCCAGCTCAAAATGGACTTGCATGATTTGTCCGAAGACTTGCCGACTGGCTGGGAAAAAATTCCGGAGGTGGCCGAGAAAACCTTCAAGGCCTATCAACAACTCACTGCTGCCCGCCAGAAATTGGTGGCAGCCGGTGGCTAGGAGCTTGCCATGGCATTTAGCGTAACCTTACCCAGCGGCGTGGCGTGGACGCCGCAATTTGCCGAGCAGATCGCAGAGGAAAAGTGCATAGGCTGTGGCCGCTGCTTTCGTGTCTGTGGCCGTGATGTGCTGGAGCTGGTGGGCATTACTGAAGACGGTGACCGCATCGCCATGACGCTGGGCGACGATGAGGATGATGAGTATGAAAAGAAAGTCATGACCATCGCCCATCCGGAAAACTGCGTGGGCTGCGAGGCCTGCGCCAAAATTTGTCCGAAAAAGTGCTATACCCACGCCCCGGCCTGAGGGTAACGCGTATGCAACAGAGCCTCTCCCCGCCCAGTGCTGTTGTAGCAAGTTCCCTAGCCTCATCTGGCCATGGCTGGGACGAGTTTGAGGATTTGATTGCATTATTGATGGCACATGCGCTGGATCAACACGTGAACACCTATGCCCTGGCAAGATTGATTGCAGGCACCTGCTGCAGCGGCGCCAACCATTTGTGGCAAGACCTCAAACTGTCCAGCCGCGCCGAACTGTCGCAACTGATGCGCGACTATTTCCCGGCGCTGGTGGCCAAAAACAGCAGCGACATGAAGTGGAAAAAGTTTTTTTACCGGCAGCTGTGCGAGCAGGAAAACGTATTGATATGCAAATCGCCCAGTTGCGGTGTCTGTGTGGATTATGAATTATGTTTTGGACCAGAGGAGTGAGCTATGAGTTGGCAAACCATTGCTGCGGCACAAGCCGCCGAAATGTTGAGTAACCCGGAACGCTTTGCGGAAATCGCGCTGTTTGATACCCGAGATATGCACAGTTACCAGAGTGGCCATCTGCCAGGGGCCGACCAGCTGTCCGAGTACAAGCTGGAACAGGTCTTGCGCAGCCTACCGCGCAATATCCCGGTGATGATTTATTGCTATCACGGCAATGCCAGCAAGGTGTTTGCGCAGATGTTTGACGACTTCCGCTACAAGGAAGTCTACAGCGTGGATGGCGGCTATGAAGCATTGGCACCACTGGTGCAGGCGCTGCCGGAAAAGCTGGCTCACGCTGCGTAATATAGCAGCGTTGACAGCCGCAGGCCCGACGCTGCGGTTGATGTTTTACAGCGCGCTTGCATACACTAATGGTATCTCAACCCGATCAGGAAAATATCGTCATGAAAATCAGCGCACGTAACCAGTTCCAGGGAAACATCACTGCCGTACACCCTGGCAGCGTACATACCGAAATCGAAATTGCCCTCGGCAATGGCGACACGCTGGTGGCCATGGTCACCCACAGCAGTGCACACAGTCTGGGGCTGACCAGTGGCAAATCGGTGCTGGCCCTGGTCAAAGCCTCTTCCATGATGGTGATGACAGAGAGCGAGGGCTATGCCCTGAGCGCACGTAATGTGCTGCGCGGCGTGGTGGCAGAGGTGATCAGCGGGCCGGTCAGTGCCGAAGTCAAACTCGATTTGCCGGGCGGCAATACCGTGTTTGCGAGCATTACCCATGAAGCCGCACGTGAACTTGGACTCAGTCAGGGCGCCAGTGCCAGCGTGGTATTCAAAGCCTCTGCGGTGATACTGGCAGTTGCCAGCTAGGCGTTTACCCTCAGAGGCTGGCCACCCATTCCGCTGGCCGGGTATGAAAGCGTGGCTGGCAAGCATCCAGTTGATCAGAGATGGTGGTAGTTTTTAACCAGCCACCGTCTTTCAGACGCCAGGCCATCACCCGTTCGTAATAGACATCGATGCGTAGCGGAAACTCATCGATATCAAAGCCCTCTTCCGACAAGACAAAACTGTGGTAATAAAAACACTTACCCCCGTCGGCGGCGTAGCCATGGATCTTGGTAGCTTGCAGTGAGGGTTCATCGTGCCTTTCAAAACGCTCGGCGCGAATCACTCGCTGTTGTTCAGCCACAGACAAATTGGCATAGAGTTGTTCTATCATGAGTGGACTCCTTTCTTGCGCATTCAAGATGCGGATGCGTCGTGCATGGCGCGAAACGCGCCTACTCCATCAGTGCCACCGATTTGACCTGTAGCCAGACTGACTGACCGACAGTGATGCCCAGGGTCGACGCCGAGCGTTTAGTGAGTCTGGCAATCAGCACCGAAGCTCCCACCTTGACACGGATCAGCATGACACCGGGATGCGTGTCTATGGCCATGGCATCGACCACACCCTGCAACTGGTTCTGGATACTGCTATCGGTTTGTGGCCGGATGGCCACACTGACATCACGGGCCTGAATATGTACCCGCAGCTGACGCCCCAGCGGCAGGTCTCGCTGCCTGGTCCAGACGCTGCCACCGTCAAATGCCAGCCGCATCAGATGCCATTCCTGGTCAAGTTCGCTGACCTGCGCCGGCAGGACCACGCCGCTGTCCTCCCCCAGGCGGATCGGAGTATCCAGTTGCGCCAGCGTCTCCAGCAATGGTCCTTGAGCCAACACTCTGCCGGCTTGCAGCATGACGATATGGTCAGCCAGGCGTGCTACTTCGTCATGAGCATGGCTGACATACAGCAATGGAATGTCCAGATTGTCATGCAGGCGCTCCAGATAGGGCAAGATTTCCTGTTTGCGCGCATAATCCAGGGCTGCCAGCGGCTCATCCATCAATAGGAGCCGCGGCCTTACTGCTAAGGCCCGCGCCATGGCCACCCGTTGTCGCTCCCCCCCGGACAAATGTGCCGGGTTTCTACCCAGTAGCGGCGTCAATTCCAGCAAGGCGATGGCCGCCTCCAGATCTGCTGGCCGCGCCTGCGTATTGCGCCTGAGGCCAAAACGCAGGTTTTCCAGCACCGTCAGGTGTGGAAACAGGCTGGCCTCTTGAAACACATAGCCGATGGGACGGTGATGTGTAGGCAGGCAATACGACCCCTCCTGCCAGCGCTCGCCGTGAAAGCGCAGATAGCCCTCCCTGGGTTGCTCCAGCCCGGCAATACAGCGCAACAGCGTGGTTTTGCCTGAACCGGAAGGGCCAAACAGGACGGTGATGCCGCGCCCGGGCAGGGTGAGGTCTACATCCAGAGTAAAGCTTGGCCTGGCCAGATGAAAACGTGCCTGTATCTCGCCCATGCCCATGTCAGTAACCCCTGTTTGGTTGCGTGCGCCACACATGCAGCGCCAGCAACACCAAAAACGAAAACAGCAGCATGACCGCGGCCAGTGTATGCGCCTGACTATATTCCAGGGCTTCCACATGATCATAAATCTGTACCGAAGCGACGCGGGTTTGTCCCGGCACATTGCCCCCTATCATGAGTACCACCCCAAACTCGCCTACCGTGTGGGCAAAGGTGAGCATAGCTGCCGTCAGAAATCCCGGCCAGGACATCGGCACCACCACACTGAAAAACGTATCCAGTGGCGAAGCACGCAAGGTTGCTGCTACCTCCAGCGGCCGCTCACCGATAGCCTCAAACGCGGTGTGCAAGGGCTGCACCGTAAACGGCAGGGAATATAACACCGAGGCCAGTACCAGCCCCCAGAAAGTAAACGGTAAACTGCCCAGACCAGTGGCCTGTGTCAGCTTACCCAGCGGGCCTTGTGGTCCCATCGCCAGCAACAGGTAGAACCCTAACACTGAAGGTGGCAGCACCAGCGGCAAGGCCACGACCGAGGCCACCAGCCCTTTCCACCAGACGCGGCTGCGTACCAGCCACCAGGCGACGGGCGTGCCTATGATGAGCAATAGCAGGGTGACCAGACTGGCCAGCTTGATGGTCAGCCAAATGGTCTGTATATCCTCGATGCTTAACATGATGTTTCCTGTGTGATGCCTCAGGGCAATTTATAACCGTTTTTGGCAAAGATGGCACGCGCCTTTTCCGACTGCACGAACCCGTAAAACTTGCGGGCGGCATCCGCATTGTTATCTATGCCATGCTTGAGGATGACCACGCCCTGCGCAATCGGCTCATAACTCTCTTCTGGCACAGCCACCCATTTACCCTTGCCTGTAGTCTCCGGTGCAACGACAATCGACTTGGCACTGAAGCCAACATCTACCGCTTTGCTATCCACGTACTGGCTTACCTGGGTAATGCTCTCGCCATAGACCAGTTTGGGTTCCAGCGCCACCTTCACCTTGTAGAACTCCATGGCCTTGAGTGCCTGTTTGCCAAACGGTGCCAACTTTGGATTGGCAATGGCCACTTTGCCAATAGCCGCATCCGTCAGCCCGGCCACGCCCTTGCTTAAATCGGCCCCGGTTTGTGACCATAGCACCAGCAACCCGTAGGCGTAGGGTTTGGGCGCGGTCACGGCAAAGCCTTCTTTATACAAGCCCTCGGGAAACTCCATATCGGCAGACATGAATACATCAAAGGGCGCGCCCTGGCGTACCTGGGTGGCAATTTTGCCAGAAGCGTTGAGCACGCTTTGTGCCTCGATTCCGGTTTCCTGTTTAAACTCGGCGGCCAGGTCATCGAACACGTATTTGAGGTTAGCCGCAATGGCCACAGTAAAGGGCTCGGCAGCCTGGACCTGCATGGAAACTGCCAGCACACTGGCTATCAGCAGTTGTTTGAGTGATCGCATGGGATCTCCTTGTCTGAATAAAAGTTAGAAATCGAATTGGGCACGCATGGTGACGGCGTCTTCATGATCCAGCGTATACGTTTTACTGCTACCTGAGACGGTGGCCGAGGTGGTCACCGGGGTATCAAAATGGGTGTGCACATAGTTGGCAATCACACGCACATAGGGCGTCAGCACCCAGTTGGCGCCTATCGTCCAGGCATCAAACGCGTTGCTACGGCCACTTGCCAACTTGCCAGTTCCGGTAGCATTAGTGGTAACAAAATCACTGCCATCAAACTCGCTGTAACGGGCACCCAATTGCAACGCACCCCAGCCATCGCCCCCCCAGACAAAATCCTGTTTTGGACGCAAGCGGCCAAACATGCCATCTTTATAGGTGCTGGCAAAGGTTTCACCGCTCACCAGCCAGTTGAGGCTGGCATACCATGCGGTCAGGTCACGATCAAACCCGGTGCCATCAAAACTTTCGCGTATATGTTCTGCCTGTAGCTTGACCGGACCATGTGCCAGCCCAAGTTCATAACCCTCACGCGTACGGTCAACTGCGCGCGTAAAACCTTCACTGGTAGAAAATACGGTGTATCCGCGGCCTTCGGTCAGTACATTCAGTGTGGGCACGCTGCCAGGTTCCTGTTGGCCCCTGGCATAAAAGCTGCCGACATGCAGGACACTGTCTTTCCAGTCGGCAAACTGGGCAATATTGCCGACCACACGTACCAGCGCATCCTTGTTGTCATATTTGGCATCGGTTTCATCACCATTCGCAGTGGCCGTGTTAACGCCTTTGCCATCAGTCCATGAAGCGTTGTAGAACAACCCTGGCACAGGTTCGCCAAACACCATCACGCCGCGGTCAAAAGTGGCGCCCAGCAGATAGTCCGTGCCTGCCCGTTCCTGAAAATCTGTAAAGTTGGCATTCATGGCACGCTCAAGTCCATAAAATGGCTTGAACTGACCTGCGCGTAATTTGAATCCGTTAAAGTGCAGGTAGTCGACGTGCGCATAGGTCAGGCCGACACTGCCATTATTGGCCGTACCGCTATATTCGGCTTCCAGTCTTGCCGCAAAATCCTTCATCGCCACATTGGCACCCAGCCGGGCGCGACGAATATTGAAGGTATCTGCTGCCGCAATATCTGGAGAGAAACTGCGGTAGTCGGCTTGCACGCGTCCATTGAGGCCCAGTTTCCAGGCACCACTACCATCTTCAAAACTCAGGCCATTTTTAAAGTTGGCGTACACTGGCTGGCCACTCGATTTGCCACGGGCCGATTGCAATGCCTTGATTTCATCGGCCATCGCATCCATCTTCCACTGCTGATCACGCAAGACCTGTTTGTCATCGCTCGCTACCCCTCTGGTTTCCGCCGGTTTTTCTAACCGTGCCTGGAGCAACTTCAATGCATCTGCCATCTGTTGCATTTGTGTTTGTTGTACTTCCAGCATGTGCTGCAATTGCGCGATGCGGGCATCGGTTTCAGCATCTGCCCACGCCTGGCTGGTTGGCATCCCCAGCCAGGCCAGACTGACCAGTATGGATACTTTTTTCATGTAAAGCGCTCCCTGATGTATTCAAAGAATCGATATAAAGTAAGATATATAGCGATAGAGAAAAAACTACTCGCTCACCCCTAAAATCACACTGCTGGCTTTAAAGATGGCTACCATCGTTTTACCAGCGGCCAGTTGCAGTTCGGCCACACTGTCATTGGTCACGGTCGCGGTGATCACATTGCCTCCGGTGCTGCGCAGACTGACTTCGGCGTTGACACCGCCCTGGTGGACTCGAGTCACCTCGCCGCCCAGTTTGTTGCGTGCACTCAGACCAGTCGCGGCTTCAGGACTGGCGAGGATCACCCAACTGGCCTTGACCAGTGCCCAGGCCTCGCTGCCCACCTGCAAGCCCAGCTCATTCAAGCCATCATGGGTAATGACAGCGTGTATCTGGTCGCCGCCAGTCAATTGCAGGGTCACTTCAACATTGACCTGCGCCTGCTTGATTGCCACCACCTTGCCAAAAAACTGGTTTCTCGCACTGGTTTTCACTGTCAGCCTCCGCATCCATGTATAAATGTTGTCAAAATCAGCGATGCCATCACTGGCCGCCTGTAAAAATTTCTGGTGCTCACGCCTTAACACGCGACTGGCATCTACGACACGGATGCCGGCTTCAGTCAATTGCGCCCCGCCCCCACCCTTGCCACCTGTGGTAGTCTGCACCAGTGCGTCGCCAAACAAACTGTTCATGGCATCCACCGCATCCCAGGCTCCCTTGTAACTGAGTCCTGCCAGTTTGGCGGCCTGCGAGATAGAGCCGCAGCTACCGATATGCTCCAGCAGTGCCAGGCGACGGTCTGTCAGCAAGCCAGCCTGGCCATCACTGCCTTCGGGGCCCAGTACCAGTGAGCCACTTACCTGCATGGTCTGCGTCATCTGCGTTGTCATCTTTCTGTCTGCCTTTGTCATGTTTGTCACATTTGCTACGCTATAAGGTAGATTATATAGCGATAGGCAAGACTATGCAGTTTTTGTGCCAGCTGCCATGATAGACACCTGAAAAACTGCCAGTTACTGCCCCTCACCTCGCATAAACCAGTCAAACACCTGTCGCAATAACAATAACTCCTGCCTGTCAGCGCTACGCAAGGCACTCATATGCCTGAACTCACCGCCAAATAAGGCGATTTCGGACTTGGGCGCATCCGGTGTCATGTAACGACAAAGATGAATGCGTAATGGACCTTCATCAGTGGTGACCCAGGCCGTAAAATCATGCTGGTATTGCAGTGTGTCAGCAGGCACATTCAGGGTTTTGACGATTTCTACCCCTTGTGCTGCCGTGAGGGGCTGGCGCAACGGCTGGTCAGGCTCTGCTAATACGCTGGCACTGGCAGGCAAGGCAGCCGGTGCCAACAACCCGCCATGGGGCCAGCGCACGAACAGCAGTGCAGTGCTGTAATTATCAAAATGACAGGCAATCACACGTTGCGGCAGTAGGTTGGTGGCAGGTAGCATCATCATTCGCTTATACAGTCATACTGAATAGTGCCGGTTGTTGCTGCCTGAACACGCGCAACCACATCAGGGTGGCAGGCACCATGGAGCAGATGGCAAACCAGATGGCATCGCGCTCGAAGCCGCCCGACAAACGGACTTGTGACAGCAGGACATTCCAGCCTGCCCAGTCGATTTCCGACATGGCCGTTTTGTTTTCCATAGGCAGCCGGTCTACATTTTCGGCAATAATACGCAGGTGGCGCAGGGTTTCAGCCTGGGTGAGTTGGCTGCTGAAAAAACCCTCTGGAGCGACATCCTCGGTGAGGGTCAGCACTGCCTCGCAGGATTGCAGCATAATATTAAGCATGGTGGCGCTAGCCAGGCTCATAGCGGGACTCCATCGGCATAAGCTTGTATGACTGAGGCGCCAACCGTGTCTTGTGGATCGATCTCCTGCAACTTGCTAAGTATTTGCCGTGCCTCTGACAGGCGTTGCTGACGCAGCCGGATATAGGCAAACGCCTTGAGACTAAACAGGAAAAAATGTTGCGGCGAATCGACCTGTGTCCAGTCGCAGCTTTGCGCGGTGAGTGATTGCCAGTGGCTGTCGATCTGCGCCAGCCTGGCTGCCGTGTCCAGCGCCATATGCACGGCCCGCTCGGCATCACTGAGACGATTGTGTACGGCATACAGCTTGTACAGTGTGTAATACACATGCAGGCAGTCGGGCGAGGCCTGTTGGGCTCGTAGCAACAATGATTCAGACTCGCGCCAGTCACGGGTAGCCGCGGCGGCAGCCAGATATCCGGCTATCGGTGACGGCAAATCCTCGTGGGCGACAATACCGCTCGGTCGTGTTGCGCTCAGAATATGCCCCGACGATTGCGGGGCTGACATAGGCCGAACGTGCATCTATCGCCTCGCTTACCAGACGCTGTCCGGCACTTTCAGGCGCTCGACCACTTCGCCTGCCAGCAGGTGCTTGTCTATGATTTCGGTCACGTCGTCTTTGCTCACACCACCGTACATCACGCTTTCCGGGTAGACCAGCACATGCGGGCCACTGTCACAGGGGCCCTGGCAGCCGCTAAACGTCACTGAAAACTGCTCCCACAGGTTGCGCGACTGCACCTGTTGCCAGAACGCCTGCAAAATATCATTGCTGCCCCGTCCCTGGCACGAGCCGCGCGGGTGGCCCGGTGGCCTGGCCTGGTTACATACAAAGACTTGTCTTGCGGGTTTACTCATGGGGATGTCTCCAACAATGCAATACAAAAAAGGGGATTAGCCGAACTTGAACAGGATGCCGTAGCCACCACGCGGGTATTCCCAGGCCACATTGCGGTGCTCGTTACAGATAATGCGGCAGGTGCCACATTCCAGGCAGCCATCACTGATCACGGTGACATTGCCGTTACCTTCCATGGTCCAGCAGCCAGCGGGGCAACACACGGTACAGGCATGGCTGTCACAATGGCGGCAGACGTCAGCATCCTTGATCTCGATATGCGGCTTGCCGCTGTCCACCTTGTAGCGGTTCTGGAACAGTTTCTCTTCAACCTTGACGACAATACTCATTCAAAAGCCCTCCATAACTTGAACGCATCTCCCATCAGGCCCATCAGTGAGCGGCGTTGACGGAAGCTGTGGCGTATCTGCTTTTCTTTAGATTTTTTATCCACCCCATCCACAGTCAGCATGGTGTGGGCGGCTTTGGACAACAACTCGGGATAGTCATTAAAGAACTGCGGATTTTTGTGGAAGATTGCCGGCATGTCCTTGTATTTTTTCAGGTCTTTCATGACAAAGCTGTCGTTGAGCGTGGCCTTGTAGCGCTTGAGGTTGGCCTTGCTGAAGGGCAGGCCCTCGGCACGCAAGGCAATCAAGGTATCCGCCGCCACCATGCCGGTGGTCATGGCCAGATTGGAACCTTCGCGGTGCACGGCGTTAACAAACATGCCAGCGTCGCCAACGATGAGCCAGCCATCGCCAAACAAATCCGGCATGGCGTTGTAGCCGCCTTCTGGAATCAGGTGCGCGGTATATTCTTTCATCTCGCCGCCTTCAATCAGCGGCTGGATGGCCGGATGCGCTTTCATTTGCTCCAGCAAGGCATAAGGGGTGATTTGCTGGGCTTTGAAGTCGGACAGCATACAACCGACGCCGATGGTCACCGACTCGCGGTTGGTATAGAGAAAACCCGTCCCCATCATGCCCTTGGTGATTTTGCCCGCCATCTCGATGACCACGCCCTCTTCGCCCTTGACGTTAAAGCGCTGCTCGATAAGCTCGGTTGGCATAAAGTGGATTTCCTTGACCGCCAGCGCCACATCCTTGGGATGCAGCTCGGGGTGAAAGCCGGCTTTTTTCGCCAGATAGGAGTTGACCCCATCGGCCAGTATCACCGCATCGGCATAAATCTCACCGCCCTGACGGTCCGTGCGTACACCGATGACACGCTGGCCATCCAGCAGCAGTTCGGTCACCGTGGTTTCGCATATGACCAGCGCCCCGGCCTTTTGCACGCGCTCGGAAAACCACTTGTCAAACTGCGAACGTATCATGGTGTAGCGGTTATATGGCGGCTTATTAAAGCTGTCCGAGCGGTAGTGCGAACCCATGTAGGAGTCGTCATCCAGCACCCACATGCGCTGTTCGATGATATGCCGCTCCAGTGGCGCATCGTCCCTGAAGTCAGGAATCAGTTTTTCCAATGCATCCGAATACAAAATCGCACCTTGTACGTTTTTCGAGCCTGAGCTTTCACCACGTTCCAATTGCAGCACGCTGAGCCCCGCCTGTGCCAGACGCAAGGCGGCGGCGTTGCCAGACGGGCCCGCGCCCACAATGATCACATCAAATTTTTCACTCATGCTTAGCCTGCCTTTCTTGCGGTTGCCAGGTGTGCCTTAAATGCCTCGGTCAGCGCCGGTAATATGGTCATGGCATTGCCGACAATGCCATAGTGAGCAAAGTCAAAAATCGGCGCATTGGGGTCGTTGTTGATGGCGATAATCACATCCGAGGCATCCATGCCGACCCTGTGCTGGATGGCGCCAGAAATGCCCACCGCGATATAGAGTTTGGGGCGCACGGTTTTGCCAGATTGCCCGACCTGACGGTCCAGTTCCACCCAACCGGCCTGCACCACGGGGCGCGTAGCCCCGACTTCGGCACCCAGCACTTGCGCCAGTTCCCAGATCAGTTTGAAGTTTTCCGGCTTTTTCATGCCGCGACCACCGGCGACGATAATGTCGGCAAATGGCAGTTGCGGTTTGTCTTGCATCTCGTCCGGGATAAACTCCAGCACTTTGGTAATGATGCTGCTTTCTATCATGCCCAGGGTGTCTTCAATGATGCGGCCATTGCGCGTCGCGTCGCGCTCTGGCATTGCCATCACACGTGGCCGCACCGTGGCCATTTGCGGCCGATAATTCAGGGTCTGAATGGTACACAGCAAGGAGCCGCCAAAGGTTGGGCGACTCGCCAGCAGGCTGCGCACGTCGAGGTCGATATTGAGCTCGGTACAGTCAGCAGTGAGGCCGGTTTTGAGCGTGGTGGCGACACTGCCTGCCAAATCGCGGCCCAATGTGGTTGCACCAAGGAACAAGATTTCAGGCTGGTATTTGTTGACCAGATCGGTCAGCCCTTTGGTATAAGGCTCGTTACGATAATCTTGCAGCAGCGGGTCTTCAATCAGGTAGCACAGGTCTGCGCCATGGTAAAAGGCCTCCTGGCAAAAACTGCGGGTGGTCTCTCCGGGGGGACCCATCACCACGCCGGCCAATTCCACACCCAGCATATCGGCCAGTTTGCGGCCTTCGCCCAATAATTCCAGCGAAACGGGATGTATGGCGCCGCGCTCATGTTCAATAAACACCCAGACGCCTTTATACGCTTTCAGACGCTCATCAAGCTCAAATTTCTTCTTGCCTGCCGGTGCCGGTTTTTTGGTTTCTTCACTCATATGGATTCCTTTACTTCATACTCCCTGGATCTGTTCAAGCCGACCGCTTCAGCAGCTCTTTCTCGATGTTGGGAAACTTGGTAAACATTTTGGCGAGCAAGGTCACGCTCAGGTCTTTGGGCTCGTTGCTTTCGCATTGAATGATCTCGGCCTTGGTCGCGCGTGGTGTCGGTGCAAACACTTTGGAAACCACGGTAGGCGAGCCTTTCAGGCCGGTTTTGGTCGGATCTTCAATCCCGGCGGCATCTTTGTTCCAGATTTTGACCGGATAACGGGCAGCACGGAACATATTGGCCATGGTGGCAAAACGCATTTCGTTATTGCCTTCGAGCACAGTAATCAGGCTGGGGATTTTGGTTTTGAGCACCTGCACGCCGCCCTCAGAACGGCGCTCGACCACGATTTCCTGTCTGTCAGTATCCAGCGAACGGATTTTTGAAACATAGGTGAGCAACTGCATCTCCAGCCGTTTTGCGACGCCGGGGCCGACTTGCGCAGTATCGCCATCAATGGTCTGCTTGCCGGTAAACACCAAATCAACAGGAATATCTTTGCTGATCTGCTGGATGGCCGCAGCCAGCGCATAGCTGGTGGCCAAGGTGTCAGACCCGGCAAAAATACGGTCGGTCACCAGTACGGCGTCATCTGCGCCATAAGAAATCGCCTTGCGCAAGGCCGCCTCGGCCATCGGTGGCCCCATGGTGAGCACGGTCACGCGCGCGCCATATTCATCTTTCAGGCGCAAGGCTTCTTCCAGCGCAAACAAATCATACGGGTTCACAATGGTCGGCACCCCCTGACGCATAATGGTGTTGGTCACCGGGTGCACCCGAATTTGTGCACTGTCTGGCACCTGCTTGATACAAACCACAATATGCATATCGAATCCTTCCTTTTGCCTGACTTTACCTGGATGACAGACCAGAAACACCCGGCCTTTTATTTCAGTATTGCAACAACCATGCCATGCTAAAAAAATTATTTTTATATATAAAAATCAGTTAGTTATAAGCAAAACTCACATTAAAATTATTTGTCGCAAACCCGACAAATCAGGCACGTTGTGAAGGCAATGTTTGTTTCAGACTGTTGAGATTAAAAGTCTTGCTGCCATCGGCTTCCTGAAACACCTTGAACACTTTTTCAGTAGCGGCATTGGAGCGTACAAAGTCGTCATAAGCCGCATGCAACAAGCGCTGATAGGCATTGCGCTGCTCGTTCTCGGGCAAGGTCTGGCTCACAGGGTCACGCACCAGATATTGCTGAAAGCGTTTGAGGATATGCAGGCGATTGACATGTACCACCTGCGGGTCATAGGCGACACCGAGAAACGCGAAAAACTCTTCGGCAGCAGAAAAAGATTGCATCTGTGATAACAAGGCACTCATCAGGGTTCTCCAAACATAAAAAGGAAATGCAGGCTCAGGAATCGAAACGTTTGCGTGCACGCGCCTCGGCGACGCTGTGCTGTATCAAGGCTTCGGAAGCGGCTTGCTGGTTGTCACGCATCGCCGCCAGGGTATGCTCCAGTTGATCAATACGGTCTAGCAAAGCTGTGACCGCTTTGCCCACCGGGTCCGGCATCAGATGGTGGTCGAGGTCTATGCCCTGCTGTGGCTGGCGTCTGGCGTTGTCAGGCAGCACCACGCGACCGGGGATACCGACCACCGTCATCCTGGCCGGAATATCATGGATGACCACCGAGTTGGCGCCTACCCTGGCCCGTGCGCCCACCACCACCGGCCCAAGAATTTTGGCACCTGCGCCGACCATGACACCATCGCACAGGGTAGGATGCCGCTTGCCCGGATTCCACGACACACCGCCCAGCGTCACGCCGTGATACAGGGTGACATCGTTGCCGACCACCGCGGTTTCGCCGATAACAACACCACAGCCATGGTCGATAAAAAAGCGGCGGCCGATGCTGGCGCCAGGGTGGATATCAATCTGTGTCAGCATGCGCGTGACATAACTCAGCCAGCGCGCAGCAAACCGCCAGCCATGCCGCCACAAGCCATGCGAGATACGGTGCAGCAAGGTAGCGTGCAAGCCGGGATAGGTCAGCAACACTTCCAGCCGGTTGCGTGCAGCCGGATCACGCTCAAACACGCAGGCGAGGTCTTCGCGCAACAGGGCTAGCAAGCCAGACTGCACTGGCGAATTTACATGCATGACAGTCTCCCCGGTGTGGTCTGGCCTTCGAGATAAAACAGTTTGAGCTCATCACTGGCCGGGCTGCGCTTGGTGTTTACTGCAAACTGGCGTATGCGTTGCAGCAGCCATTCGGTTTCGTGATGTTGCACGCGTATACCCAGCTGCGCATAGACATGGCGCACACTGTGGCTACCGGAATGCTTGCCCAGCACCAGATGCCGTTCTCGCCCGACTGCAGCCGGGTCAAAGCCTTCGTAGGTAGCCGGGTCTTTGAGCAGGCCATCGACATGCATGCCGGACTCATGGGTAAACACCGCCGCACCGACGATGCTTTTATTGAGCGCCACGGCCCGCCCCGACGCCTGCGCCACCAGCTGCGAAATCTCTGGAAAGGCATGCATGTCCAGCCCCACATCCAGCCCGTGGATGCGCCACAGAGCGGTCACCACTTCTTCCAGCGGCGTATTGCCCGCACGCTCACCCAGGCCATTGACCGTGGTGTTGACATGGCTGGCCCCGGCACGAATTGCCGCCAATGCATTGGCAGTGGCCAGGCCGAGGTCGTCATGCGCATGCATTTCGATGTCCAGCGAAGTGACCGCACGCAAAGCCGCAATGCGCTCATACGTGGTAAACGGATCAAGGACGCCCAGGGTATCGGCATAACGAAAGCGGCAAGCGCCCGCCGTCTCGGCCACCGCCACCACCTGCTGCAAAAACTGCGGGTCGGCGCGGGAAGCATCTTCACCGCCCACTGACACCTGCAAGCCCTCTTGGCAAGCCTGCGAGACCAGCTGCGCCACCTGCTGCAACACCCACGCCCGGTCACGCCGCAATTTGCGCTCAATATGCAAATCCGACACCGGCAAGGACAAATTCACATGACGCACCCCGGTGCGCAAACATGCCAGCAAATCGCCCTCGGTCATGCGCCCCCAGACCATCAGCCGGGTAGGCAATTGCAACGCCGCAATTGCGCGTATATCGGCAATTTCCGCCTCGCCCATGGCCGGGATGCCGACCTCCAGCTCTGGTACACCCAATTCGGCCAAAGCCATCGCAATCTGTAATTTCTCGGCACGGCTAAACGCTACCCCAGCTGTCTGCTCCCCATCACGCAAGGTGGTATCGTTGATGACTGGCTTGCTTTGTCGCATCGTGACATCTCCGCATGTATTACCCTAGAGATAGCACAGGCTGTGCCAAGCTATGTATAGCTTTTATATCCATTTAAAAACAATGAGTTAACAATATATTTACTGACTATTTTGATTGTAAGGTTTGCGACAAACGGATGGGTTATGTCGTGAATGTCTGGGTGCCAGTCCATCGACTGATATGGAACCGGCATGCACACCGATGGTCAGTGCCTCCGAATAAAAAAAGCCTCCCATCCGGGAGGCTTAAACACTCAACAATCGATCATTGTAAAGTGGGGGAAGAGACAGGACTACATTGCTACCGGGCCAGACATCGAACCGCCCTACCCGGTAGGCTTTCAATCACAGGCTAGCGGATAATATCGAAGCTGTAATCGGTGGTAGCGATGCCATTGGTGCTGATGTCCATCTGGTCAAAGATTTTGTCCAGGATAGTGACCAGCACGTTGAGGGCACCTTGATAGCCCCACACCGGATAGCGGTGTTTATGGTGGCGATCAAAAATCGGGAAACCCAACCGGATCAGCGGGATGCCGGTGTCGCGGTCCAGATATTTACCGTAGGTGTTGCCGATGAGGAAATCGACAGGCTCGGTAAATAACAGGGAGCGCATGTGCCACAGGTCTTTCTTCGGATAGACCTTGCAGTTTTTGCCAAACGGGCTGGCATCAAACAGCGCTTGTACTTTGGCGGCCCAGGCATCGTCACCGTTGGTGGAAAGCACGGTGGTAGGTTCTGCACCGAGTTCCAGCAGGAATCCGGTCAGGCCAAGCATGAGGTCAGGGTCACCATACAGGGCAAATTTCTTGCCGTGGATATGGGCACTCGAGTCGGCAATGGCATCCACCAGACGGCCACGCTCTTTGGTCAGGCTGGCAGGAATAGGCTTACCTGACAGTTTGGAAATAGCCATCAGAAACTCATCCGTGCCTTTCACGCCTACCGGGTGATGCAGCTTGACCACTTCCTGGCCTTTGCTCTGGATATAGTCGGCCGTTTTTTCGGCGCAGATGGACTGCATGACGATGGTGCCTTTGGCATGAATCGCGTTGGCGGTGTCTTCCAGGGTAGTGCCGCCGTCATACATACGGAACTCGCCATCAGTCGGTGTATCCCAGGCGTCGGACGGGTCGCACAGCATGGTTGGGGTGATGCCAAACTCGTTGAACATGCGTTTCACTTCACGGTTGTTGCCGACCACGTAGCCGTCAAACCCGCCGATAAAGTTGATGCTGTCGTTGGGCTTGCGCTCCAGCGCAGGCACGGTACCGGCCTTGCCATCCCAGAAGTAGTTGAGAATGCCTTTGAGCGCGTTGTCGTAGCCAGTGATATGGCTGCCGACAAACGCTGGCGTGTGGGCAAACGGCACATCATAGTCGGCCGGGATGGAGCCTTTTTCGCGTGAGGTCTTGATAAAGGCGTTAAGGTCATCGCCAATCACCTCGGCCATGCAGGTGGTAGAAACCGCAATCATTTTTGGTTTGTACAAACTATACGAGTTGGCCAAACCATCAATCATGTTGTTCAAGCCACCAAACACGGCTGCATCTTCCGTCATGGAAGAGGACACGCAGGAAGTCGGCTCTTTAAAGTGACGGCTGAAGTGCGAGCGGTAGTATGCCACGCAGCCTTGTGAGCCGTGCACAAAGGGCAATGTCCCTTCAAAACCATTCGCAGCAAATACGGCCCCGAGTGGCTGGCATGCTTTTGCCGGGTTCACGGTCAACGCTTCGCGGGCAAAGTTTTTCTCTTTGTACTCTTGCGTTTTGGCGTATTCGACCTGCTTTTTCACTTCATCGGCAGGCACGGCAAATTCAAAATTCTTTTTCTTGTTGGCGAACATTTCCGTATATTCGGGTTCGCGAAACAGTTCAAAATGGTCTAAAACCTTATCAGCATTCTGGCTCATGTTCAGTTCTCCTCTTAAGCCGCTTGTTGCCATGGCGCTTTGGTCAAGCCCCATACCGGGTTGTTAATCGCCATGTCCATGTCACGGGCAAAAATCGCAAAGCCGTCATAGCCGTGGTAAGGGCCGGAATAATCCCAGCTGTGCATTTGACGGAAAGGCACGCCCATTTTCTGGAACACGTATTTTTCCTTGATGCCGGAACCGACCAGATCTGGTTGCACGGCTTCCACAAACTTCTCAAACTCGTAGCCGGTCACATCGTCATAGATCAGGGTGCCGTCCTTAACATAGTGAGTGGTACGCTGATAGTCATCGTTGTGGCCAAACTCGTAGCCGGTACCCACCACTTCCATGCCCAAATCCTCATAGGCACCAATCACGTGACGGGGACGCAGGCCACCGACAAACAGCATGACTTTTTTGCCTTGCAGGCGTGGTTTGTATTTGGCAATCACGGCATCGGTCAGCGCTTTGTATTTGGCAATCACCTGCTCTGTTTTCTCCTTGATACTGTCATCAAAGAAGCTGGCAATCTTGCGTAGGGATTCTTCGATTTTGGATGGGCCAAAGAAGTTGTACTCTACCCATGGGATCCCATACTTCTCTTCCATGTGGCGGCTGATGTAGTTCATCGAGCGGTAGCAGTGCAGGATATTGAGCTTGGCCTTGGGGGTGTTTTCCAGCTCGGCAATCGAGCCGTCACCGGACCATTGGGCGATCACGCGCAGGCCCATTTCTTCGAGCAGGATGCGGCTGGACCAGGCATCGCCACCGATGTTGTAGTCACCAATAATGGCCACGTCATACGGGCTGGACTCGAATTTGTTTTTGTCAGGGTCGGTTTTGTCAAACACAAAGTCGCGCACGGCGTCGTTGGCAATGTGGTGACCCAGCGATTGCGACACGCCACGGAAGCCTTCGCAACGTACAGGCACAATCACCTTGCCTTCGTACTCTTTGGCTTTTTTCTTGGACACGGCTTCGATGTCGTCGCCGATCAGACCAATTGGACACTCGGACTGCACGGTAATGCCCTTGTTGAGCGGGAACAGTACCTGAATCTCGTCGATGATTTTTTCCAGTTTTTTGTCACCGCCAAACACGATGTCTTTTTCCTGGAAGTCGGAGGTAAACTGCATGGTGCCGAAGGTGTCGATACCGGTGGTACCGATGTAGTAGTTACGGCGTGACGCCCAGGAATACTGGCCGCAACCGACCGGGCCGTGCGAGATATGCACCATGTCTTTAATCGGGCCCCATACCACGCCTTTGGAACCGGCGTAGGCACAACCACGGATGGTCATTACCCCTGGCAGCGATTTGATGTTGGATTTCACATCACACTCGGATTTGCCTTCTTCATACACATTCAAATGTTTTGCACGTTTTTTGGCGGACTTTTCAGGATAGGCTTTTAACACCTCCTGAATCAGCTCGGCGCCGTTGACTTTTGTTTCAGCAGTCGCACTCATCGTTGTCTCCTATGTTCGACTAAAAACCAGTGATAAAAAGAAACTTTTCAAAAATTGTTGAAATTGCCCGGAAGTAACCTCCTCAACTTTTGAAACCGTCTCTGGAGGGGTTGGCAAGGGGCAAAGCCCCCTGCCAAAGACTCATTAAGCTGCAGTCGCCGCTTTACCAATCAGTGTTTCATCCTCTTTCTTCATGATGCCGAAGTCCATCAACAGGTCTTCCAGCTCATCCATGGTGATCGGGGTCGGGATGGTACCGTTACCGGCGTTGGCGTGAACTTTCTGCGCCAGTTGACGATATTCCTCAGCCTGCTTGGAGTCCGGGGCGTATTCCAGCACGGTCATACGACGCAACTCGGCGTGCTGCACCACGTTGTCACGTGGTACAAAGTGGATCAGTTTGGTACCCAGTTTGCCAGCCAGTGCTTCAGCCAGTTCCAGTTCCTTGTCAGTCTGGCGCTCGTTACATACCAGTCCACCCAAACGTACGCCGCCGGAGTTGGCGTATTTCAGGATGCCTTTGGAAATGTTGTTGGCGGCATACATCGCCATCATTTCGCCGGACATGACGATGTAGATTTCCTGTGCCTTGTTTTCACGAATCGGCATAGCGAAACCACCACACACCACGTCACCCAATACGTCGTAGGAGACATAATCCACGCCGTCATAGGCGCCGTTTTCCTCGAGGAAGTTGATCGAAGTAATCACACCGCGACCTGCGCAACCCACGCCAGGTTCTGGACCACCGGATTCCACGCAACGGATGTCGCGGTAACCGATTTTCATCACATCTTCGATTTCCAGATCCTCGACAGAACCGGCTTCGGCAGCCAGAGATAACACGGTGTCCTGTGCTTTTGCGTGCAGAATCAGGCGAGTAGAGTCGGCTTTAGGGTCGCAACCGACGATGAGGATTTTCTGACCCATTTCGGCCAACGCAGCCAGCGTGTTTTGAGAAGTGGTGGACTTGCCGATGCCACCTTTGCCATAAAATGCAATTTGACGTAATGCAGCCATAATGAAGCTCCTTAGGTTTAAATGAAAAATTCGTCGCTTTACGCAGCCATCTTCCGATTCCGAATCGCAACCTAATCACTTTTCTTATCAGGCGATGGAGGGTGTCGGCCATGTAGCCTGTGTATGGCAAGGAGCGTGCCAACAGAAAAAATAAAAGTTAAGTATTTGATTTATATTTATATTTTCACAAAAACGCAGACGAAGCTTCCTTAAATACCTTCTGTCGCAAACACGACAAAAGCGGTGCACAGCGTGCGGTATGAAACAAACCTTCCTGCTCGCGGTCAGCAGCTTTCAAATGGGCTATTCCCTTAACCAATTGGCCGCCAGGCCGCATCCAGACTGGATATTTACTTTCTGCAGACTGAATGGCATAGCTGTTGGTACAACACTTGCTGAATCAGGACCATCTGTCAGTTCCCAGCGAGGTCATGATGCACCAGCCATTACCCCCCATTAATCCGGCTTTGGATACCAGCCGACACAAGCCAATCGCGCAAATTCAAGGCAATCCGCACTTTGCACAAATCGGTGGAGAAGCTGCCATTACCCATCTGGTCGAGCGCTTTTATTTTCATATGAATACGGCACCAGAAGCTGCAGCGATCCGCGCCATGCATGCGGCAGACCTGTCTGAAACCAAGGTGGTGCTGGTGCAGTTTCTGATCGAATGGCTGGGTGGCCCCAAGGTGTATAGCAACACACGCGGACATCCGCGCTTGCGCCAGCGACATGCCATGTTTGGCATCGGCGAGGCAGAAAGGGATGCCTGGATGTTATGCATGCGACGTGCCGTGCTGGAGGTGGTGGCAGATGCCACGTTAAGGGCACAGTTGGATCAGGCTTTTTTAAAAACCGCAGACTTTATTCGTAACCAGCCAGCGTAACCCCTGGCTTCATTTCTTTAGGAGAACATTGTAATGACCACCATGGAAAGCACCATTTTCGGCAAACTCAATTCAGAGCACCGTTTGCAAAACCCAGTGTTTAAAGATGCCACCAAAGTGCCAGGGCGCTTTGGGTTTCGCGGCGAACTGGCGATTAAATTTGCTCCGCAAGTGGCTGATGAAGCGCGTCCACCTGAAATTACCTGTGACCAAGTCATGGCCTACGCGCAGGAAGGCGAAAATGGCATGCCATTTTTTACTGGCTATCTGCTGTCTTTCGGCTATCTGGAAATGCTGGTTGAAGCATTGAAAGATGCCCTGCTGCCTGAAGGAAAATACATCCTGTTTTGCAACAATATCGACCTCTTGAAAAAATACACGGTCAAGATGAACGGCAGCACTTTTTACATCCTGCCAATTGATGAGGCCACGGTTTATAACGAGTTGCTGGAACTGTTGCACCTGGAAAAGAATGATCTGAAAAAACTGGATACTGCGGGCAAACTGGATGCGGTGATTGCCAAGGCCATGAGTTTTAGCGCCAACTATCCGGAAATCACCTATGAAGAAGGCCTGCAATTGATGGGGCCAGTACGCAACCCGAATGAAAACCGTCCGGTTTAAGGCTGCATCTCGCTGGCATGCAGGCGGAAGAAAGCCCGCAAGACTGGTACAGCACCAACCTGGTCGGTCTTCCGGCCGGATTGCTGGGCTCGGTCGCGTTTAACCGTCACCCGCAGCCCCTGCATATTGCCGGAGCACGCGAGACCCACGGCGGGCTGTTTCGTTTGCTGCACGCCAGCCACAACGCCGAAGAAGCCGCCGACAGGTTTGCCCACTATATGGCCATCGCCTTTGATTTGCAGCGGCCAGCCACAGCACAAGGCCCACGCCGTTTCAGACCCAGCTACCTCAAATTGCTGGAGGGCTGGGGCTTTGATGCCAACAGCCCGCAGGGGGCGGTGCTCAAGGGCTGGGTGGAGAGTCGCTTTGGCCTCGCGCCCAGCTTTCACCGCGCACCGCTGAGGCATTTCCCCTCCCCGGCCTGGGTCACCTATCTGGAAGAGAAGTTTTGCAGCCGCTTTCATAACTACAGCATCCATATGCAGCTTGATTTGTTATACGAGTATTGTCAGTTTGTGATTGCGCGTTTTGGCTTGCCGACCTCGCACCCCACACTGACCCTGTGGCGCGGCGTGAACCTCAACGAAGAACCGACCCTGGGGCAACATGGGCTGCGTGCCGGGCTGTGCAGGCTGCGGCTTAACAATCTGGTGTCATTTACCCGCAACCGCGAGCGCGCCGACGAGTTTGGTGACTGGATATTGCAAGTGGAAGTGCCGCTGGTCAAACTGTTACTGTTTCCCGGCTTGCTGCAACACAGCCCACTGGGCGGCGAGGAAGAAGTCATCGCGCTGGGTGGCGAATACGAGGTCATGGCCCGCTATGCCTGACCTCATGCAACGTGCGCTGGGCGCTTATCTGGGCATGGCCGTTGGCGATGCGCTTGGAGCACCAGTAGAGTTTATGACTGCCAGAGAAATCGCCAGCCGAGGCCAGCATCGCGACATGACAGGCGGTGGCTGGCTCAAGCTCAAACCCGGTCAGATTACCGACGACACCGAAATGTCGCTGTGTCTGGGCCGCGCCTGGCTAAGCCACAATGGCTGGCATGCCGAAACGGCCGCACGCATGTTTGTTGACTGGCTGAAAAACCAGCCGATTGATGTGGGCAATACCTGCCGACGCGGCATCCGCCGCTATTTGCTGGAAGGCAGCGTACAAGGCCCGCCTTCCGAAGCTGATGGCGGCAATGGTGCGGCCATGCGCATGGCACCCATTGCCATCGCCACCTATCACCTACCAGACCAGTTTGAAAAAATCACGCTGGCACAAGCGCACCTCACCCATCACCACCCATTGTCCGATGCCGCCTGCCTGACGCTGGGCAGCATGGTGCATGCACTGTTCAATGGCCAGGGTGGTGCGGCCTGCCGCTTGCTGGCGGCAGCACTGGTCAAACAGTACCCGGCATTCAAATTCGACCCCTATCCGGGCCGGGCCAGCGGCTATATTGTTGACACGATGCAAACCGTGCTGCATTTTTTTCTCAACACTGACAATTTTGAAGACTGCCTGATTGGCACCGTGAACCAGGGTGAAGATGCCGACACTACCGGCGCCATTGTTGGCATGCTGGCGGGTGCCCGCTATGGCAGTCAGGCCATTCCTGAACGCTGGCTGCATGCCCTGCCACTCACCATCCGTCAGGAAATCGAACAACAAGTGCCCGCACTCTTGCAAGGAGGTCTAGATGAGCACCATCTTGTTTTATGAAAAACCCGGTTGCAGCAACAACAGTCGGCAAAAAGCCCAACTGGCTGCGGCCGGACACACGGTGATTGCCAAAAATCTGCTCACCGAGCCTTGGACACGTGAGCGCCTGCTGCAATTTTTTGGCTCATTGCCGGTGCACGCCTGGTTTAATCCGGCCGCCCCCAAAATCAGGGATGGCGAGATAGATCCGGCCACCCTGGATGCCGACACGCATTGGCCATGCTGCGCGCCGAACCACTGCTGATCCGGCGGCCACTCATCGAGGTTGACGGTCAGCGCATGACTGGCTTTGACGCCAGTACCCTATCTGTTTGGTTGGGACAGCCCATCTTGGTCAACACTGCGTCGCAGAGTTGCCTGCGGCACCATCCCTCTCAGCGTTGATGACTGCACTAAAACAGCATCAACATATTTCTAAAGTGATAGGCCTTAATCCCCAGACACCGACGGGATTTTATGGATGCTCAAATCCGCGCCATCAAACTCTGACTCGGCATCCAGGCGGATACCTACGATTTTCTTTAATGCGCCGTAAACGATGGTTCCGCCCACTAGCGCGATCACTACACCCAATGCAGTACCTGCCAGCTGGCTCATCAGGCTGACGTCGCCCATGCCACCAAGACTGGTCGCACCGAAAATACCTGCCGCGATACCGCCCCAGGCACCACACAAGCCGTGCAACGGCCAGACACCAAGCACATCATCGATTTTGAAGCGTGTTTGCGTGAGGGTGAATGCCCAGACAAACAAGGTGCCAGCGACTGCGCCAGTGACCAGTGCGCCCAGTGGGTGCATGACATCCGAGCCGGCACAGACAGCCACCAGACCAGCCAACGGTCCATTATGCACAAAGCCCGGGTCATTTTTACCCAGCAGCAATGCGGCCAGCGTGCCACCCACCAGCGCCATCAGTGAATTGACCGCTACCAGGCCGGAAATGCCTTGTATGGATTGGGCGGACATGACGTTAAAACCGAACCAGCCTACAGTGAGTATCCATGCACCCAAAGCGAGGAATGGAATATTGGAAGGTGGATACGCATGCAAACGGCCATCTTTGGTATAGCGACCATTACGTGCGCCCAGCAGTATCACCGCAGGCAAGGCAATCCAGCCGCCCATGGCATGCACGACCACCGAACCGGCAAAGTCGTGAAAGTTTGCACCATAACTGACCTTCAGCCAGTCCTGAAACCCAAAATGAGCGTTCCAGGCAATGCCTTCAAAAAACGGATAAACAAAGCCAACCAGCAAAAATGTTGCGGCCAGTTGCGGGTTGAATTTGGCGCGCTCAGCAATGCCGCCAGAAATAATGGCAGGAATGGCGGCGGCAAAGGTGAGCAAGAAGAAGAACTTGACCAGACCGTAACCGTTTTGCACGGTCAGTGTTTCGGCACCATTGAAAAAGTGGATGCCATAAGCAATACCATAGCCAATAAAAAAATAGGCAATAGTAGACACACAAAAATCCACCATAATTTTAACCAGGGCATTCACCTGATTTTTTTGACGTACTGTGCCGACCTCCAAAAAGGCAAAACCGGCATGCATTGCCAAGACCATGATGGCCCCCAGCAATACAAACAGGACGTCATTAGCTGTCACTAATGATTCCATTTCGCTCTCCGAATTCAATAATTATTGATTGGCGTTTTGTTTGAAAGACACGCCTTTTTAAAATGCGCAGGTTTCAAGCAAATATCAGGCCATTTTTAAGTGATTGATTTTAAAAGGAGTGGAGTTTGGGCACCGGCAAAAACGCCCCAAAATAACTCAATCAAAAGTGCATTGCACATTATTGGTGCAAATTAGGGCATATTTAAACAAAAGTACTTAAAGATGCTCAAATGCTGATGAATGAGGCATGCCATGCGAACTCATCGAGAGTTTGCGTCAACAAAACACGGATAAAGCGGTGGATAACCGTATCGTCGTATGCCAATACGGAGGAGGGACAGACTTATATGATCTCGACCGGTTGCAATTGCTTGAGCATTTCGACCGCATCAGGATGCGCAGACCAGAAATAGTAAAATTCACGCACCGCGTTTAAAAATAGGTGACGGGTATTTTTGAGATTAAATAGCGGCAGGGTTGCGTCAGCGGTGATGCGGTAGGCGTTTTTTTCTGTGAGTGGTGCTTCACGCAAGCGCAACAACATGAGCTTTGCCATGCGCGTACGCAGTTCAATATCCATCTCCTGCTTGTGCTCCATGGATTTGAGCGCTTTGACGTAGCCGTTAAGCGGCCATAATTCTGCTGTTTCAAACTTCTCGGACTGCAACGCCGGCCAAACGGACTGCAAATCAATCACCGCCGGCTGCCAACCAATAGGATGTAATTCAAAGCCGACAGTATCGGCATATTGCATGACGGCTTTCACATCGCCGCGCCAAAAAGGATAAAACTCGCGGATAATGGTCAGGATTTCTGGCCAGCGCTGGGCTTCTTTGTCGGCCAGACAATCGTCCACCGCTTGCCGGTAGACCGTGCTGCTGCACTCTTGGTCTTTTAATAGCGGCGTTAACTCAGCCAGCACCGCGTCGCGCTGTGCCATGATGGCAGCATCAGCGCCCTTGCTGTGCAATAAATTATAATAAGCTTGAATCGCATCTGCTTCGCGGCTTGAATTCATCGTTAACAACACTAAATAAGAATGAAATGAATATGAAACGGATTATTGGTCATCATACACTGAAAAAGATAATCGTCTTAAAGGAGAACAACGATGGCTGAATGGGCCTTATTAGCCATTTTGATGGCGGGCGCATGGTATTGGATGGATACGATTTCGAAACGTGAGATCGCGCTCAAGATTGGCCGCCAGTTGGCTGAGCGCTGCCATTTGCAGTTTCTGGATGAAACCGTGGCTTGCGCCCGCGTCGGTTTTGCCAGGGACGGCAATGGACGCATGCAGTTACAGCGCACGTATACCTTTGACGTCTCTAGCCAGGGCATTGAGCGCATGGCCTGTCATCTGCAATTGCGGGGCGGCCAATTGGTGGCCTGGCATATTCCGCCTTACGTCACCCAGTAAAACGCCATGGTGGTTGGCCGCTTTGCCCCTTCGCCTACCGGCCCCTTGCATTTTGGCTCACTGGTCGCCGCCGTCGCCAGTTACTGCGATGCTAAAAGCCAGGGCGGCCGCTGGCTGCTGCGTATAGAAGATGTAGACACCACCCGCCGCGTCGCCGGCGCCAGCGCAGACATCATTCGCACCCTGCAGCATTATGGCTTTGTTTGGGATGAGGAAATCGTCTACCAAAGTGAACGCACCGAGCACTATGAGCACGCCCTGGCGCAGTTACGCAACTGGGGCCTGGCATACCCTTGCACCTGCTCGCGCAAGGAGATTGCCGACAGCTCAACACAACTGGGCATTGAAGGTGCCATTTATCCTGGCACTTGCCTGCAACATCCCATTAAACCAGACACACCAGCTGCCTGGCGCTTGAAAACGCCTGCTATCAATATCGGCTTTGCGGACAGAATTGTCGGCTGGCAGCAACATGCCATGGCCAGAGACATCGGAGACTTCGTGATCAAGCGTGCCGATGGTCTGTTCAGCTACCAGTTAGCCGTGGTCGTTGATGATGCCTTGCAAGGCGTGACCCACGTGGTGCGCGGTGCAGACCTGCTGCAGTCCACAACGCGGCAGATCTATCTGCAACAGTGCTTGGGCTATGCCACCCCAGCGTATGCCCATATGCCGCTGGTATTGAACGACCAAGGGCAAAAACTCAGCAAACAAACCCTGGCAACCGCTTTGCCGCTCGACAATATCCTGGCCACGCTCGTTGCCGCCTTCAACTTTCTACCCTATTTACCGCAACCGGTTCCCACTTTTTCAAACTTGCCTGCGCTGTGGCAATGGGCAATGGCCCATTGGCAACTCGGCCAGCTTGCTAGCGACTAGTACTCACGCTTATCCCGTGATTTGCTGACAAAACTTACAAAATTTATTGATAACCATTATCAATTAAGTTAATATTCGCGGCAATCATTGAGAGGATATTAATTTTATGACAATTAAAAATACCCAGAAAAATCCGTTCAGACCTCGTCCAACGCTGCTCTCGATCGGGCTGTTTTTTAGTAGCGCACTGTTATCCATGACCGCGTTAGGCGCCAGTGAGCGCGAAACCGTCGAGTTACAAGAGGTCGAGGTCAAGGCAGAGAAACAGAGTGACACCAAACCGGTCAAGGGTTACAACGCAAAGCGCTCCACCTCCGCGACCAGAACCGATACCGAGCTGGTCAACGTACCGCAAGCCATTACCGTGATTACGCGCGACTTTATGCAAGACCAGTCCATGCAAAGCATCGCTGATGCCGTGCGCTATGTGCCTGGTGTGCAAGCGGCACAAGGTGAAGGTAACCGTGACCAGCTTGTATTACGTGGCAACCAGACTACGGGTGACTTGTTTGTAGACGGCCTGCGTGATGACATTCAGACTTACCGCGACTTATATAACACTGACCGTATCGAGGTGCTTAAAGGCCCTAACGGCATGATTTTTGGCCGCGGCGGCGCAGGCGGTGTCGTGAACCGCGTCAGCAAAAAAGCCGGCTGGGATCCAGTCAGAGACCTCAGCGTGAGCTACGGCAGTTTCGATCACCGCCGGATCACCGCGGATTATGGTCAGGGGTTGTCAGAAGAGTTGGCATTCAGACTCAATGCGGTGTATGAAAACTCCAACTCTTACCGTGATGGCGTGGAATTAAAACGGTATGGCATGACGCCGACCTTTACGATCAAGCCGGGGGATAAAACCGAGATTGTTTTAAGTGCCGAATACTTTAAAGACGAACGCACTGCGGATAGAGGCATACCGTCTTTTATCGGTGGGGACAACAGCAACCTGAATAATCGTCCTTATCGCATCAAGGATTATGACAAGTTTTTTGGTAACGCAAAATTAAGCCCGACCGAAACAGAAACTGTCGCCTTTAATGCTGCCATCAGCCATGCCTTTGATAACGGCGTGCAGGTCAAAAACAGTACCCGTTTGGCCTACTACGATAAGTATTATCAAAACGTTTATGCAAATAGCAGTGTGACAACCGCCAATACCCTGCAATTAGGCGCTTATCGAGATGAGACAAAACGTGAGAACCTGATTAACCAAACTGATATTACCTATACAGCCAAAACTGGAAATGTAGAACATAAGTTGCTGGCTGGGACAGAGCTTGCTGCACAAGATACGACAAATAAGCGACTCACTCAGGGAACGAGTGAAAACTTAACTGGCAGCGTCTCGGCCGATAACCCTACAGTTTCCAATGTAGCCTTTAATGCAACCAGCCGCAATCAGAAAAGTGACTTTACCGTTGCCGCCATATACTTGCAGGATCAAATCGTTTTCAACCCCAAATGGCAGGCAGTCCTGGGCTTAAGACATGATCATTTGGAAACAAATTACACCGACTTGCGAACAGGTAACTTTGCTAATATCAATGTCACAAATAATCTGCTTTCACCGCGAGCCGGGCTGATTTACAAACCTACGACGGATAGCTCGCTATATGCAAGCTACAGCACCTCATATGTGCCGCGCGCTGGGGATCAGTTGATTGGTCTTACCGTGAGCACTCAAAGCTTCAAGCCTGAAAAATTCATTAATAAAGAAGTCGGCGCAAAATGGGATATCAACCCCAATCTGGCATTGACTGCCGCCATTTTTCAACTTGAAAGAGAAAATGTTTTGGCCGCAGACCCTACAAATACAGGTAACTCTATTCTGCTTGACGGCCAGGAAACCAAAGGTCTGGAAGTTGGCCTGAGCGGCAAGGTGACTGACCAATGGCAGGTCATGGGCGCATTCACGTTGCAAGAAGGCGAAATCACCAAACAGCAAGGCGCAGGCAACAGTGCGATCCTGGCTGGCAGCAATCTGGCAATGACACCCACCCGCACCTTCTCATTGTGGAATAAATACCAGATCAATGACATGTGGGCCGTCGCGTTGGGCATGGTCAGCCGCTCAGAAATGTATGCGGCCACCCCAACGGCTAGCCAAAGCACGCTGCTGCCTGGTTACACGCGTTTTGATGCAGCGATTTTTGCCAAGTTAAGCCCGCAGTGGGATGCGCAAATCAATATCGAGAACCTGACTAACAAAGACTATGCCCTGTTTGCGCACAACAACAATAACATTACGCCCGGTGCGCCTTTAAACGCCCGTGCGACCTTGAACTATCATTTCTGATCTAGCATGCATGTGATTTTAGCCCGCCACTGTGCGGGCTTTTTTATTGCGGGTGTCAGCGACGCCAAGCTTCAATGTTAAAATAGCGCACATGAAAAATGCACAACGTCCAGACCAACTGCACCCTTTTATTTTTGAACAGTCCGCCGTGCGCGGTAATTTTGTTCAGCTCAATCAAAGCCTGTTCACTGCGCTTGAGCATCAGAGCCTGCCTGATGCGCTCAAAAGCGTGATTGGTGAGTTTGCGGCAGCCAGTGTGTTGCTGACCTCTACCCTCAAAATGCAAGGGAAACTGATTTTGCAATTGCAAAGTAAAGGCGCCTTGCAGTTATTGGTGGTTGAATGCACTTCTGCTTTAAATATCCGCGCGACAGCCAAGATCAGTGGCGAACTCAATGGCCCACATTTAATAGACTGGCTCGCACAAGGCCAGCTGGTGATTACCCTGATGCCTGAAACGGGCGAGCCTTATCAGGGCATTGTGCCGCTAGAAGGTGACAGCATAGCCAGCATGCTTGAAAACTACATGCTGCGCTCTCAACAGATTGACACCCGCCTATGGCTGACCGCGGAGGGAAACCGCGCGGCTGGCCTGCTGTTGCAAAAATTGCCGCAGCAGCAAGAAAGTGATCTGGACTGCTGGAACCGTGTGCAACATCTGGCGGGTACTGTCACGGCCCCGGAGCTGTTGGATCTGGAAGCGGTCACCCTCTTGCAGCGGTTGTTTGTGGAAGAAGATGTACGGTTATTTAGCGGGCGCGAAGTGCAGGCGTTTTGTAGTTGCTCGCAAGCCAATGTCAGCAATATGCTGCAAATGCTGGGTCTGGAAGAAGTGCAAAGCATTTTGCAGGAGCAAGGCAGCATTGAGATTCAATGTGACTTTTGCCACAAACACTATGTGGTTGATGAAGAAGAAGCGCTCGCCTTGTTTGAGGCAGACAACTCGCCTGGCATCAAACACTAATCTGCGGCTATGTGCCCAGTCCGCGTTGGCGCTGGCATTCAAATAACGCAATCGCGGTGGCTGCGGCCGCATTCAAAGACTCCAGGGCCAGTGTGCCCTGATGTGCCATAGGAATGGTGACACAGGTCTCAACCGCGGCTTGCAGCACAGCAGAAATCCCAGCCCCTTCGTTGCCCACCACAAACAAGACGGGCTCTTGCAGCCCTTGCTGATACAAGCTGGCGCCCTGCATGGTCAAAGCAAGGGTTTTGCCGGAAAAGCCCGCAATCACCTCGAGCGCATCCACGCTTTCCATCAGCGGTAAAATAAACTGTGCCCCCTGCCCGCCTCTGAGCGCTTTGGGCGACCAGGCATCGGTACAACCTTTAGTCAGATAGGCGGCCTGCACGCCTGCGGCCGCGGCCGTCCGCAAGATGCTGCCCAAATTACCCGGATCCTGGATATCTTCTATCACCAGTGCAAAATCACAGTGCGCGGGCAGCGTCGCAGCAGGAATATCCACCAAGGCCATCACACCACTACTGGATGCCACTGGCGCCAACTCGGCAAACATCAACGTAGGCAACAGCATCGTATCCACATCCGTCAACTGCTGTATCAAGGCCGTCGCCTCGTCATTACTATGCCCTTCAGGGATAATCAGCAGCCTGGGTTCACCATAGACCTGATGGTAGGCTTCAATCAAATGCACGCCCTCCAACAGGGTAGACGCCGTTTTTTTGCGCTCACGCGACTGGTCGGCCAGCTTGCGCAATTGCTTGAAGACAGGGTTATCGCGGGAGGTAATATGTTTAAAAGCCATGCAGGAATTATACGTGAATTGCGCGGCTGGCTGATTTTTGCCTGGAATCCATCCACAAATACGCGCCCAGCCCAAAGCTGCGCACCATTCACGTATAATTCCTGCATGGCAAAAACACTTGATTTAGAACGTATCTTGCACCGGCAGGGCTTTGGCACACGCAAAATGTGCCGCATTTTAATTGTTAACGATGCAGTCACCGTCAATGGTGAACCCTGTGATGACCCGGACGCCAAGTTTGCGCTCGACAACAGCCTGCACTTCACGGTGGAAGGTGAGCCCTGGCAATACCGCGAGCATAGTTACCTGATGATGCACAAACCGGCGCATTATGAATGTACGCATAAAACCCAATTTCACCCGACCATCTATACGCTGCTGCCCAGCCCACTGGTTGAACGCGGCGTTCAGTGTATCGGACGGCTAGATGAAGATACCACCGGCCTGATTTTGCTGTCAGACGATGGTCAGTTTATACACAAAGTCAGTTCGCCCAAACACCATGTACCCAAGGTATACGAGGTGACTTGCAAACACGCTTTGAGCACTGCCGATATGCAGCACCTGTTGGCAGGCGTGCAACTGATTGATGAAGACGAAACGATTGCTGCCTTGGCCGCCACACAGATCACAGAGACCGTGATACACCTCACGCTGGCAGAAGGCAAATACCATCAGGTCAAGCGCATGATCGCCGCCATCGGCAACCGCGTAGAAGCCTTGAAACGCATTAAAATTGGCCAACTGGCGCTACCAGAGACTCTGGCAGTGGGGGAATGGCGCTGGCTCACCGACGAGGATTTAATTGCCGTTCAATCCTGAACGATCAACAAAGGACCTTCATGATCTGGTTAGTGCTGATAATTGCGGGATTGTTTGAGACCGCCTGGGCTATCGGTTTGAAGTATACCGAGGGATTCACCAAGTTTTGGCCCTCGTTCTGGACCATCGTGACCATGGTCATCAGCGTCTGGCTTTTGGGCGTCTGTGTCAAGCAGCTGCCTGTCGGCACGGCTTATGCCGTCTGGGTTGGCATTGGGGCTGTCGGTACTGTGATCGGCGGCATCTGGCTATTTAATGAACCGGTATCTCCATTGCGCATCTTCAGCTTGTGCATGATTATGGCCGGCATTATCGGCCTCAAGCTGGCGGCGCATTAACTGCCAGCAAGCACTGGCATTAGCAAACTGGCAATTTTAAATCCTGTTGTGTGAAAGCCGGGCAACTTGAAACTCAAGCTGCCCCCAAGCCTGGATTTAACTACCGAGCAATTTTTGTGCTTTGGCAGTGGCGTTATTGGCAGTCTGTTTTTTCGTGTGTGAGACGTGATGTGTTTTTGTGGCTCCACTTTGCTGAGCCACGCAAGCGCCGCCTGCACTGCCTAAACCGGCACCAATCACCGCGAGCAACCTGCCACCACCCAAACCACGCCCCAGGATTGCACCGCCGGCCCCGCCCACGGCACCCCCCAACATCGTCGCAGGCTGTGCTTTGCCGCCATTGGCGACCACACTCCCCACGGCACCACCTACGGCGCCCCCGAGCACTTCACCCGCGGGCCCCAGCATCACGGCACCAATGGCTGAACCAGCCAAGCCACCGACGCCACTGGCACCGACATTTTTGCTATTACAGCTTTGCGCCCAACTGGGGTTGCTGGAAATCAGCAAACTGACAGCAATCATCCATGTTTTCATGTCATGCTCCATTCAATGAAAAAGGGAAGAGGATCAAATAGACACTTGTACGACACGCGCGCTTAATCAGCAGTCTTAATCGTGATCATGGTGTCTGTGCTTGTGGTGATGGCGCGGACCTTTGTGTCGTTTGCCATAGCCACGCCCTGCATAGGGATCCGGCTCGTCTATCACTTTACCGACCACTGCACCGCCTGCACCGCCAACACCGGCGCCGACCACAGCGCCTGTGGTAGTACCGCTCACTTTACGCCCAACCATTGCCCCGGTGGCACCGCCCGCAGCCCCACCCAAAATGGCACCGGTCCGTCCCGCACGGCCTGTGGTCGCCGCGCCTCCCAGACCACCGCCGACAGCGCCACCGATGACCTCACCGGTAGAGCCGCCTAACACGCTACCTACTGCAGTCCCGGCTGCAGCGCCCAGGCCGCCGCCAAGACCTGTTTCCAGATTATCTGCCATGACTGGTGTTGCGCATATGAACAACACACCCCAAATCAATTTTTTCATGTTGTATCCCTTGTTTGAATTTATGCTATTTTAAATGGTCTTTGAAAAACCATATATTGTTTATTGACTATATTGTTATGTTAAATAGCCGTCTCAGCCTCTTTTGCATTTGCATCGTGTCAACTTGTCTCATCAGCTGCTCAGCGCCGATGCCCAGCCAGGCCGAGCAATCCATTGTCCGCAGCTTTGACCCTAACCAATACACCGGAACCTGGTATGAAATTGCCAGACTGGACAACCGATTTGAAAAAGGCTTGGAGCAAGTCACGGCCAATTACACCATCGAAGCGGATGGCACGCTCAAGGTAGTGAACCGTGGCTTCGATCCCCAGAAAAACGACTGGAGTGTCGCTACCGGCAAGGCCAAATTTGTCGATCCGGCCAATCCTGACGGCAGCCGTACCGGCAAACTCAAGGTGTCATTCTTCGGCCCTTTTTATGGTGATTACACCATCCTCGAAATCGATAAGCCTTATTACAACTATGCCTTGGTTAGCAGTGGCAGAGACTACTTATGGATACTCTCGCGCACACCACAACTCCCCTACCCGATCAAACAACATTTGATGGCCAAAGCCAAAGAATTGGGTTTTGCCACCGATCAGTTACTGTTCATCCGACAAGCCAACCAGGCCGAGTACGAATCCGGTAGACATGTGATGCCCCAGCATCAATAACTCCTGCCGGGACATCTCTGATACCACCGCATGGCCTTGTCCATCAGTTCATTGGGCATCCATCTGCTCAACAGCGCTGCCAGGTGCAGGTGGGGTATCCATCACTGTATCCATGCCTGCGGGCGCAGGGGCTGGCACCACTTCACCTGTGGTATAGCGCAACTCGCCCAGAACGGCATACACGCCTTCAGCCTGTTTGGCCAGATTAGTCACCGTTTCAACCTGCTCTTTGGAAGCAACCTGACCGCTCAGTTGAACCACACCATGGGTGTCAGAATTCACTTCAATTGCTGAAGCATCTACGCCATGGCTCTGCAACAGGGTTTTCACATTGTCGACCACCGTTTCGCTAGGCAAAAATTTATACATCGGTTCGCCTTGTGCCAGCGCATGGGTGCTGGCAAGACCCATTAAAGTTACTAAAGCACTCATAGTCAGATAACGGTTCATTTTCATGATGTTTCCTTTCATTTGTACACGTGATTAAGAGGGCGAGTTGTCCAAGCTGCAAAGAGGATGAATCTAACAACTACTTGTAGGACAACCCGCCAAACAAAAAAAGCAAGCTACATCATTGGGAGAGGATATGTAGCTTGCGAGGGGGTGTGAGTTAACCTTTCACCACAATAGCGTTTTTCACAGATTTAACGCCCTCTACGCCAGTCACCAACTCTTCAGCCTTGGCTTTGAGAGAAGCATCTCCGACAAACCCACTCAGCAATACTTCGCCTTTATGAGTTTCCACGCTGATCTTGAGTGACTTCAAGGATTCTTCCTCGAGCAGTTTGGCTTTGACTTTGGTGGTGATCCAGCTGTCAGACATGGCGCCTTTAATGGCTTTCTGGCTGGTCTGTGTCTTAAGCTCTGCAAATTCTTCATAGCTCAAAGTGCCATCATTGTCGTGGTCAAACGCTTTGAAATCTTTTTTCTTTACGTTTTTGTCTTGCTGTATTTCTGCCCAGGTCAAGGTACTGTTGCTATTCTTGTCCAAGGCCTTAAACTCTTCCTGATAGGGCTGTACGCCGTTTTGCACTTCGTCCAAATCGAACGCAAAGGCATTCACAGTGATTGTTGTTGCCAACAGGCTGCCAAAGATGATTGCTTGTTTATATTTTGACATTGACATTTGCGTCTCCTTATTTACGCACATCGCAAAGTAGTTGATGCGATGTGTAGCCATGTTACCGGCTGGGAGCACAGGGGTCAGTCGTCCACCGACTGAATCCCTTGTCAGAATATGACTACAGCGTGCAAAACGCTGTATTAAGGAGGCTTAGTTGTTTGCCGGTTCGGCAGCAAGGAAAGGTAACATCACCCGCGTACTGGTGCCCTGGCCAGGCGTACTGGTGACTTCATAATGGCCGCCAATAGACTCTACCCGGTTGCGCATGCCGCTAATGCCGGTGTTACTACTGGTCAGACTATTCATATCAAAGCCGATACCATTATCGGCAATTTCAAGCTTGATATGCTGGTCGTCGTGCATCAGATGCACCGAAACGCCACTGGCTTGTGCATACTTGCTGCAGTTGTTCAGGCTCTCTTGCACCAGGCGATAAATAATCAAACTCAAGGTCTCGTTCATCATGAGCTCTTGCTCGGGCATGATGATATCCATTTGCCAATGGTTACGGGCAGCGGCCTCATCAACCAGGTTTTGCAACGAGGCGATCAGACCAAAACTCTTGATCATGGAGGGATGCAGGTTTTGCACAATCTCGCGTTTGAAGTTGATACTGCGGTCCAGGTATTGGTTGGTCTTTTTCAGCTTGTCGGTGATTTGCGGCGAGCTGTCTTTTAAGTATTTGATCGCCCAGGAAATATCCATTTTAATGGCTGTCAACAACGAGCCCAGCTCATCATGCAATTCGCGCGAGAGCTGGTATCGCTCACGCTCAATGTTAGTCTGTGCCTGCAGCGCCTGGCGTTGCAGGCTGACGGTTAGGGTCTGGATATTGCGCTCGTATTCAGCGTTCTCATCCGTCAAGCGTTCGTGCAAATTGGCTTTTTCTGCCAGCTCACGCAATAAACGGCGAATCACCAGTACCACCAGTGACACAAAGATCAACGGGCACGCCATGACAAACCAGCGCATCATGCGCCGCATATTATTTCTCGCCTCGGCCAGTTCGTGACGGTAATCGGTGATTTCCTTCTCAAACTGGCGCGAGAGCATTTGCACGTTCGCACTTTCTTTAATGCCAGAGTCCAGCTTGACCACGGCCAACGCCTTGTCGAACTGGTGCTTCTTGGCAAAATCAATGGTCACACTCATTTCGGCAGACTTTTTGGCAATGCTGTTGACCAGCTGGTTCATGATGTTTTGTATCGTGATGTGCTTGACCAGATTGGTATGGTTCAACAGCGTATTGATGTTTTGCAGATGTTCGCTGATCTCCTGCGTCGCCTCGTCATAAGGCGCGAAATAGTTTTCCGAACGGGTGAGCAAGTAGCCGCGCTGCGCGCTTTCAGCCACCGAAAGACTGGCTTGTGTTTTCCACTCCTCCATCAGGAGCTGGTCCAGTTTGGTCAGCAGGTCTGTTTTTTCACGCGTATTGACGATCAAGCGATCGTTCACCACCAGCATGGCCGCAGCGAGCAATAAACTCACCGTCAGTAAAGCCACCGTATTACCGCCAAAGGTATCACTGATGACTTCCAGCCTGTCCAGCAAGGCCATCAATTGGGTTCTGATTTTTTGCATGCGGTTTACAAGGATAAAGATTGAAAGAAGGGTCAATCCAGCGTATTTTAATGTGCATTGTGAACAATACATTATCATCATAACGGGCTTGATGAGGATGGGCAATGTAAACATGCGTGATCAAGCCAAATAAGTATTGTCAGAGAATTCTGACCGTGTAATCGGTAGTGAGCCGATAGGTTCTCGCAGGCCGGGCAGTTAAGATGGCACCATATTGAAAACGCATCTTAATGCTCATAGAACATCAAGATCGATTTCAACCATGCTGTATGACTTTTTAAAGGAGTTACAAAATGTTTAATTTTTCCAAAGACCATGTTGAAAATACAACGGATGATTTAGCTAAAAAATCTGACCAAGCCATTGAAGAAATTGCAGCGCAAGTCAAATCCACCGCCAATGATTTGCTGGACGCAGTCAATGACACGGCTGACACGACACAAGACAAGGCCAAGGCCTTGATTCACACCCTGAAAGCAAATATCGACCGTTTGACCAGCGAAGAAAATGCAGCGGCATTGGCTTCTAACCTGTCAGCGAAAGCAGGCCGTGTGAAGGATCAGGTACAGCGTGAAGTCAGCGATACCTATCACACCATCAAGGACAAAACCGCTGACACGGTGCAAGAGCATCCACTGGGTACGGTACTGGTAGCCGCTGGCGTCGGTTTGCTGATAGGATACCTGTTGGGCGCCAAGCGTCGCGAATAATTAAGGAAATCTATGTGGTTAAACCTCCTGAAATTTGTGGCTGTACTGTTTCTAGACCGTAAAGTCTCGGCATTGAAGGATAATTTCATCAATTTGCGCCATCATGTGGCTGACTATACCGAAGACAGAGCGCAACACATGAAGCAGGATTTTCTGGAGGAAACCCAACGCATGGCTACCAGCATTGTCGGCCTGCTGGTGGTCTTCAGCATGTTTATTTTTACCGGCTTGCTCGGGTTGATGTGGCTGTTTTCCATCTTGTGGGAGAATCCACATCGCACCTTGATTCTGGGGCTGGTGATGCTGGTTCCTGCCGCCATCGGACTGATTGTGTTTTTGGCAGTGCGTGCACAGTGGTATAAAAAACCCTTGTTTGCAGATTCGCTGTCAATGATCAGTCATGACTGGCAGGTATTCCGCAACGAGATTGCGCCACCGCCACCGGCAACACCTGAAGATGAGGGTGGCGAAGCAGCTCATACTGAAAAACCGGCTTCTGACACCCCAAAACAATAAGAGAACCACATGAAAAGAATTCTTTTGGTAGATGATCACAGTATTGTTCGTGATGGTTTACGTAACCTGATTGAGCTTGAGTCTGACCTGCAGGTCACCGGAGAAGCAAGCTCAGGCTCAGAAGCCATCCAGCTGGTACGCAAAAACGAGTTTGATGCCATGGTACTGGATATATCCATGCCGGATAAAAATGGGGTCGATACGCTGCATGAGCTTAAGCACGTCGCCCCGACCTTGCCGGTGCTGGTGCTGAGCGGCTATTCTGAAGACCAGTATGCATTGAACCTGATGCGTAACGGCTGCAAGGGCTATTTATCGAAAAATGCGGATTCAGATGAAATCATTCAGGCCATCCGTACCATTGCCAGCGGCAAACGCTATATTTCGGCCGAACTGGCAGAGCTGATGACCAATGAACTGAGTCATCCTTCGGAAAAGCAGTTACATGAAACCCTGTCCGACCGCGAGTTTCAAGTATTCGTCAAGCTGGCTGCGGGGCAGACCCCAACGGCCATTGCAGAGGAGCTCTTCATCAGTATCAAGACCGTGAGCACTTATCGCAGTCGCATTCTGGAAAAAATGGCCATGAAATCAAATGCTGACCTGACATACTATGCCATTAAATATGGGCTACTTAACTAAAGAAAAATCACTAACAAGGCGCCCTTTTGTCATGTCAGCATTCAACTTGCTTAAATTAGATCACCCAGGGAGTCATTGGTGAGATTGTTATGTATAGATTATTGTTAGTTGAAGATTCTGCGTTGATCCGTGATGTCATTGTGGAAATGCTGCAAGACTGTCAGCAGCTTGATATCCAGGATGTCGCCACCACCAGTGATGAAGCGATCAACCTGCTCAATGCCCATGAGTACGACATGGTCGTGCTCGACATTGAGCTGGCCAAAGGCACGGGCTTTGATGTGGTCAGGCATACCCGCCAGCAGAGCTACCCTTACAAAACGCCTGACATTGTCATGTTGACCAATCATGGCAACAGTTACTATCGTAATCTGGCGCAAAATATGGGCGTAGAGTATTTTTTTGACAAGTCCTTGCAGTTTGATGAGTGCATAGACATCATTCAACAGCGTGCCAGCCAGATCAACTAACTACCTTTCTTAACCCTGGCCCGACCCGGCCTGAAACACTGCGGTGCTTTGATGTCTTTAGAAACCTGGGAATTACTGAGCTATGTGGTCACCGTGGTCGGCTTGCCGCTGGCCATTGTGACGTTTGTGCTTGAACAGCGCAAAGAGCGCGAAAATGAAGATGAAGAGGTCTACCAGTTACTTGCAGATAACTACACGGATTTTCTCAAGCTGGTGATGGCTCACCCCGACCTGCAATTGCGCTCCAACCGCGAATCCCTGGCGCTCAGCGCCGAACAGGAGGAGCGCAAACTGGTGTTGTTTGAAATCCTCATTTCACTGTTTGAGCGCGCCTATTTGCTGGCTTACGATCCCGACATGCGTGGCAAACGCTTGCGCCGCTGGATGTCGTGGGAGGATTACATGCGTGAATGGTGCCAGCGTGAAGATTTCCGCCAGCACCTGCCACGACTGCTGGTCGGCGAAGATGCTGATTTTGTGGCCCACATTAGCCAGATTGCACATGAAGTCGCCTCTGCGCAGACGCGCTAGACCCACAGCTGATGACGCTATCCAACCACCCCTCAACCGCTATTTTTTGATGGCGGTGACTTTAAAGCCCGCCTGCCTGAAGGCCTGTAACAAGCCATTTTTACCGGCCAAATGCGCCGCACCAACGGCAATAAACACACGGCCTTGTCGCGCCTGCTCCAGACTACGCTCGGCCATCATCACATTGCGTTCGTCCAGCAACTTGACGCGCATGCGTTGCCACAAAGCGGCCGGCAAAATGCCACGCGTCATGGCATCATCCATATTCGCGACCTGATCGGCATCCCCCGCCAGATAAGCCTTCATCAACCGTTCAAAGTCTTGCTCCTTTTGCTTTTGGCTGCGTTTGAGCACCGCACGCAACATGAGCAACTGCTCATCCATGGACAAACTATCCATGACACCAAAATGCGCTTGCGCACTTTCTAATCCCACAATACGTTTGTCGAACTCCTCTGCTTTAGCTTTAAGCAACAGATCTTGCGCAAACGGCGTTTGTGGCTTGGGCAAATCAAACATGACTGCCAGCAACCAGGGTTTCATTTTGACCACCGCATCCATCGGGATCACGTGCATGTCTGCCAGCGCAGCGACCTGCTGCAATTCTGCTTCAGAGAGTAACTGTTTCAAATTGCTGTCTGGCATTTGCAAAAGACTCACTGGCGGCGCCTCTGCTACCTCCAGCATAAACATATTCACATTTTTAAGCGCCTGAATCACCGGCGCTGAAAAGTTGGTGACCCGGTTATCGTCGGTATGCATAGTGCCAAACAGGTAACTGACCTGGCCATTGGGCGCCTCCAGCTGCCAGAACAGGCCTTTCTCAGCCGCTTGCAGCAGTGGGGTTACCATCAATAAACACAGGGCGAACAAACGGACACTTCGCATCAAATTCCTCACTTTTTGTGATTAGCTAAACAGTTGCAAACCCTCAGCAACCGGCATTGTGACATCGTCTCACAAATAAATATCCGCTGCCATGATTGCAAGGCATCAGGCCGTCATTGCCAGCCCCCACGCCGAGGACTACCATAGGCAGGTAGCTCCATGATCAAGCACTCAAGGATACAGCGACACTTCCCCCTCAACCCCGGAGACAGCCAGATGAAAAGCAACAAACGTTTGATTGTTTTATTTGATGGCACCTGGAACGACCCGCAAGACCTGACCAACGTCTACCAACTCTCGACCTTAATCGAAGCCAAGGATGGCGACATTGAACAGCGTTTTTTCTATGAACCTGGCGTGGGGACCGGCACCGGCGAAAAGTTACGCGGGGGTTTATTTGGGTATGGCTTGAGCAAAAACCTGCTTAAAGGCTATGACTGGCTGGTCAGGCGCTATCAGGCAGGCGATGAAATTTGGGTGTTTGGCTTTAGCCGTGGCGCGTATACGGCCAGAAGCCTGGTCGGCTTGATCCGAAAATGCGGGTTACTCAACACCAGCACACCAGATTTGCTCGCACGCGCTGAAGCGCTCTACCGCGACAAATCCGCTGCACCGGAGAGCCCCCAGTGCCTGGCGTTCAGGCAGACCTACAGCCAGGAAGTCCGTGTCCATTTTCTGGGAGTTTGGGATACCGTCGGCGCGCTCGGCATCCCCGGCACCATGATTTCAGAGCAGGGATTTTATGCCTGGCATGATACCGAGCTGTCAAAAATTGTTTCTTATGCCTACCATGCGATGGCAATAGACGAACACCGTGAAGCTTATAAAGTAGCGATGTGGACCAATGCGGGTGGCCAGCAAAAACCTGAGAACATTGCGGTGGAGCAGCGCTGGTTTATCGGCGCGCACGCCAATGTCGGCGGCGGTTATGGCCATGACCCGCTGGCCACCATTGCACTGGGATGGATGCTGGACAAAGCCCGTGCCGCAGGCCTTAAACTAAAACCGTTTTCAGTGGCCCCTAATGCCTGCTTATCCAGCCCCAGAGATGCATACAAAGCGTTTGCTTATGGCCTGTATGCTTTTTTCAAGGGCTTGTTTAGCAAAGGCGATGGTAGATTTTACCGGCCTTATCGTGGCAACCCGGTCACGCCCTCCCCTGATGTAGCCAGTGCGCTGCAAGCCCCGCCGGTGACGGCGGTTAACGTGACGCTGGATAGTTCGGTAGCAGAAAAATGGCTGGCACAAGCCGATTATCGCCCGCCTACGCTGCTCAATGCCGGCATAGCGCCGACGCAAGCGGCACGCTAATCCATCAATGTTTTTTGCTACGCGGCGCGTGCTTTTTCGGGCTGGCAAAGCTTTTGGTCTGGTTAAAGCCTTTAGCTAATGGCTTGGCCTGGAAGCGGCTGCCGTCCGATTGCACGATTTGTGGCAACACGGCAGGCTGGTACGCGGGCACCAGGTGCTTTTTACCATTGCCAATCAAATCCGCTCTGCCCATTTTCTTCAAGGCTTCACGCAGCATCGGCCAGTTTTGTGGATCGTGGTAGCGGAGAAACGCTTTATGCAATTTGCGGATATTGCCTGCTTTAGGGACGGGCACGGTTTCAGAATCCGCCGTCACTTTACGCAGCGGATTTTTACCGCTGTGATACATGGCAGTGGCCATGGCCATAGGCGTTGGGGTGAACGTCTGCACCTGATCCAATCTAAAATCATTGCGCTTGAGCCATAAGGCCAGATTAAGCATGTCTTCATCGGTGGTGCCTGGATGCGAGGCAATAAAATACGGGATCAAATACTGCTTTTTACCCGCCTCGGCACTGAAGCGCTCAAACATGCGCTTGAACTCATCATAGGCGCCCATGCCAGGCTTCATCATTTTGCTTAGCACATTCTCTTCAGAATGTTCAGGCGCAATCTTGAGATAGCCGCCCACATGATGCTGCACCAGCTCTTTCACATACTCGGGCGACTTCACGGCCAAGTCATAGCGTAAGCCAGAGCCGATTAAAATCTTTTTGACACCGCGCAGGTTGCGCGCCTTGCGATACAACTGAATCAGCGCAGAGTGATCGGTATTGAGGTTTTCACATACGCCCGGATAGACACAGGACAACTTGCGGCAATTCTTTTCGATTTCCTCAGACTTGCAAGAGAGGCGATACATATTGGCGGTCGGCCCACCCAAATCCGAGATCACGCCAGTGAAGCCATCCACCTTGTCGCGGATTTCTTCAATTTCACGCAAAATCGAGTCTTCTGAACGGCTTTGGATAATGCGGCCTTCATGCTCGGTAATCGAACAAAAAGTACAGCCGCCAAAGCAGCCACGCATGATGTTGACCGAGAAGCGGATCATTTCCCAGGCCGGGATTTTGGCATCGCCATAGGCCGGATGGGGCTTGCGGGCATAAGGCAAGTCATACACATAATCCATCTCTTTGGTCGTGAGGGGAATCGGCGGCGGATTGAGCCAGACCTCCCGGTTGCCATGCTTTTGTACCAGTGCCCGTGCATTACCCGGGTTAGACTCCAGATGCAACACGCGTGAAGCATGCGCATACATGACAGGATCACTCACCACCTCTTCATAAGAAGGCATGCGGATCACCTGACGTTCGCGCGGCACTTTGGCAGCTTTCAGCGGCAAAGGCAAGCTGATCGCCGCGGCATTGGCGTCTTTCGCCTGATCATCCGTTGCGCAACTGGCATCGGCTTTGCCCATTTTCATCGCATAGGGGTCTTCGTGCTTATCCACCACCCCTGGCCGGTCGAGACGGGTAGAGGGCACCTCCACAAATTCATCTGGCACTTGCTTGCGGATAAACGCGGTGCCGCGAATATCCTCAATCTCATGGATCGCTTCTCCACGGGCAATACGGTGCGACAGTTCTACAATGGCACGCTCGGCGTTTCCGAACACGAGCAAGTCCGCCTTGGCATCCATCAAGATAGAACGGCGGACTTTATCTGACCAGTAATCATAGTGCGCTATCCGGCGCAGGCTGGCTTCAATACTACCAATCACCAGCGGCACATCCGCATAGGCTTCTTTACAACGTTGAGAGTAAACCAGTACCGCGCGATCAGGGCGCTTATTGGCCTCGGCATTCGGCGTATAGGCATCATCCGAGCGTATCTTGCGGTCCGCGGTATAGCGGTTGACCATGCTATCCATATTTCCGGCCGTGACGCCAAAATACAGATTGGGTTTACCCAGCACTTTGAACGGTTCTGCCGACTGCCAGTCTGGTTGCGCAATAATGCCCACGCGAAAACCTTGTGCCTCAAGCAAGCGGCCAATCAGGGCGACGCCAAAACTGGGATGGTCAATGTAGGCATCGCCGCTGACCAGAATAATATCGCAGCTATCCCAGCCCAATGCATCCATTTCGGCGCGACTCATGGGCAGCACGGGGGCGGTGCCAAAGCGTTTCGCCCAATAAGGACGGTAACTTTGAATGGGTTTGGCAGTGAGGGAAGTATAGATTTCCACGCGGGTAACCAGCTAATGCTTGAGAGTTGCGCATTTTACGCATTAATTGATTGATTTGAAAGATTTTTTTCACAACATTCAGGTGAGTGCCACCTCACCTGGCCAAATCAATCACAATCATTCACCACAACAAACTATTCCCAAATATTTGTGTAATAAATAAGACGGCATTTATTTAAAATTGGGCTCGCACAGGGGCCCGGTCTTATAAATGATTGCAGTCAGTTGTAAAGCCATGTATAAACAAAATGCAGGACGGGGAAATTACTTATAAAATAATTACATAAACTTACAATGAAGCACTACACTCTTTTTAAAAAAATCCTTTTACCACTGACCAGCTTGGGGTTGCTGATCGGTCTAGTTTCTTTTGCATTTATTTTTAACGCGCATTTAAACAATATCGAAACCCAGGCTCAGGAAGAAACACAAAAACTGTCCAACCTGTTGATCACGGCGAAAACCCTGGTCAGCGAACATGTATTCTCAAGTATGGCCTTGCTCAAACAATATGGCTCGCTTGAAGGCCCGCCCAATATTAACGGCACGACCCAGATACTGGGAATGGACGTCCCAAACTTGCAATTTGGGGATACCCCTCAAACCGGCAGCACACTACTGGTCGATTCAGTGACACGCATAGGTAGCGGTACCGCCACCATTTTTGTCAAACGTGGCGGGCAGTTTCTGCGTATTTCTACCAATGTCAAAAAAGCGGATGGCACCAATGCGTTTGGCACAGAGCTGGATCCGTTTGGCAAGGCGATTGTCGCACTGCAAAAAAATCAGGCTTATTTTGGCGTGGTAGATATCCTTGGGGAATCGTATCTCTCCCGCTATGAGCCCATGCAGGATAATCACGGTAACCTGATTGGGGCCTGGTACGTCGGTTACAAGCTTGATTTTAACGCCATTGACCAGGCGATCCGGCAATGGGGATTTTTGAAAAAAGGCTTTGTGGCCATCACCGACGGACACGGCAATATCCGCTTTCTGACCAATGGACTGACACGCCTGGAGGCAGAAACCGCCCTCAAAGATAGCCAGCACCGCTGGACCAAGGTCACGCGGCAGGTGCCAGAATGGGATTTTCAGATCAATATTGTGTACCCGACCAGTGAGGCTTACTGGTCTGCACTGGGCGCGCTGTCGCCTTTGATGATCATTACCTTTATCCTGACATTGGTCGTGCTGATTGCCATTGTCAGCGGCTTGCAGCGGTTTGTGTTGAACCCCTTGGGCGGTGATCCCGAGACAGCCAAGCATTTATTGATGCGGATTGAAAGCGGCGACTTTGCCGAAGACCAAACCACGGCAGCCCCAGACAGCCTGATCGCCAACATGCTTAAAATGCGCAGACGCCTGCGTGAAATGGTGAGCCAGCTGCAGGCCAATGCCAGCCGGCTAAAGGTCTCTTCCAGCGTGTTTGACCATGCCCATGATGCAATTTTCATTACCGACACCCAGGGGCATATCATTCAGTGCAACCCCTCCTTCAGCGTGATTACAGGCTATGCACAACCTGAAGTCATGGGTAAAACTCCGCAACAACTGGGCATCGCCTATCAGCAACCAGACCTGTTCCAGTCCCTATATGACAGCCAGCATGGCTTTCAGGAGTGGCAGGGCGAGGTCTGGAACCGTCATCAACAAGGTCATGAGTATCTGGTAGAACTCGAATTGTCGCCAGTGCTCAACCAGGCGGGCGAATTTCAGCATTATGTCGGCCTCTTTTCAGACATTACGCGCGCCAAAGAGCAACAAAACATGCTTGAGCATCTGGCTTATCATGATGTGCTGACGCAACTGCCTAACCGCGTGTTGTTTTCGAGCCGATTGCAACAAGCGCTACACGAAGCAGAAAGCCAGTCGACGCTGGTGGCCATTTGTTATATTGACCTGGATGACTTCAAAATCGTCAATGACCAATACGGCCACGAATACGGTGACCGTTTGCTCATGCAACTGGCAGCCCGACTGAATGGCCTGCTCAAACCGCAAGATACCCTGGCCAGGCTCGGAGGCGATGAATTTGCCATGTTATTGTGCGGGCTACGGACGGCCAACGAATATGCACGACTGCTCAAAAAGTTGCTGACGGCGATTGAAAAACCGTTCAAGGTAGATAAATTCAAGTTTTCCATTTCAGCCAGCATTGGCTATACGCTATACCCGATAGACCGCAATCCGCCAGACACCTTGCTACGGCATGCTGACCATGCCATGTACCATGCCAAAACGCATGGTGGGCATCAATGCCATTTGTTTGACCTGGCGTCTGCACAGCAATCCCAGCAACAGCAAGCGTTGCTCAAGGACTTGCTGCATGGCATCCAAAACAACCATATTCGCCTGGTTTACCAACCGCAAGTCTGTATGCAGTCTGGTGAAATTTTCTGTTTTGAGGCTTTGCTGCGCTGGCAGCATCCGGTGCGCGGACTGCTCTACCCTAACGACTTCCTGACCGCGGTCGAACATACCAATCTGATTGTGGATATTGGTAACTGGGTGATAGAAGAAAGCTTGCGCCAATTGAGCGAGTGGCAAAGCCAGGGCTTGGACACACAAGTCTCCGTCAACATCGCCGCCCAGCATTTAATGCATAAACAGTTTCCGGAACGATTGGCTGACTTGTTTAAAAAGTATGCCATGATCAAGCCGCAACAGCTGCATATCGAGATCACCGAAAGTGCTGCCATCAGCGATTTTGCCCGCGTCAACCGCGTCATCCAGCAATGCCAGGCGCTGGGCGTTGCATTCTCGATTGATGATTTTGGCTCAGGCTACTCCTCGCTGATTTACTTGCGCCGCCTGCCAGTCAACATCATTAAAATTGATCAGTCCTTTATCCATAACATGTTAAGTGACCAGGAAGACATGGCGGTGATCCGTGGCGTGATTACGCTCTGCCGCGACTTCGGCCGCAAGGTGGTGGCTGAAGGCGTCGAAAAAGCCGAGCAGGCGCAGATTCTGGCCGAACTGGGCTGCGACTATGCCCAAGGGTTTGGCATCTCGCGTGGCATCCCCGGCCATAAGGTTATAGAATGGACGAGCAAGCACAATCCGTTTAAGTTCTAGTACCGAATGCAAACGCGTGCGGGTAAGGGCCTGTATCAGGCCCGAATAAAGCGTGCGTAATGACGTATTGAATATCAGGCTGACTTTACTCATGTGCGTTAAAGGATAGCTATGTGATCACCAGACTCATCAGTATCTGGCAATCACGGAGAGCCGACTAAACCGTAATGCGATTAACTTGCGTCCCTACACCACCGCAATGACTGTTTATGCATGACAATTACTATCCTCTCCCGGGCGGGCCGGTGCGCATTCTCGCAGCAGAGACCCCATTCCCGAACTTACAGCAGGCGTTGACAGAGCCCAACGGCCTGATCGCCATCGGCGGTAGCCTGACGCCACGACGCCTGTTGAGCGCCTACAAACAAGGGATTTTTCCATGGTTTAGTCCGGGCGAGCCTATCCTCTGGTGGAGTCCGGACCCACGCATGGTGCTGTTTCCACCAGCGCTGAAAATCACCCGCTCCTTGCGCAAGGTCATCCAGCAACAGCCGTTTGAGTTACGCATGAATACGCAGTTTACCGCCGTGATGCAAGCGTGTGCTTCCACCCCGCGCCCAGGTCAATCCGGCTCATGGATCACCAATGAAATGATTGCGGCATACAGCGAGTTGCATGCCATGGGCTACGCGCATAGTATGGAAGCCTGGCAAGATGGGCAATTGGTTGGCGGTTGTTATGGGGTCAAGATTGGCCGCATGTTTTATGGTGAAAGCATGTTTCACCATGTCAGCAATGCGTCCAAAGTGGCATTTGCGCATCTGGTGCAATGGTTAATCACGCAACAAGTCGGTATGATTGATTGTCAGATGCATACACCGTTACTTGCCAGTTTTGGTGCTTATGAAATTCCCAGAGACCGGTTTATCGAAGAATTAACGCATTTAGTGCAATATGACCCTACCTAACGACGCACCTCTGCAAAAATTACAGTTTTATGTGACCACCGCTTACACCTGTGGCTATCTGCCTAAAAAGCTGGCGCAAAGCCTGATTGCCACGCCGCAGACACTGGTAGATGGCCGCGTGTATAGCGGACTGATACAGCAGGGCTTTCGCCGCAGTGGCAAGTTTGCATACCGGCCGCATTGCGAACATTGCAATGCCTGCATTTCGGTCCGTTTGCCGGTACATGCGTTTGAAGCCACGCGTAGCCAGCAACGGGCATTTAAGAAGCATGCACCTTTACAGGCCACCATCCGTGAAGCCAGTTATGATGCAGAACACTTCGCCCTGTACCTGACCTACCAGCAACAGCGTCATCCCAGCAGTCTGGAGTCAGCCATGCCGCAAGAAGACGAAGCGACGCAATACCAGCAGTTTTTGTGTCAAAGCAATGTAGATAGCGTAATGGTCGAGTTCAGAGATGCACAGCAGCAGCTCAAGATGGTCAGCGTGATTGATATTGTCATGGATGGTCTGTCTGCGGTGTACACGTTTTATGATACGCATGACAAAGCGAGTTATGGCACCTATAGCATCCTCTGGCAAATCGAGTGGGCCAAGCAACTCGGCCTAGACTATTTGTACCTGGGCTACTGGATTGCAGACAGCCAGAAAATGGCTTACAAGCAGCAGTTCCAGCCGCAGGAAAAACTGATTGAGGGCATATGGGTGCGGTAACCCAGCGGAGCCAGCGATGAAGACGCCTGATTCAATACGTATGCAAAGTGTCTCCGTACAGTCGCTGGCCAGGCAGTTTTGTCATGGTCAGTACGTGAATACCGTGGATGCTGCTTTATGGCGGCAAACCTTCGAATACATCGCTCGAATTCAGGATGAATCCGGCTTTGACCAATCAAACATTGCCGCATTGTGGCGACAATATGGCGGCGATTTGCGCGCCTTGATTAAAAATGACGCGCTGGTGCTGCGCGTGCTGAAAAAATGCTTGGCCGACACGCAGCATCGACCGCTGCAGGGCCTGACCCTGTATCGTGGCGAAAGCTGGTTTTTGTTTGATCAAGACCAGATTGGCTTTTGCTGGACGCCCTCGGAGGCGCTGGCCACCAGCTATGCCAAAGGACTCAACGCCGTAGAATCCGGTGGCGTTCTGCTCAAATGCTTTGCTCCCGCAGAAGCCATCCTCGCAGTACCTCCATCCGCTAGCGAGATGAAACAGAACACCTACATTTGTGACCCTGGCGCTCTATTGCGCATGACCACCCTGGCGCTATTTCCAAAACTCTAAATCCATCCGGTGTAATTAAACCGGATCACGCCATTGCCCATAGCCTTTAAATTGGGCATGGACTTCAAGCATTTGCGCAGGCGTCAGCAAGCGGAGCTGCCCAACTTGTAACAGTCGCCAGTACTGCTCACACAGGTTTTCCACTTCTACCGCCACGGCCAGTGCGTGGGATAAATCCTTGCCCAGCGCAATCATGCCATGATGTGCCAGCAAACAGGCCTTGCGCTCATGCAATGCAGCAAGCGCAACCTCAGACAGCGCCTGGGTGCCAAACAAGGCGTAGGGCGCGCAACGGATATTATCTCCACCCACGCTGGCAATCATGTAATGAAACGGCGGCACGTCGTGCCCCATGCAGGCTACCGTGGTCGCAAACATGCTGTGGCAATGCACAACCGCATTGACTTCAGGCCGCGCCTGTAAAATATCCAGATGAAAACGCCATTCGCTGGAGGGGGTTTTCCCGGCTTCAGCCCGGCCTTGCCAATCCATATGCACCATGCTGTCAGCATGCAGCTGGTCTGCCGGTACGCCAGAAGGCGTCACCAGAAAACCCGTTTCTAGCCGGATACTGGCGTTGCCAGAGGTGCCTTTATTCAGGCCTGTCACTGCCATTTGCTGGGCCGTGTATAACAACTGTTGCGCAGGCGAGCGCTTGCTCATGTTAATTGCCCAGACTATGCGTTTTCAACGCATGCAACTTGTCTGGGGCAAACACCCCATGTTCGGTAATCACTCCCGTCACCAGCCTGGCTGGCGTCACATCAAACGCCGGATTCAATGCCGGGCTTTCATGCGGAATTACCCGGACCGTCTTTATGTCTCCTGTTGCCGTCTGCCCTTGCATATAAGCCACCTCATCCGCATCACGCATTTCAATCTCGATCTCTGCGCCGCGTGCGATCTGCCAGTCTATGGTCGGCGTCGGTACCGCAGCATAAAACGGGATTTGCTGATCAAATGCTGCCAGCGCTTTTAAATAAGTGCCTATCTTGTTGCAGACATCACCTTGACTGGTGACACGATCTGCACCGACGATGACCAGATCTACCTGACCATGCTGCATCAGATGGCCGCCAGCATTATCGACAATCACCGTATGCGGAACCCCGTGTTGCGCCAGCTCCCAGGCGGTCAGGCTGGCACCCTGGTTGCGTGGCCGCGTTTCATCTACCCAGACATGTACTTTCAGACCTGCATCATGCGCGGCATAAATCGGCGCCAAGGCCGTCCCGCCATCCACCGTGGCCAACCAGCCGGCATTGCAATGGGTCAAAATATTCACAGCCTGATTGGCATCCACCGTGGCCTTTTCAGCGATCAAGGCTTTACCGTGCTGGCCAATCGCCAGATTCTGCGCTACATCCTCATCTGCAATCGCTTGTGCCGCCAGCCAAGCAGCAGCTGCGCGTTGCGCCACAGCCAGCGGCATCAACGTCTGTTGCATGCGCTGTGCCGCCCAGGCCAGATTGACGGCAGTCGGTCGTGTGGCGATCAGCTGCTTTACCACCGCCTGCAAGTGTTCATCGCTGGCATCCTGCTGAATGCCTAACGCCACACCATAGGCTGCCGCAGCTCCAATGAGGGGTGCACCACGGACCTGCATGTGGCGGATGGCATGACATATTTGCGCCAAAGACGTTAATTCCACCGTTACAAAATCAAACGGCAATCGCGTCTGGTCAATAATATAAACAGCGTTGGCTTGTTGCCAAATGCTACGGAAATGTTGGGATTGAATGCGCATATGAGAGGCCTGGCCAAGCACCGATTAGTAATTGTAAAGTTTGTAAAACCACTTGCTTTTCTTGTAGGACAAACACCGTATTTTGCTATCCACAAAATCTGTGGATAACTTTGTGGATTGCTGTGTCTTAATTCCGTAACTTACCAATTTATAAGGACTTTTTCCAAAAGTTCATTTTTTAATCTATTTTTTTATTCAATAAAATCAAACACTTACAAAGCACCACTATAATATAGTCACTTTCGACACATTCTTAAAGTGTCACTTTAAGTCATGTGCATAAATGGGCTATTTTTGGCAAAACTTCTACAGAATTTTTACCAGTCATTTCAATGAGTTGCGAAGCTTCCAAGCCACGCATCAGGGCCATCTCTTCTGCGATCTTTTTTAATTGATCCGGCGCATTTCTTCCTTGATGCCCCAGCCAAACCGGCGGAATATCCGGCGCATCGGTCTCCAGAACCAGTGTTTCCACAGGCAATTCTGCAGCAAGCTGACGCAGTTTCAATGCGCGCGGCCAGGTCATGGCACCACCAAACCCTAATTTGAATCCCAAACTGGCAAACATCTCCGCTTGTTGCTTGCTGCCGTTAAAGGCATGGGCAATGCCCCCCGTTAATGCATGCTTGCGCAAATATTTGAGGATGGTGTCTATCGCACCTCGCACATGCAAAATCACAGGCAAATGAAACTGCCTGGCAATGCGCAACTGTCCTTCATATAGCTCTAGCTGTCTGGCCTCATGTTCGCGCGTCAGGTAAAAGTCGAGACCGATCTCTCCAATCGCCAGCAATTGATGCGCCTGAGGGCCCTCCAGCACCCTGGCGACGGTTTGCTCGAGCTGCGCCAGCGCATCCTCAGGTGCCTCAGACACATACATGGGATGCCAGCCAAGAGCGAATCCAGCTTGTGGATGCCGTGCACACCAGGCCATAATCGGCTCAAATGTCGCCTGCGTCACGGCCGGGATGACCACCGCACGAACGCCCTGCGCCAAAGCCGCCTGCCAGACCAGTTCACGGTCGGTATCAAACTCACGGGCATCCAGATGACAGTGGGTGTCGATCAGCATAAGAATCAGGCCTTAAGCCTGGCCTGAAGACGGATATCCTGCCCGACCTGTCGCAGATCCATAATGTCCAGCGTGTGTATGTCTGCCATCTGCGTCCATGCTGGCAGGGCAAACATGCCGCGTGCCGCGTCTCCCATTAGCTTGGGTGCGTAATACAGCAATAACTCATCCACAAACCCGCTTTGCAAAAAGGCCCCATTCAGCGTTGCCCCCGCCTCCACCAGCACCTCATTACAAGGCCAGGCCGTTAGTGCCTGCATGACCGCAGCAATATCCACCTGCCCCTGCGCATTCGGTGCATGCAGGGTACGTACTCCCATCACTTGCAATATCTCCAGCTTGGCGGCCTCCCCTTGCGCATATGCCACCAGCGCATGGCCATCCTGCAACACCTTGGCGTCTATCGGAATGCGTAACTGACTATCGAGAATGACGCGTAAGGGTTGGCGTGGCGTCTTCACCTCACGCACGGTGAGCGAGGCATTATCCTGCAGAATGGTAGAGATACCCGTGATCACCGCACAGCTTTGCGCACGCCAGTGATGGACATCTTGCCTTGCCTCCGGCGACGTGATCCATTGACTGACGCCATTCGCCAACGCTGTGCGGCCATCCAGACTGGCAGCGACCTTGAGGCGGACATAAGGGCGTTGTTGCGTCATGCGCAGAATAAACCCGGGATTCAGCGCCTTGGCCTGCGCTTCGCAAACCCCAACCGTGACAGCGATACCCTGTGCCTGCAAACGTGCAATGCCGTTGCCCGCAACCAAAGGATTCGGATCCTGCATGGCAACCACGACCCGGCTCACACCGGCACTCACCAGTGCATCGGCACAGGGAGGTGTCCGGCCAAAATGACTGCAAGGTTCCAGAGTCACATATGCAGTAGCCCCCCGCGCCTGCTCGCCAGCGGCGCGCAAGGCGTGTACTTCAGCATGGGGCTCCCCCGCCTTGAGGTGAGCGCCTTCTCCAACCACTTGACCTTGTTTGACGATGACACAACCGACACGCGGATTAGGCGTGGTCGAATACAGTCCATGCACCGCCAGGCGCAAGGCATGGGTCATCCATTGAATATCTTGAGTACTGTGTAACATAGACTAGCATCATACAAAAAAAGCCCGCCTTGCGGTGGTTTTGTATGGCGGACACCTTTGAACGGCCAGTGAATAATAAGACCACGGCCTGAATAAAGCGCGTATTAAAGAAAGCTAATGAGAGGAGATTTGACTATGGGTGAGACGTCCGTCCTGGTCAAAGTATATGCGTAAGGCATGATAGACATGCATGCACTTACCCAGATCATACTCAAGTGCATTGGCGTCCTCAAGGCTAGGCCGCCCAAGCAAGGCCATGACGGCCTCTTTTTTGGCGCCTCGAATCAGGATGTGATTTTTGAGATCGTATGCCATGTCACCGCGTCTGCACTCCTTTTGCACGGTGTTGGACAACTGCATCCAGCGGGTCTGGTCAAATTTGTCTCGACCAAACACAGCCTCATCTTTAAATGCCCACCAGGTAAAAAACACGATGGTGAGAATCACGGTGAATACCGCTAATACCACTGCAGACAGCTTGATCAGTTTCATACGCCCCCGCCTTCACATGCAACATTGATAGACCGTGCACAGGGTGAAGCAAGGCACACGGAACACATACACCAGCGCACAGAGGGTGCATCCGGCAATGGTTGTTGTCAGTTATCCAGATCGCGGATGGCGTTATGAAAGTCATCCACATCTGAAAAGCTTCGATACACCGAAGCAAAGCGGATATACGCCACCTGATCCATTTGTTTTAACTCTTGCATGACGGTTTCACCCAGCAACCGCGCAGGCACTTCGCGCGCGCCCAAACCGAGCACTTTTTGAACAATGCGGTCCAGTGCTTTATCGACATATTCAGTAGGCACTGGACGTTTGTGCAGGGCGCGTGTAAATGAGAGGCGCAATTTTTCGCGCTTGAACTCTTCGCGCGTCCCGTTTTGCTTCACCACCTGTGGCAAATGCAATTCTGCGGTTTCATAGGTGGTAAAGCGCTTGTCACACACCTGACAGCGACGGCGCCTGCGGATGGAGTTCCCTTCCTCATTGAGGCGGGAATCCACCACTTGCGTATCATCAGCACCGCAAAACGGACATTTCATGGCTGTGGATAGCCGGAAAAATTATTTACCGTACACCGGGAATTGATCGGTCAAGGCATGCACCTTAACCTTGGTGGCCGCAATCACTTCAGCGCTTTCCGGATTATCCAGCACATCGGCAATCAGATTAGCCACTTGCTCGGCTTCGGCTTCTTTAAAGCCACGCGTTGTGATCGCAGGCGAACCGATACGAATACCGGAAGTCACAAACGGGCTCTCGGGGTCGTTAGGAATCGCATTCTTGTTGACCGTAATGTGCGCTTGGCCCAGATAAGCATCTGCCGCCTTACCGGTCAAGCCTTTAGGACGCAGGTCTACCAGGAACACATGAGACTCGGTACGGCCGGAGATAATACGCAAACCACGCGCAGCCAACGTGCTGGCCATGATGCTGGCGTTCTTCAATACCTGTTCCTGATACGCTTTGAAGTCTGGCTGTGCCGCTTCGAGGAAAGCCGTCGCCTTACCGGCAATGACGTGCATCAACGGACCGCCTTGCAAGCTTGGGAACACGTTGGAGTTTAGTGATTTTTCAAACTCGGCCTTGGCCATGATGATACCGCCACGTGGACCACGTAAGGTCTTGTGCGTGGTTGAAGTCACAAAGTCAGCATGGGGCACCGGATTAGGATACACACCCGCTGCAATCAAACCAGAATAGTGCGCCATATCGACCATGAAATAAGCACCGACTTTTTTGGCGATTTCGGCCATACGCGCCCAGTCAAAACGCAAGGCATACGCAGAAGCACCCCCAATCAACAACTTTGGTTTGCACTCCACCGCAATACGCTCCATCTCATCGTAGTCTATCTCTTCTTTATCGTTTAAACCGTAAGGCACGATATTAAACAACTTGCCGGACAGGTTAGCCGGAGAACCATGTGTGAGGTGCCCGCCGTGACCCAGATTCATGCCCATCACGGTATCGCCTGGTTTCAGGATGGAGAAATACACGGCCTGATTCGCCTGTGAGCCAGAATGTGGCTGCACGTTAGCATATTCTGCACCATACAAGGCTTTCAGTCGGTCAATCGCCAGCTGTTCAACCTGGTCAACAAACTCACAGCCACCGTAAAAGCGTTTGCCTGGATACCCTTCAGCATACTTGTTCGTCAATTGCGAGCCTTGGGCTTCCATCACCGCTGGACTGGTGTAGTTTTCTGAAGCAATCAACTCGATATGCTGATGCTGACGCTCCACTTCGGAAGAAATCATTTGGGCCAAGGCCGGGTCTGCAACGCTTAAGTTTCTTGAAAAGCTAAACATGACGATCAAGTTTCCGTATCACAAAATTAAAGCGCGATTTTAGCATGAGGCGACCGCAGCATCCATCTTTAGCGATGCGCTCATTGAGCGCCTATCACTTTAAGTCGTGGTGTAATCCAGACACAAAGTGCACCAATACAGTGCAAACATCACCAGCCTGATTGAAACAACATGCACTAAAAAACATAATTAAATACTTAAGCAATTGATTTAAATTATCTTTTTAAATCTGGCACAGCTTATGCTTAGTAAGATCCGTAAGCGTATATCTCCAAAATCGCTCCCTAAACCCAACTTCGGTTGGGTTCTTTTTTTTCGACTTTAAAAGATTCGACAAAACTAAAAAATTCGGCCCTGAAGTCTGAATCTCAGGGCCTATGTTTAGACAACCACGTCAGTGAAATCTAATACTGCCATTCACCGATCAGCTGATTTACGTCTGATCAAAGAAATCAATAAAAATCCGAAAACAAGCATGCTATAAGTGCTAGCTTCAGGGACTGTAGTCACCGCGCCAAAAGTGAAATGATGAATATTATTGGTGGCAGGATCAAACGCCCACACTTGCTTGCCATCATCGCTAAACGTATAAGTAGTCGTCGTAAAGCCCAGGCTTCCAAGCAGCTGCTTCGTGTGTGCATCATAATAATTGCCTGCACCAAATGCTATGTCACCTGTTGCGCCATAAATCAACTCAGGGAAAACATTTTGATTATCGGTAACATCCAAGGCATCTACTTGTAATGCGCCGTAATAAATAGTCGAGTGATCCGTCGCGAGGACCAGTGTACCCCCGTAACCATAAGCAGACCCATAGGTTCCAGAGCCTTCCTGCTGTGTTAAGCCGGAATTATTATTTGTCAGTTTGAAGGCCTGCAATTCCTGTGAGGATGAGCCCGCATTACCATGGACCAGCCGGTTACCGACAGAGTCATAGACAAAATTGCCTCCGTACGCGGAAGGGTAAGTATTAGAAACCACCTGTGTAGCGGATGCATCACTTCCCCAATCATTCAATGAAAAACTTACCCACTGATCATTGGACTTCAAAGCAAATCGATCGGATGAAATCGCTTCTATATTGCCTGCAATCGCCGAAGTCTTTACCTGCCATGTACCAGTACTTAAATCCAGCCGGTGAACATAACTTTGATTCAAAGGCGACCCATAGCCGATATTCTCACCACCGTAATCGGAGACAAATGCATATCGGCCATCAGGAGATAAAGACAGATCTGTAAATCGATAATTTGAAAAATGCTTGGGGGACTGTATCCCTGATGTCAAATTAATGACGCCAGCAGCACTTGCCGTATTTTTATAAACAATTGAGTTGTATGCATCAGAGTATTCCATTTGAACGACATTACTGTTCACATGAAAGCTGCTTACCTCAATCAACGCTGCCGATGCTGTCGAACTGACAGAAAAACAAAATAAAAGACTGCCGATGAGACAGAATTTGTTAGCCTTCTTTTTATTCATTACAAGCTCTCACTTCTCTGTTATTTATTAAGTTAACTAAATTGCGAATTTGTTTTAAGAAATTAAAACAAGAGCAAAGTATACGATTTATTTTTTAAGAGATGTGTGAACTTTTTTAATTCAAAAGCATATTTTTAATGTTGACGCATTTTTAATTGTTGCAAGGTCTGCTGGCAGCCTATATCCGTGGTTGCACTTTGATCGCCCGGATCAAGAAATGGCAGGATGGCGGCAAACGGATTGATCAATGCCAGTAATATGCCGCCAGCGACCCGTGCGGCAATCGGCCCCGGGCTGATCGAAACCTGGGGGTCTACAAAAGGCCCTGTCACCAGAATAGGCGAGCGCACGGTTAACGGCGAAAAGTTTTTAGGACTGGCCTGGAGTTTAAGGTTGAGCTGCTCCTGACCCAAATCGACGGCACCATTGACCGTAACGGTCGTCACAGGCGTATCAATCACGGCTGCCTCTGGTGTCAAAACACCCTCTTTGGCCCGCCAGCCCATCGCGGCGCAATGCATGGGCAAGGGCTGATCGCCCTTGATCATGACACCAACCGCTTGGGCAATATCTAATCCAGCCGCCTCAATCAACAAGTGAGACATTTCCCCCTGACGCACCATCAGGGCGAGCTGACCATCCAGCGAGCGCAATAATTCGGCGGTTGAGCGGCCATGCCCCTGTAGCTTGGCACGCCCATTCAATTTACCGCTCACATAAGCTGGCGCCGGCTGTTGGCTGGTTTCCTTGGCTGCGTCACTGGTCGATTTTTTATCCGCCTTTGGCGAGACTTTTAGCCACTGTTCCAAACGGATATCATGCACCGCCAGCGCAATCTCCCAATCCGGGGCGGCGGGTGGCGACAAGTCGGCGTTTTGTGCATCATGTGCATCAATCGATAGCTCGCCTGAGAGCGAGCCTTGAGCCGTACTGGCCTCCAGCTCTGCCAGACTTAACTTGTGTTTTTGCAAGCGCAAGCGCAATTTAAGCGGTGCAATACGCTGCCTGAAGGCCGATCCTAAATCGACCGCATCAATATGCACATCGATATCTGCATTCATGCGGCCATAGGTGGTAAAATCCAGCGAGGTATTTGGAAACAATTTGCCTGGATGCGGGTTGCTTGTCGATGAAGTCGCTGCAGCGCCAAAGGCGGGCGCCAAATCCGCCAACATCAATAAAGACCCTTGCAGTTTGCCAGTCAACATCGGCGTTTCTGGGGCAAGATCATATACAAACTGTCCCGCCAGCTGACTGTTGCCAATGTGTGCAGACGCGACATTCACAGCCCACTGCGTCGCGTTTTTTTCAACCGCCGCCTTGATTTTGAAATGCGGCGTCCTAGGGAATGTCAGGCTCAGCAAGTCCCCGACATCGGCCAGCGATGAACCTTTTACCTCTACCTGCCCCTTGACACGCTGGACACCCAACACATCATATACGGCACCGCGGAACGTGGCATGCACGGCACCATACGTTAACCATCCTTGCGAGTTAACCGGCGGTGAGTCCTGCCCCTGAGTGGCAATTGGTAAAAAGCCTTGCGTCACCAATGCGGCTTGCAAGGGCAAACGACGGAACTGACCATCCACTTTGATTTGCGATTCCGGCGTTTTAAGATGGGCGCCCTCTTCGGTATAAAACTTGACGTTCAGTTGCGCATCCGTAACGGCATCGGCAACCTTGGCTTGCCCCTCATTAACGGCCAGTTGCTCAATGATGGGAAACGGACGGGGCGGGCTGCCGTCATCCAGCTCAAAATCCCAACTGGCCTCTTGGTTGGCATGGCGGATCATGTAAGCATTTAAACGGTCCGCGCGAATCGACGCAATGCGATAAGGATCGCGTGCTTTGAGTGACCACAGGTCGCGGTAGCGCAACGCCAGCGACAAGCCATGCGCTTCAACAAAATAAGGCGCGTCAAAGCCTGCGGGCGCGGCAATTCTCAATCCGCCTACTTGCAACCGGATGCCACCCAGCAATTGCAAATGGAAAGGACGGTCTATGATCACGGCCCGTTGTAACTGATTTTGCAATGCGGTTTGCAGGGGTTGGCGCAAAAAAGGCCAGCCCAGCATTTCGCAGACCATGACCACAAAAACAAGCACAAGTAGCATGCCCCCCAGCCAGCGTGCAAACAGGGGAGCGCGGGGTGTTTTATCAATATCACTCATAACCCGTTATCATGCCGCGTGCAGCTCAGGCTGACCAGTGCCCCACGTCTGACAGCGCTGTAGGTGGATTCTGGCAAATCCGGCAGCTACTGTCAGTTATAATGAGCCAATATCACTCACATCGACAGGAGCCCACCACCATGAAATGGACTGACAGCCAGCGTATCGCTGAAGAGCTGTATGATCAATTCCCCGAGATTGACCCCAAAACCATCCGCTTTACCGACCTCATGCAATGGGTGATGGATTTGGAAGACTTTGATGATGAGCCCTCCCGCTGCGGCGAAAAAATCCTGGAGGCGATTCAACTGGCCTGGATAGAAGAAGCCGAATAAATGATTCCATTGCTGCCAGCGTCGATTTTCAAAGCCTACGACATCCGTGGCATTGTCGGCGACACATTGACAGAAGAGATTGTGCAGCAGATTGGCCTGGCGCTGGGCTCTTTGGCACAGGCACGCGGCGAGCAGAGTGTCTGCGTGGGCTATGATGGCCGCTTATCCAGCCCGGCACTGGCCACTGCCTTGAGTGCAGGGCTGATGCAAACGGGCGTCAATGTGCTGAATCTGGGCATGATCACTACGCCCATGCTGTATTTTGCAACGCATTACCTTGCCCAAACGCACAGTGGCGTCATGATCACCGGCAGCCATAACCCACCGCAATACAATGGCCTCAAAATGGTGATTGCGGGCGAGACGCTCAGTAGCGAAGCCATCCAGGCCCTCAAGCACAGCATCATGCAGCAGCAGTTTTACCAGCCCGACCAAGCTGGCAATCAAACCAGCTACGATATTTATCCAGCCTATCAGGCAGCCATTGTGTCGGATATCCAGCTCGCACGCCCCATGCGAGTGGTCATCGACTGCGGCAACGGTGTCGCCGGAGCCTACGCGCCCGCCATCTTCCAGGCATTAGGCTGCGAGGTCGAGCCACTGTTTTGTGAGGTCGATGGTCACTTCCCCAACCACCACCCAGACCCGGTGGAAGCCAAAAACTTGCAGGACGTCATCGACGCCTTGCAAGGCGGCACCGCCGAAATCGGGATCGCGTTTGATGGCGATGGCGACCGTCTGGGCGTGGTCACCCGATCCGGGCAAATCATCCGTAGCGACCGCCAGCTCATGTTGTTTGTAGAGGATATACTCAGCCAGCAACCAGGCAGCCAAGTGGTGTTTGATGTCAAATCCAGCCGCCATCTCGCGCCCTGGATACGCCAACATGGGGGTAAACCGGTGATCTGGAAAACCGGCCACTCGCTGATGAAAGCCAAAATCAAGGAAACGGGTGCCGCCATCGGTGGTGAGCTCTCGGGTCATTTGTTTTTTAATGACTGTGTCGCGGGTACCCCGCGCTGGTTTGGCTTTGATGATGGCCTGTATAGCGCGGCACGCCTGCTCGAACTGGTGAGCCGCAGCCCCGATGCCAACGCCGTGCTAGAAGCCCTGCCAGACAGCCTCAACACGCCAGAACTGCAAATCGCCATGCAAGAAGGCGAGCCACATGCCTTTATTGCGCAACTGCAACAAGCCGCGCAATTTCCGGGCGCAGTAGAAGTGATCACCATCGATGGCTTGCGCGTTGAGTATGCCGATGGCTTTGGTTTGATTCGCGCCTCAAACACCACACCCGTGTTGACCTTGCGCTTTGAGGCCGATGACAATGCGGCCTTAACCCGCATTCAACAGACATTCAAACAACTGCTACTCAGCGCTCACCCAGACTTGAAAATCCCTTTTTGAGCCTCCATTGAATGAGCATGCGACATGCCACTCAAAAAAACCATCTCCGCGGGCGCAGCCTGCTTTACACCCTGCTCTGGCTGGGGCTAGCTGCACTGATCTGGTTTCTGGTAGACCGCGTACAACACCCCAACACCCTGGAACAACTCGGCCAGCAAAAAGTGGTGACGCTCAAGCGCGGCACCGACGGCCATTACAGTGCCGAAGCCCTCATTAATGGCGAACGGGTACGCGTTCTGGTGGATACCGGAGCCACCGGCGTCGCCATCTCACAAAATGTGGCAGACCGTTTGGGTCTGGTCAGCCATGACGCGATTAGCACCCACACCGCTAACGGCACGGCGGTCGCTTATTTGGTCAGGCTTAAAACCGTGCAACTGGGTGGCGTCGTCGCCCATGATGTCGCCGCGACGATTTCGCCTGGACTGGAAGGCGATGCCCTGCTCGGCATGAGCTTTTTAGGCAGAATGGATGTGCGCTTATACCAAGGCACCATGACCATTCAGAACGCAGAATAAGGCTGCTATTAAATTTCAAGCTATTTTCTGTAGCCGAATTCGAGCACAAACCACTGCGGATGCATCCCTGCCAACGGCTCCCTCAGCTTGGCCAATTCGGCTTCTGTCCCATGCACTTCAATCCGCACCAACTTAGACACTTCCCCCATCTCGTGCAAAATCGGCCGCAGGTTTTCGATGTGCGCCAACAGCGCTTCTGCATTGGTGAACCCTTCGCGGCAATGGGCCAAGTCACCGTGAAAGCTAAAGCCGTAATACAGGCAACCAGGCTCACGGGATGACCAGCTCACATATTTTTCGCAAATCGCCCGAAAGGCAGAAGCCTGGCCAGGCTGGATTTCAAAGTAGGGAGAGACGGAGACACAGGAATCGGTAGTGGCCATAGGATGAAACCAAATGATTGAATAATCGCGTGATTAATTGGCGAGTTCGGCGCCTTCAACCACGACCCGGAAAAACTGCAAATCGGCCTGGTCGATGATGCGGACACCGGTGGCCACTGAACCGCGCCGACCGGGGGCAATGCCGCCCGTAATCAACATCGAACGCGTCTGGTTGACCATGCGGCCACGGCTGTCGTATTGCAGCATGCGTACTTGCACGCGCCCCACCGGCACATTGCTGTTATTTTGCACGGCAGCGTAAACCATGCCGGTATCATCAGCCAGCGGACCAGCAGGCAAATAGCGGCCAGGGTTGCGTGGCAAATCGAGTCGCATGGCTCTTGCCGCAGCCTCTTTGCCGATTTCGGAATCTGAACTTGCCGCCAGTTGATAATGCTGCAACGCCAGGGCGGTTTCGCCACGCCCTTCAGCAATCTGCCCAAGCAAGGCATAGCCTGGCGCCGTTGGTAACAAGGCGTTGGCTTTTTTCAAAAAGGATTCCGCCTGCTCTTTTTTACCGGCATTAAACAGGGCAATGCCACTTTGCACATAGGGCTTGAAGTAGTCCGGTTGCATCTGGATGGCTTTGTCGTAAAACGCCAGCGCTTCGGTAGTATTTTTCTTGGTGAGGGCAATATCCCCCAGCAGCTCCTCGAAACGCGCTTCGCGCGGCTCAATGCTGATGGCTTTTTTCGCCAAAGTTTTTGCTTTTTCGGTATCGCCTTTTTGCAAGGCCTCTTTGCCTTCATCGTAGGCTTTATAAGCTTCGCGCGTCGCCATCAGTTTGGCGACTTTTTGTGCATAAATCTCTTTCCCCATCTCACCGCCAGTGCCCAGCTCAGCCAAGGTTTTTTCGTTGAGATCGACACGCTCTTGCGAAGGCGGGTGGCTGGCAAACAAGCCGGACAGAAAATCCTGCCGTTTGCCCTGACTGAGCCGGACAAAGGTCTCTTGCAGCGTCACCGCCGCAGCAGGGTCATAACCGGCAAGCTTCATATACTTCATGCCATAGTGATCTGCCTCGGACTCAGCCTCACGGCCATATTTGCTCGTGATCAGTTGCCCGCCCAATTGCGCGCCACCGACCACCAGATTGGCATAATTGGAGTCACGCGTGGCCAGGCCCACCGCCAGCATGGCCCCTTGCATAAAGATGCCACGCTCCATGCCTTTGGCACCATGCCTGGCCGCCGCGTGCACAATTTCATGGCCCAACACAGCCGCCAGTTCAGCTTCGCTGTGCAATTCGTATAACAGGCCCCGGTTAAACGCAATTTTGCCACCCGGCATGGCCCAGGCATTGGGCACTGAGTCATTGAGCACCACAAACTCATAGGGCAAATCCGGGCGGTCAGACACCGCGGCTAACCGCTGGCCGACTTGCTGCACATAGCGTGTCAGCTCAGGGTCCAGCGTGTAGTCGCCGCCTTGCGATTGACGCGCCGGGCTATAATTTTGCTGGCCAATCTGGATTTCCTTGTCTTGCGAGACAAACTGAAACTCCCGCTCTTTGGTTACCGGATTCACCCCGCAAGCCAGCAGGCCTGCAGACAATACCAGAGGACAAAGAATGCTTTTTTTGATCATGATCACGCCACGGTTCCCTGTGCAGCCTTTGCTTAAGTAATCACCGTAGGTTGCTGTCTACCAGTCAGCTTTGGCAACTGCGAAATCTGATGCGAGACCGTAATCAGTTCTGCCAATGCTTCCTGAGCATCGAGCTGTTGCTGAGCCGGGTCTTGCGTAAAGGCCTCCAGATAAACGCGAATGGTGGCGCCTTCAGTGCCGGTGCCGGATAAACGGATCACCACCCGTGAGCCGCAGGCAAACAAAATGCGCAAGCCCTGGCCAGTGCTGACAGAGCCATCGACGGGGTCGGTATAACTGAAGTCATCCACGGTGTTCACGGTGTAGCTGCCAAACACTTGACCAGGCAAGCTGGCAAACTGGGCCTTGATATGTGCCATCACAGCATTGGCCTGCTCGGTGGGCACGCCTTCGTAGTCATGGCGAGAATACACATTGCGGCCATAGGTTTGCCAATGTTTGCGCACCAGTGACTCAACGCTCTCACCCGTGGCGGCCAGCAGATTCAACCAGCACAACACCGCCCACAAGCCATCCTTTTCGCGGACATGGTCACTGCCGGTACCAAAGCTTTCTTCACCACACAAGGTCACGCGGCCAGCATCCATCAGGTTGCCAAAAAACTTCCAGCCGGTGGGCGTTTCGTAACAAGCGATGCCTAATTTGGCGGCCACGCGGTCTACGGCACCACTGGTTGGCATCGAACGGGCGACGCCAGACAAGCCTTTGGCATAAGCAGGGATCAACTTGGCATTGGCGGCAATCAGGGCCAGACTGTCAGACGGCGTGACAAAAAAGTGATTGCCCAGAATCATGTTGCGATCACCATCGCCATCAGACGCCGCTGCAAAATCCGGGGCCTGTGCGCCATACGCCACTTTGACCAGGTCTTCGGCATAGGTCAGGTTAGGGTCCGGATGGCCGCCCCCAAAGTTTTCGGAGACTTCGCAATTCATGAGGCTGTCTGCAGACGCGCCCAGGCGGTTACCTAAAATCTCCTTGGCATATGGCCCGGTCACGGCATGCATGGCATCAAACGTCAGCCGATGCCCCGCGGCCAGCCAGCGCTTGATGGCAGCAAAATCAAACATGCTTTCCATCAGGTCGGCATAGTCACTGACCGCATCTATCACTTCAACCACGAAGCCATCCAGGGTGGTGACACCAATGCTGGAGAGATCCACCTCTGGCAAGTCGGCCAGTTTGTATTGGCTGATTTGTTTGCTGTTGGCAAAAATGGCATCGGTGATTTTTTCCGGTGCCGGACCGCCGTTGCTGGTGTTGTATTTGATGCCAAAATCGTCATCCGGTCCGCCTGGATTATGACTGGCAGAAAGAATAATGCCACCAAAAGTTTGGTATTTGCGGATCAGGTGAGAAGCCGCCGGTGTAGACAGAATACCGTGTTGGCCGACCAGCACTTTACCAAAGCCGTTGGCAGCCGCCATTTTGATAATGACCTGAATGGCTTCTTTATTAAAGTAGCGGCCATCCCCGCCCAGCGTCAAGGTCGCATTGGCAGGAATCTCCAGCGTATCAAAAATACTTTGCACAAAGTTTTGCAGGTAGTGTGGCTGTTGAAACACGCGCACCTTTTTGCGCAAGCCAGAGGTCCCGGGTTTTTGATCAGAAAAAGCTTGTGTAGCGACAGTTTGAATCGACATGATATGGGCTTCGTGAAATGTAAAAAAATCTAAGCTTGATTGTATTACAAATTGATGGCAGTTTTGTGTGCGGCGGGATTTCTACGCATGATTCAGGCTGCACGATGACGCAGACTAAAATACAGCAGCGACAACGCGGCCACATGGCCCACCGGCAACCACAAGGCATTAAAATGCCAGCGCATAAAGCTGCAGGCGCCCAATACCCCGCCACAAACAAACCCGCCTATCAGCAACAAATACAGTGTGAGCCGGCGCTTATCCACGGCCTGGCCGCGCAAGCGCAAGCCCAGTGCAATGCCGATATCGGTAAACAGGCCCGAGACATGCGTGGTGCGCACCACGGCGCCACTATAGGTGCTGGTCATGGCATTTTGCAAGCCGCAAGCCGCCGAGGCCAGCCACTGTCCGCTGTGCCAGCCCGTATTCAATAGCAGGATAGCAGCGGCCAACAAGCCGGCCTCCAGCCATAACGCCCAATGATACTGGTGCCCGAGCTTGAGTGCCTCATGCCCGATGATGACACCACTGAGCATGGCGCCCAGCAAAAAAAACAGCATCACGCAGAGCAGGTGCAAGGCCTGCAACCCGTCGCCCTGCATGATTTCAATGGAGAAAAAAGTCGAAATGCCGGTGAGATGCGACACCGCCTGATGTCTGAAGCCCAACACCCCCACCGCGTTAATAAAGCCGGCATTCAATGCCATTAAAAACCCGCCCCACTCTACCCAGCGTGGCAATCGCTGCATCATATAGACCTCGAATCCTGCATAGACCAGACAGCCTTATTCTACGCCGAGCGAGCGACCTGATTATAAAAACTACGTAAAATCATGAGCCGTTTTTACGGATTCGCTTCAGGCCTGGATTGAAACACCCGCGTATAGTGAGAGTCATACAAATACATCAATCATGATGCATTTAAACAAACACTTAAGGAGACGATTATGTGGACTAAACCAGCTGCAACTGAAATGCGTTTTGGCTTTGAAGTAACAATGTACGTCATGAACAAATAATCAGCGCTTGTCTTAATCACAAGTGAGCTGAACAAAAAACCGCCGGAGTCCGGCGGTTTTTTTATGACGGGTAAGTTCGCAGATATCCACGGTCTTTCACCCGAAAAACAATATGCTAGCGCTCAAAGGTGACCGGTTCCGGATGCCTGTTTTTCTGACGCACCACAACGGTTCCCGCAAGTTTGTCATGCCATCCTTGCTTTCGACGGTCGAAAGCCACCCACAGAATCCCCAGTCCCAGCGGAAGACCCGCAAGAAAATAGGACAGATAACGGCCGATGGATTGCCCTGTGGTTAAACTCTGTCCAGTTCTTGCATCGACTACTTTTGCTGAAATAGCCATTTTTCCCGGTGTCGCCTGCTTTGTGAGCCAGAAAATGATCACCGCCACGGCAGGAAACAACCACGACATGATGAAATCCATCGGGCCTTGCAGCATCTTTTGACTGGACCAATAGGACTCGCCATATAAGGCGGTCAGGATTGGCCAGATAATCACACCCAACAAGACCGTATCAATGAGCGAAGCCCCGACACGCGCCCAAAAACCAACATACTCCAGTTCATCGACCTGCATGTATTCTCCCTGATAATGATGATTGAATGTTGAGCGCTGGCTAGCCTGCTGACCAACATTATAGCGGCCAAAACGGTACGGATAACCACGGACGGCTGCAAACTGAATGGTGGATCTCGCGAGGCAAAAGATGTTTCAGGACAGTTGTGACCACACCAGATTCAGACTCACACCGATCAGAAAAACGGCGAAAATGCGCTTCAAGACCTTGACCGGAAGTCGTCTCGTTAGGGCGACACCCATTGGTGCAAAGAGCATGCTAAAAGGCGTCAACAGTATCACCGCGGGTAAATACAGCAGGCCAAACGTTTCTGGCGCATGTGCGGTTTGCCGCCAGGCATCTTGCAAATAACTGGCAGTGCTGGCCAGTGCAATCGGAAACCCCAATACCGCCGAGGTCCCAATCGCCTGCTTCACCGACACATTGCGCATGGCTAAATAAGGCACCGTCAAGGTTCCGCCGCCAATCGACACCAGCGCAGACACACCGCCTATCAGCAATGACACCAGGCCAATCTCAACCTTGCCTGGCACTTTATGCTGGGTCGGTTTGCGATCCAGAAATAATTGCACCGCCGCAAAAAAAGTAAAGGTGGCAAAAAACAGCGTCAAATACCTGGCATCCAGATGAATCACCACCAACGTCGCCAGCAACGACCCCACAAACGCCATTGGCACCATGGCCCACACATAGGGCCAGACAATATTCTGGTTTTTATGATGCGCCAAAATGCTGGAAAGCGAGGTAAACACGATGCAAGCCATCGAGGTCGCCAGCGCCATATGAAACGCCGTGTCGGCTGCAAAGCCTTTGGCGACCAAAATGGCATGCAGCATGGGTACCAGCACAATGCCGCCACCAATCCCGAGCAAGCCAGACAAGACACCGACAATCACGCCCATCAGGCAAAACACAGCATATTGTTCAAAAAAAACGGTTAACCAGTCCATAGCAGTTTTTTGAATGATCAGGCCGCACAGTATACCTTCTGAGATTATTTTTTCTTTTGCATCCCTCCTGTTTTGTTTAACTGTCCACGCACTAATTTTTGTTACAATAATCAAATGAACGAGATGGTTGATCAAAAAACAGGAGGCAAGCGCCCCGGTGCCGGTCGCAAACCGGGCTCTGGCTTATATCAGGAAGCGACAACGGGCATGCGGATGCCTGCCAGCCAACAGGCCGCCATTCGCCAACTGCTGGCCAGCTATGGCCGCAAACAGCGGCAACCATCACCGGACAGCCTGGATAGCCCGCAATCTTTTGCGCAACCGGCGCGCGATACGTCAGGCATTGCCTTACCTTTATTTCAGTCCAAAGTGGCGGCAGGCTTTCCTTCGCCTGCGGATGATCATATCGAACAACGGCTGGACCCCAACGAATACCTGATCGATCAGGCAGACACTACATTTTTTGTCACCATACAAGGCGAATCCATGATTGAGGTGGGCCTCATGCCTGGCGATAAAGCCGTGGTGGATAAAAACAAACAGGCGGTGATGGGCGATATTGTGCTGGCGATGATTGATGGCGAATTCACCATCAAAACCCTGTCCAGGCAAAAAAATGGCAAACCACAACTGTTACCTGCCAATGCCTCAGGCAAGTACCGCCCGATTCTGATCGAAGACGACATGCAGTTTGAAATCTGGGGCGTCGTCATTGGCTCATTCAGGCGCTTCAGATAAGTACCTGCAGATCCGTCAAAAAACCCATTCCTGATTAGTCACACATCCGGGCACACTGTGCCCACCGACAACTGTTTGCTGTGACCCCCTAGCCAGGGTGCACTCGTTTTTTCATCACACTTAAAAAAATCTTGATTATTGTTACAACAACACTTGATTGCTGTTACAATAATTTCCATGAACGATGAAGACAATACACACGGCGGCAAAAGAGCGGGCGCCGGGCGCAAGTCAGGCACAGGCACCTACCGGGAAGAAACCTCGGTCATGCGCGTGCCTAACAGCCAAAAGCCGGTCATCAGCGACTTTCTGGAGGCCTACGCGAAAAAACAGCGGTTGGCGCAGCTGAAAGACCATCTTGATCGCATTGAAGAATTTACACAGTTATCGGCTGAGCTTGACCAGGTCAGTTTGCCGCTGTTTGAGTCCAAAGTGCCCGCCGGATTACCGTCCCCTGCTGACGACCATGTCGATGCACGCATGGACCCGAATGCCTATCTGATCAACAAGGCCGACAAAACCTTCTTTGTCACGATACAAGGCGAATCCATGATTGAGGTGGGCCTCATGCCTGGCGATAAAGCCGTGATTGAAAAAGACAAGGTGCCCGCTGTGGGCGATATTGTGCTAGCAATGATTGATGGCGAATTTACGGTCAAAACCCTGGCCAAACAAAAAGATGGTATGCCCAAGTTATTACCCGCTAATTCATCAGGAAGATACGCCCCTATCCTGATCTCGCAACACATGCAGTTTGAAATCTGGGGCGTGGTGACTGGTTCTTTTAGAAAGTTTTAATCATGGCACGTCAAAATACCCCTGCTTCTCACTGGACAGATGGCGTTTGCAGAGCAAACGGTATCAATATTCACTACCTGCGCACTGGCGGCAACAAACCGACCATCATTGCCTTGCACGGCCTGGCCGGCAACAGCGTATGCTGGTCACCCATTGCCCGTGCGCTGGAGCAACACTATGACATCATCATGCCGGATGCGCGCGGCCACGGCCAATCCAGCGCGCCCCTGCATGGCTACACCTATCAAGACCACGCCAATGATGTGATTGAGCTGATCCGCACGCTGGGCATCAAATCGCCTTACCTGCTCGGCCACTCCATGGGGGGCATGACTGCGGCCATGGTCGCCAGCAGACTCGGCCTGGCGATCAATGGCGTGATTTTGGCAGACCCGACCTTTCTGAGTGCAGAGTGGCCGCATGAGGTCTATCACCGCCAGCTGGTTGAGCAACATCAACAGATGCTGACTTCCAGCAAGGAAGCGTTATTTAAAGCAGACAAGGCGAAACACCGTTTTCGCGCCTCGGCCATTATCGAGCACCTGATAGAAGCCAAACTGCAAACCAGCCTGCAAGCGTTTGATGTGCTGATTCCACCGAATCCAGAGTTTGATGAGCTGATCCGCAATATTTATGTGCCCACCTTAATGCTGCTTGGCAGCGAGGGCGTGGTCTCGGCGGAAACGGCACGCGCCTTGCACCGCATCAATCCTGATCTGCAATACAAGGTCATTCAGGATGCAGGGCACGGGCTGCCATACGATGAACCCGCCCGTTTGGCGGCAGCGATTCATGCCTTCCTCAAACCAAAAACCGCCGCCAAACCGCGCCTGCAGGCGACACCGGGCATGTTCTCCATGCGCGCAGCCTACGCCTATTAATCAAGCGCGACGTGCAAAGCCGCGGTCAGGCTTGCTAACAAGGGGAGTCTCGGCTAGGTGTCTGGTCTGCATGCGCATGCCAGCGCATCCAGCTGAATGTCGTATCAGGCAGACGTCTTCTATGCTGACGGCCGCCATGCTGATGGGTGAGACATTGAGGCAACATCAAAAACAGCGCGTTGCAAACCGGCAAGAGAGCAATGCGTCGCGCACAAAAAACCCGGTACTAGGCGACCGGGTCTCTTGTCCGTCACTCAGAACAATTATTTGTTCATGACGTACATGGTTACTTCAAAACCGAAACGCATTTCAGTTGCAGCTGGTTTAGTCCACATGATTGATCTCCTTGTTGTTGTCCCGGGCCGACCCCATGTCTTGCCCGTGTGAAAGTATTATCGACCCGGTGAGCGAAAATCCTGCTATTGCCGATCATGAACAAGGATTAGGGAATTTCATGAAACACACCTCATGCCAATGACCGCGACAGACTGCCCAAGCATGCATGCACGCACCATTGCACTGATTGATGTGAATAACTTTTACGTGAGCTGTGAGCGCGTGTTTAAACCGACATTGCGTCAACGGCCCGTGGTGGTATTGAGCAATAATGATGGCTGCGTGGTCTCGCGCAGCGCCGAAGCCAAAGCGCTGGGCATCGCCATGGGTGCGCCCTGGTTCCAGATTCGCAAGCAGGCAGAACGCGCTGGCGTCATTGCCTTCTCCTCTAACTATGCCTTGTATGCAGACATGAGCAACCGCGTCATGTCCATCTTGCGTCAGTTCAGTCCGGCACAGGAGATTTACTCCATTGACGAATGCTTTCTGGAGCTGACCGGGTTTACGCAGCGCGATTTGACCGAGTATGCACAAACCTTGCGACAAACCATCTTGCGCGGTACCGGTTTACCGGTGTGTGTCGGCATAGGCGCCAGCAAAACGCTGGCTAAACTCGCCAATCACTGCGCCAAGCATACCCCTGCCATGCAAGGCGTGTGCAATTTCAACGCCCTGACGCCAACCGCGGTAGATGCCCGTCTCGCCGAAATACAGGTGGATGAAGTCTGGGGAATCGGCCGCCGCCTGGCCGCCACGCTGCATGCACGTCCACTAGCGATTCACACCGCCTATGACCTCAAATACAGTGATGCCGAAACCATGCGCAGGCGCTTTAGCGTGGTGATGGAAAAAACCATCCGTGAACTGAATGGCACCGTGTGCCTGGAACTCGAAGAAATGCGCGGGCCGCAGCAACAAATTTTGAGCACACGCAGCTTTGGCCAGCCGGTCAGAGAAATCGAAGGCCTGTCTGAAGCGCTGACGTTGTACACAACCCGCGCTGCCGAAAAGTTACGCAGAAAGCAATTGTTTGCTGGCAGTGTCTATGTGTATATCCGTACCAGTCCCTTCCGCGAAGACCGTGCCTTTTACAGCAATGCCCTGACCGTGCCGTTGCCGGTGGCCACACACGATACGCGGCAACTGGTGAAAGCGGCCTTGTGGGCACTGAGGCGGATTTACCAGCCGGGACATGAGTATGCCAAAGCAGGGGTGTCACTGGGCGAACTGGTGCCAGCGAAGGCGATACAGCAAGACTTGTTTCACCAAAGCACGCAAGCAGACAAATCTTCGCGGCTGATGTTGGCGATGGATGCCATTAACCGCAAAATGGGCAGAGCCACGCTGCGACTCGCAAGTGAAGGCAGGCAACAGCCCTGGCAAATGAAGCAAACGCGCAAGAGCCCGAGTTATACGACCAATTGGAAAGACCTGCTGTGTGTGGATTGAGAGTAAAGGCTTAACAAATAAAAGCTGAGCTTATCAGCTTGTTAGCTCGCATCAATCAGCCCATGTTTCATGGCCAGCCTGACCATTTCTACCGGGCTGTTCACAGAGAGCTTCTGCTTGATCAGGGTGTAGTAATTGGCCACGGTTTTTTGGCTGATTTTCAGCATGTCTGCCACCTCATCCGCCCGTTTGCCCTCGGCCAGCAGCCGAAACACCTCAAACTCTCGTGACGTCAGCTGTTGGAGCGGATTACTGTCGCCCACCAGGGTTTGTAACGCGACTTTCTGCGCCACATCCTGACTTAAAAACGTGCGCCCTTTGGACACATCCAGCACGGCTTGTACCAGGTCTTCAGCCACGCCAGTTTTAGTCACATAGCCTTTGACGCCGGTTTTGAGCGCCTGCGCGGCAAACGAAACGGCCTCATGCATAGAGAAAATGACGATCCTGGCTTGCGGGTAGCGCTGCAAAATACGCTTGGCGGCTTCTAGCCCGCCCATGCCTGGCATGGAGATATCCATGAGCATCACATCAGGCATGACCTCACCATACACCTGATAAGCCTGTTCGCCCGTATCCGCCTCAGCGATAATTTCTATCGACTTGTGGCTTTCAAGCAGGCGCCTTAACCCTGATCGCACCACTGTGTGATCATCTACCAACACCACCTTGACTGTCATACCGCTGCTTCCTGAAATGCTTCTGTCATCTGAAAATGGATTTCTATGCGCGTCCCCTGACCAGGCGCCGTATGAATATGCATGCGCCCCATCAAGCCCTCTACCCGCTCTTGCATCCCGGCCAAGCCGTACCCGCGCGTTTGCAACTGCGGATCAAAGCCCCGTCCGTCATCCTCCACCATCAGGTAAAGGCCGTTGTCCGTCTCCTTCACCTCAATCGTCACCCGTGTCGCGGCGGCGTGCTTGCTGATATTGGTCAAACACTCCTGCAAAATGCGGTACACCGTCACCGACAGCGCTTCATCCGGCTGCGACAAATGGTTAGATATCTGATTCACCACCATAATGCCGCGATTGCGGTCGCGCCAGTGATGAATCAACTCCGCCAGCGCCAGGCTCAACCCCAATTCATCCAACACACGCGGACGCAAGCGCGACAAAATATCCTGTATCGTCACCATCATTTGCCGCGTAATCTGCGCAATCGCCTGCGCACTCTCCCGCGCCGAGCTGAGCTTTTTAGCCGCCACCAGCGCACTCGCATCCACATGCACCGCAGTCAAATACTGACCAATCTCATCATGCAAATCGCGCGCAAGTTTTTTTCGCTCTTCTTCCTGCAAATGAATAATCTGCTGGGTCAAGCGGTGGTTATTGCGGATGCTTTGTTCAAGCGTGCTCGCCATACTGTTGAACTTGTCGCTAATCTCGCTCAACTCCACCTGCTCAAAACCCGGCAAGCGGCTCTGGTATTCACCGCGCTCAATCTGATTCAAGCCATGAATAATCTGCTTAACCGGCTTAAACGTCGCCCGCACCGTCCAATACACAAACAGCAGCACACTCAAGCCAAACAAACTCACAATCGCGAGCAAGCCAGACGTATCATCCCAAATCTCGCGCAACTCAAAACTAGGGTCCGGCGTAATCACCAACTCGCCAATAAAGCGTCCATTCAAAATGATATTTTTGCGCTTGGGCTCATTCAGCACACTCGAAATATCCAGCAACTTCACAAACCATTTTGGGGGATCTTCCCCGCTATGCGCCATGCGCGTACTTCGGTTAGATTCGCGCAACCGGCCATTGTTATCGTAAAAATCCACCTTCAAATGGCGGATATTCTTCAACTCATCCAGCCGGAAAATCTGCACCCCTTCTTGCTGGTTATGCTGCAACCAGCCAAAGTCCGTCATGTAATGGGCAATCTCTGCATCCAGCAAATGCATCACCAGATTACTCGTCGACTGCACCTCCGCCAGCACATCCTCGCGCGCGTTTTTAACCACCGACACCGCCCACGTCAGCAGCAACCCAAGCAACAACAGGGTAATAATCAGATTGAGTTTGAATTGAAGGCTGAGAGATTTCATCATGCTAGGGGGATTTTAAAGAGTATTCACCAAAAACATTCGGGAATTTTTCCCTATTCATTCATACAGCAAGAAATTATCAAGGCGTGCGGCCACATGGTCGATTGTAGCGCCTAACAAAAAACTTGCCAGCTCACAACAAAGACCTATTGGACGGATTGCTTTTTGCTCAAGCCAAACTAGAAGGCCTGGAACTGTTCTCGGCAGACTCGGCTTTTGATGAAAATGCCATTAAAAGGTATGGTTTGTTGCGTAGAGCTGATAGAAGTTGACGCAGTTAAGGTTGTATTTTAGGATGGTCTAAAAATTAACAACAGCTTGAAAATGTTAAATAAAACCCTTAAACCTTCAATCAAAAAAGCATCAATGCCGGAAAGTTTTGCGTAATTTAGGATGCTTACTTTACGTTAGACCCACACAAATCATGGACTTAGTCGACACACTCAGGAAGAAAATTGATGTCCTTGACGACGGTGAGTACGTCCCAGGATTGAAAGCAGTTTTACTGCACATTGAAACTGCATTTAGACATCTCTCACGGGGTCAAGAAGCAGACGAAGAGACTGCTTTCACCGATGCAATCTATCGAACCAATCAAGCATTCGAAGGAAGTATTAAAGAGGCGTACCGCGTTCTTGCCGGGCAAGATCCCGCGAAAAAGCGCCCGTACGACATAGAAAGCTACCTGGAACAAAACAACATCTTCCGTAGCCGCGTGCTTAGTCAACTTACAACGTACCGAACTGAATGGCGCAACCCCTCGGCACACGACTACAAGCTTGACTTCGACGAGAGCGAGGCGTTCCTCGCAATCGTGTCGGTGTCAGCCTTTGCATGCCTACTGCTTGATCAAATTGCAGAGCGCTTAGCCTTTGCTCGGTCACAGGCGGAGGCCGACGCGCAAAAGGATGCCCTAGCCCAGAACTTGGCACCAACCGCAAATTCGACCTTGCTGGTCTATCTTGCTCAACTGCTGTCACAGTTCTGCGCGATCCACATGCAACCACCAACGTCATCTTCCAAACAAACCGAGTCTCAAGTTATTGGTGCATTGCATGGCTTTTTGGCGTCAGCAGCGCCAGACCTTGAGGTGAAGACTGAGGCGCGACTAGATCCAGAAAAGAGCTTCCGCGCAGACCTACTCGTTTCTCGCAATGGGGAAGTGGTCGTCGTTGAACTCAAGAGGCGTTTAGTAAAACAAATGGTCGTCGCTGCCATGGCTCAAGTTCAGACATACATGCTGATAGGTGGAGTAAAGGACGCCGTTCTGTTGTTCCTGCCTGAGAGGCCAAGCGAGGTTGAGCAGGTTGCAGTTTCTGTTGGTGGCGATGGCAAGCTTGTTGTTCTTGCGCCGCAAGGGTCTAACTTGGCGTTGCACACGGACGTCCATGCTTCGCATGGCCGCCGGTGAACTTGGGCGTTGGGCGTTGGGCGTCATAAATGCTGATTACACGAATCACATCATGACAACAGAATCTGCACTCCGCGATTGGCGCTACGGACAAACGCAAGCTGAACGGCTCGTGGCAGCGCTACTACACCTTGAAGGGTTTGAAGCAGTAGACCCGCAGCACCCTTTGGGCGGCCCAGATGGATTGAAGGATGTTTTGTGTCGCAAGGATGGACTCTCTTGGGTGGCGGCTGCTTATTTTCCAACCACGCCCGCAACGCTGACAGCAATCAAATCAAAGCCTGGTAGGGTGGGCAACTCGTTGCCCACGCGGTAAAACTCACGCAAAATTCCACCATGTCACGTTATCGTCGCGCTAATACTGCTGGAGCTACTTACTTTTTAAAGCCATCAATGGGGTCAGACTCGATTTGATATATCACCGACATGTTAAAGCGGGCGTTTATGATGAGCATAGAGGTGTTGGGCCAGATTTTGTAGAAGGAGCGTTTGGTGACGGATAACGATTTTACGCGTGGGCAACGAGTTGCCCACCCTACAGAATGTTAATGGGCACTGAGAAGCAACATTAATCTATCAACCCTAATGAATCACCACCCCCCAAGGCAAATTCCCCACTGCAATATCCTTAAGCTTGGCATTGGTCTGGGTATCAATCACAGAGACATTATTACTGCGACCGTTGGCGACATAGAGTTTTTTGCCGTCCGGCGTGAGAGCCATATTCCAAGGGCGTTGGCCGACAGGGATGGTGGCGATGACTTCGCGGGTGGCGGTATCGATCACGCTGAGGTTGTGGTCGCCGCCATTGCTGACATAAATACGGCTGCCATCGGCATTGACCTTAACGCCGTTGGAGCGCAGGCCGACCTTGATATTGGCTTGCACTTTCCAGTCGGCGGTGGAGACAATCTCTAGCAGGCTGGCGGCTTCATTTGCGACATAAGCCCATTTGCCATCGGGGCTAAAACCGACGCCGCGCGGGTGTTTGGTGGATGCGATCAGGTGTTCTGACTTGAGCATGTTGAGGTTAATCACATCGACATTGTTGCTTTCTTCATTGCTGGCAAGCAGCCATTGCTGGTCGGGTGAAAACACGCAATGCTCGGGGTTTTTGCCCTGGGTTTTGATGGTGTGTTTGAGCTTGTTGGTTTGCAGGTCTACCAGCGAGACCGCGTTTTCTTCTTCCAGGCAGGCGGCCAGCAATTTGCCGTCGGGTGAAATATCAATGCCTTCTGGTTCGTCGCCGACTTTGATCAGGGCAGTTTGTTTGCCGAGCTGGGTGTCTACCACCGAGACGGCATTTTTATCGCGCACAACGACGTAGAGTTTTTGGTTGCTGGGGTGGATGGCGGCAGCCTGCACTTTTTTGCCGAGCTTGCCTTTGTTCGGCAGGGTGTTGATGACTTCGTCGGTGCTGGTGTCAATCACCGAGACCGTGCCGTCTTTTTCGTTGGGGACATAAGCGAGCGGCTGGGCGCTGAGAGTGAGGCTGGCTAGCAGGCCTGCAGTGAGGGTCAACAATCGAGCGTATTGCATAGAGCATCCTTAAAAAAAGTCGGCCAGTTGCTGCAACAACTGGCCAGAACATGGAGATATACTTTATGCAAATCAATTAAATTTGAAATTTAAATGACCATTGCATATTAAGCACTTAAAATCCTTGGCAATAGCGTCATGCTTCCCGATTTAACCGGGATAAACTCCCGACGCTATACTCATTCGCCAGCCTCAAACACAAATCCACCGAAGGCGCGCGGCTGTGCCCCAACCTTGACCTGTCGCGGCGAGTCCAGGCGCTGCCCATCAATAATGGCCACGACGTTGTCCATCCAACTGGTGACCACGAGCTGCTGTTGCTGGCGGTCAAAAGCAATGCCTTCGGGCGTGCCGGGGACGCGAATTTTAGCCAGCGGCCGCTGGCTGGCCAGGTCAATCACGCTGACGCTATCTTCGCCGGTGTTGGTGACGAACAAGCGCTGCCCTTGCGGGTCTGTGGTCACACAGTAAGGGTGCCGCCCCACGCTAAGCGTGGCCACTACGCGCTGGTCATGCGTGTCTATCACACTCACTGAGTTTGAGTAGACATTCACCACATACAGCTGCTTGCCATCGGGGCTCAGCCCCAAACCGAACGGGTGCTCGCCCACTTTAATTCTGCGCAGTTCTTTGTTCGCGCGCGTGTCCACCACGCTCACATCATTACTGTCGCGATTCGCCACGTAGAGCGTCTGACCATCGCGACTTAACTGCAAGCCGCCTGGTGCCTGCCCCACTTCTATGGTCGCCAGCACTTGCCCGTGCACGGGCTCAACCACCAGCAAAGTATGGTGATACCAGTCAGCCACATATAAACGGTTACCGGCCTGATTCACGGCCAGTCCGACCGGGGCAATCGGCAGCGCGAGGGTCTGCACCACTTGCTGCCGCGTGATGTCTATCACCGAGATTGAGCGGCCATCGACATTGCTCACGTACACTTTTTTCTGTTGAGGATGAATAGCGACGCCGACCGGCGACTGGCCGACCGGGATGGTTTTGATCACCTGCAGTTGACGCAGGTCTACGACCGAAACCGTGTGCTCTCCCTGATTGGTGATATAGGCGAACTCTGCCGCGGATGCGCCCAGCGTAAAACAAAGACTGAGCGTAACCGACAACGCATTCAAGCGCAGGCGCCAGCACGCGCTCACATCAATCGTCCTCATACAAGCGTTACGATAGCGCGATGTGAGCCGTAAGGATTGAGACCTGTTCCCGCAAAGGGTCAGGAATTTTTCATGCAATAGCAGAGGCGCTCTGTTGGGAGAAATGTGCGTTGATGGCGCGCATATCCAGCGCTTGCCACATTTGCAGGTGGTGCTGCAGCTCATGCGCCTGCATGGCGCCCCTGACCATATCAATGATGACGCGATCACGCACCGCCATGAGTGCAGGCACTTGTGTCACTTGGAAATTGGCGACCAGATCGGTGGCGACATCAACATCGGCTACCGCAAACGCGACTTGTGGATGCTGGGCGGCAACCGCTGCCAGGACGGGGGCAAAGGTCTGGCAAGGCTCACACCATTCGGCCGTGAACAATACCACGGCGAGCGGATGCGCCTGCACCCACGCATTGAATTGCGCCTGGCTTGCCAGTGTCTGCACCACGGCAGCGGCTTGAGTAGATGCCAGATTGGATTGCGGATCTGAAGGGTTGGTTGTTTGCATAGGTGATTCCTAAGGATGCGCCTGCTCGGGCAGGCGTTTAATGGTACTGAGTGTCCAGTGTTGCGGGCCAGCGATGCTTTGTGAGCACCCCAACTCTTGGCTGGGGTGTTCGGTAGTGAGTTGATGGCGGGTATGGTCTGCGGTCTGCACCTGCATAAACCAGCGGTCCACCCACACCTCCAGTCCGGCCGGGGCAGCGCGCTGGCCGCTGTCAGTCAGGGCCAGCGTGATCAGTTTGCCGCCATGCGCCAGGCATAACGAGTCATCCGTCTCTTCGAGTATCACCCATGTAGCCTCATTGCTGGCGACGCCCTCTTCCGCCCTGGCGGGCAGACTGGCTGTGACCAAAACACAAGCTACGGCTGGCAACATCATCGTTGCCCACTGGGCCAGGAGACTGACCACTGAAGAGATACACAGCCATCCAGACTGCCGGGATAACCCTAAGTGTTTACTCACCATGACATGCCTCGCTGAATCCACACAATCAACACGCCGTGGCTCAATTTATGCACACAGGCTGGAACCCATGCGTTTAAACAAAGGGCGCAAACTGGCGCAGAGTTTTTGGCGCCAACCCTGGCTGTTTGCCGCAGCATTCTGGCGGCCTTCTTTCAAGCCTTGCAAACCGGCTTTGACAAAGGCGTCTACCGCATTTTTGGCGGATTCATCATCCTGGCCTGCAGGGGGCTCATTGCCGGTAAAGGCGCGATAGTAACGCGCTGTCCAGCTCACTTTGGCATTGCTGCCATCGGCAGCGACTTTGATTTTGCCATTCAAAGAGCTCACAGGCAGTGCTTCCAGGTCAATGTCACCAGATAAGCGATAAGACACGGTCATATCCGCCGCAGACACTTCATCGATTTCCTGCAACAACTGCTTGCCATTTTTCAGCGTCAGTTTTTGCTGGGTATCGTTCACTGGCTCGCAAGCCGTGACTTGCGGATGCCATTGCGCCAGACTGCATGGGCTGCTGACACGTTTCCATACCGCGTCAGCCGATGCGTTGACCTGAATGGATTCATCCGTTTTTTGCGGCGTAGGCCCGTGTGCCCAAGCTTGCACACTTAACAACATCATCATTCCGCATAAAGACCACTTCATAAAACACTACTCCTTCTTGAAAAATCGTTTAAACATTTGCCGCATGCCAAGCAGCCAGGGGCTATCGGCAAACGTCAGCCCCATAAACATGAGCCACAATAGGCAGGCAGGCACTGCCAGCCAGGGCCGCAAATCCGTCTTGGCCCAGCGCCAGGCCGTCATGCCCAAGCCGGTCGCCCAGTCACCACTTTGTGCCACATGCTCCAGCCTGGCGTAATGCAAACCGGTCTCTACCGACAGACGCTGCAAGTTTTTTTCATCCAGCGCAGATAAATGGGCATTACTTAACAGTTCGTTCCCTGGCCCATGTCCGGAATTGCGGTCATGCTGCCCCTGCTCCATGGCCAGCACTGACAGCGTTTCGGCCATGCCAAAGTTGCCAAACCGTTGAACCTCTTCCTGCTCCCAATAGCCGGCTACGGCATTTTTCTCGTCCAGTTTGGGGATCTTGCTCGGTGTGGGTTTACCCATGCCCACCAGGTAGCCTTGCACCTCACCAGGTTTGCCTGCAAATTTGGGCATGTATTGCGGATTGGCCGGCGGCGCTTGCTGGCCATCGGTAAAAAACAGCACGCGCACCTGTTTGCCCAACAACGGCGCTTGTTCCAGCGCGTGATAGAGGCCATGGGCGATAAACGAATCTGCGGCCCAGGCCATGCGCCAATCCATGCTGGCCACGGTATGATCCAGCGCGGCAAAATGGCTGCAAACCTCCACCGGCTTCACCACATTGACCGTATTGCGCTCGGTAAACATGCCCAGCGCCACGCGTGAGCCACAGGGCAACACAGACAGGGTTTTGCGGATACTTTGCTTGGCCATCTCCAGACGGCTGATGCTTTTCCCATTAAGCTGATAGTCGGGCACATTCATGCTTTGTGTGATATCCACCACAAAGTACCAGTCATACACACGGTTGGGTAAGCTCAATTGCGGATGAAAGAGCGTGAGCGTGAGCAACAGCGCAATCAGCCACAAGCATCGCTTGCGCCAGACAAGTCCGGGCGTCACCAGCGCGTTTTCAGGGCTTCCAACGAGCAAAGCCCTGAGTTGTTTAAACCAAGCCATCATCAGGGCATGCCTCTCGGATTGCCAGGCATGGCAGGCCAGCCACTGGGTTGCTCTTCTGCTTTAATCTGCTCATCTTCGTACTGTTGCGGGCCATTCATGCCATGCGTGGTCGGCGCCAGCCTCAGGGCGAGATGGTAGTTGTACTTCACCTCTGACCAGTCAGGCTCGATACGCAAGGCTTTCTGGTAACTCTCTTTGGCCAGGGCGACCAGTGGCCCCGCCTCGTCCCAGGCAGGCAGGCCACGCTGTTCGAGCAAGCGGATTGCCGTGCGCAAATAGACATTGCCCGAGTTGAAATAGGCCTGCTTGCGCAAGGGTTGGCTATCGGTGGTGCGGGCAATCACGGCGGCATAGTGCGCCAGCGCCTGATCAGATTTGAGTTGATCGTCATAAAACACTGCATTGGCAAACAAGGCCTGCGGTGTCTGGTCAGCCCCCAGCAAGGTAGAACGGATCAGCACATGCGGCGCCAGGCTGTGTCTGTACACTGCAGACTGATAGAGCTCCACGCCCTGACGCGCCAGCATCACCAGTGATAGCACCACCAGCAGCGCAGCCCACAGCCCACCGCGGCGTAAATGATTGATCCATTGCCTTCTTATGTTGGGATGACTCATGTTTGCCACCGTGTTAACTCCAGTTGTACCATCGCGATTAATAGCAAGGCTGCCAGCCAGGCCAGACCATAGGCGTATTGACTCAAGTCTTGTCGTGCAATCGGTTCCAGGTAACGGGTTGGTTTGTTTTTAAGCTTGGCGATATCGCGCACGGCCGCCATGACCGCCTGCGGATTTTCTGCCTCATACACGTGATAAGGCACATTGAGCGTCTGGAAATAGTCATGCAAGGCCACCTCTGGATAGGCGTCAATATTCTCGCCTTCGGCCAGGCTTTGCTTGATGGTGACGCCGTTTTCAGAGCGCAGATAAATCCAGTACAAAGAGGCCTGTTGCCGCATAAACATGGCACGCAACATGTCCTGGGTTTTGCCATCCAGGTGTGCACCGCCATCAGACACCAGCACAATCGCACGCGCCCCGGTCACCGGCTGGTCAGCAAAATAATCGAGCGCCATGCCGAGTCCGCGCGCGACCGCCGTGAAGCCCATGCCACCGGCTTCGGTCGCTTCCAGCGCGGCTTGCACAAACGCACGGTCATTCCCCAAAGGCGCCGCCAGAATCGGTGAGGTACTAAAGGTCACCATGCCCATCAGGTCTTCATGGCCTTGCTTGACCAATGACTTCAACACCTCACGCGCGGCCTGCATTTTCGGTTGCCGCGCCTGAGCATCGCCCTTGTTCACAAACGGCTCATTCATGCTGGCACTGCGGTCCAGCACAATCATCACATGCGCACCGCGCCCAATTTTTTCGATGGATTGCGATTTAAGAAACGGGCCACTCAGCGCAATGGCCAGCGCCAGCAGCAAAGTACTTAAACTGATTTTCCAGGCACGCTCCAGCCAGACAGAGAGCGGGTCTTCGGGCAACCCTTGCAAGGCCGGATGCTTGAACTGCCGTTGACCTCGCATGCACCAGGGCAATACGGCCAATGGCAATAACAGCAAGGGCCACACCTGTGTCAGCCCCCATGACTCCCCCAAGCCGCTCCATGTGATGACGGATTGCCCCCAGGCCTGCCACATGCTTAAGCGACCTCCAGTTGACTCAAATCTTTGGCTAATTGTGTCAGCAAAGCGATCGAAGACGTCACAGATCGGCCAGCAAAAAACGCCTGCTGCACATCCGCATAAAAGGCCTCCAGTGCAGGCGCATAGGCCTGTAGCCTGGGTTGCCGCTGCATTAACTGTGGCAGATTTTCAGCGGTCACTGCCTGCCCGGCAAATTGATCCATGGCCCGCACCAGCAAGCGCATGGCCTGCAAACTATCCGAGGCCGCCTCGCCCCTGAGTTTGCGTATCTGGCGCCAGGCCTGACGGAAGGGCATGTGTTTTTCTTGTGGCAAGGTAATCCAGCCGGCCACCCAGGCCAGGTAAAGCAATGCCAGTACAAGCGCACTGCCCCAACCTGCCAGTGACCACAGTTGTGGTGCGAGCGGCCAGCTAGGCATGGGCGCATCCGGGTAAAGCTTGACGTGCTCGGCATCAATCCGCGCAGGCAGCAAACTCGACACAATGACCTTGTCTGGTGGCACATCAACGGTCAACCGTTGTTGAGCGCAGCTGGATTGATCGCAGGTGAATTCAAGATGCAGTTTTTTTAAGGGCAGGATTTTAACCGTGTCGCCGGCAACAAAAATTTGCCAGTCTATCTGCAGGTTAATCACGCGCTCATTCGCCAGGTCCTCATGTTGCCAATGGGCATCGCGCAGCTCAATGGCCTCATTTTGTGCCGGGGCAGGCAAACTGGCCGGATCCAGCACAAAACCGGGCGGGACATGAATCTTGAGATGCTGTGTTGCAATGCTGCCCAACGTGTAATCTGCCTCACGCGTGGCGCTTTCTACGCGTATGCTGGCGTGCGTTGTGGGGTGCGTGCTTGCTGTGGTGCTGGCGGCATACGCCAGCGTATTGGCCGACAGCAGATACCCTGCAAAAAATGTCGCCAGCCAGCGCGTAAACTGCATCGTGCCCGCAAACCGGTTGCTTGTGATACTCATGCCATCGTCTCCATCAAGTGCCGGCTCACGTCTTCCGCACGCCAATCCGGGGCTAGCCACAAAGGGGATCTGGCACCCGCCTTGACCAAGGCAAGATTGAGCGATTGCTTTTGCTGCGCGGCATCCGCGGCGATCTGTGTGCGCAACTTGCGCCGCAATAGCCAGCTGCGCTCCTGCCCGGTTTCCATATCGCGTAATCGCGCCCAGCCGAACGCCGGCAATGCCTCAAACGCCGAGGCATCGCGCAATACCACAGGCACTACATCATGCGGCTGTGCGGCACGCATGGTGGCTTGCAATAATGCCTCGGGCCAGAAAAAATCAGAGATGAGAAATACCAGCGCACGCCGTGGACCGATGGCCTCTATCGCAGCAGGAAGGGCGCTGGCCGTGTGGCCGTGATCAGCACCCGAACTACGCGCCTGCTGCCAATAGTCATTGAGCAGCCCATGTACTTGCTGCGCTGTGCCAGGCTGAAAACTGGGCAGGCGTTGCAAACTGCCTGGTAAATGGTCGCTGGCAGCGTGCATGCCGAAGCCATCGCCCTGGCGCGTCACCGACCACGCGAGCGACGCGACAAAACGGGTTAGGCGCTGCTGCAAGTCTTGGGCAGAAGGACCCTGAAAAAATAAGGAGCTGGAAACATCCACAATGGCGTAGACATGAATGGCAGCACGTTCAAGATAGGTCCTGACCAGCCATTGCTGTGGCTGCGTGCGTACACTGGCCCGAATATCAATCCGTTTGGGATCCGGACAAGCCAGTAAAGAAGCATAGCCAGCGAAGTCAGTGCCGTTGCCATGATGCTTGGTGAGCGTCGCGCCCGCGTGATAGCTGTGTGCCCGCCATGGCACCGGATAAAAAAACTGGTGCGGCTCGAAGGCGGCTTGTACGGACGCCGCCGAGAGCGGCTGCATAGGCCGCCCGGTCTCTTGCGCCATTGCGTTGCTTGCAGCTACCATGCTTCACTCACATCCATACACACACATCGGTCTGCATCATGACTTGAACCTGCAGCACCACTTAGGGCGCAGAGACTTTATCCAGCACGGCTTGCAGCAATTGCGGGGCAATCCGCTCATGCTGCAAGGCATAGGCGCCGCTCAAAAACACGCGGTGCGTCACCACATACGGCCAGACGGTACGGATATCATCCGGGGTCAGATAATCGCGGCCTTCGAGCCAGGCACGCGTACGCGCACTGCGCATCAACATGGCCATGCCGCGTGGGCTGGCACCACCGGCCAGCAAGCGGCTCATATCCACCTCGGGCAGGCTGATGCCTGCGGCCAGCGGATCCTTGAGCACGCGCCAAAGCTCTACCGCATACTCCTGCAAGGCCAACTCTGCACGCACGGTGCTTTGCACCTGCGCAGCCAGCGCATTCAGTTGATCGTAGGGTGTGAGGCCTGATGGCAATTGGCCGACCAGTGCATCGACATCATAAAAGCGGGTATCAAACATCAGTGCCCGTTGCAGCTCACGTGCATCCGGCGCCTTCACCGAAATTTCCATCAGGAAACGGTCACGTGCCGCCGCAGGGATCTCAAACGTCTCTTCACGCTCCAGACGATTTCGATCGGCGAACACGGTCAGGTGCGGAAAATGATATTCGCGGTTAAAGGCATTGACCGAGCGCTCAGCCATCAGGCGCAGAAACAAGGCGTGGGCCTGTGGTCGGGCACGGTTGATTTCGTTGAAGAAGAACACCGAGAGCGCGTCTTCATGTTGCAACAGTGGCCCCGGCTTGACCGCAGCCTGCCCCTGCTCATTGATATAGGCATGGTACAAAAAGTCACTCGGCATGAGGTCAATCGCGCCCTCAATGCGCTGATAGCCGCCGCCCAGCAATTGCGCTGCCGCGCGCAACAGCGTGGTTTTACCCACGCCAACGTCGCCTTCCAGCAGCACATGGCCGCGTGAAAAAATTGCAATCGTGAGTGCCCTGACTTGCTCAGGCATGCCAACGACCACACTGTTTAATGCTTGCTCGAACGCCAGCGCACCTTCACGCCATGCGGCCAAATCCATTTGTTTTTCCATACACCATCCATGATTCAGAATGAAACAGGCCACTATCGACTGCGCACAATCGACACCGGTATGTCACATGCAAACGGGGGACGAAACTGACACCGGAAACGATGTCAGTCTCCTGGGGGGAATTTAAGATTACTTCACGTCAAATACGAAGTTGCCGCTGGATTTGGCGTTTGCAATGCGTTTTGCATTACGTGCATCCATGGCTTTGATGGCTTCCTCTTGTTTGTTGAGTTCCACCGGATCATGTTTTGGGTCGTATTTGGAACCCGCAATTTTTTCCGGATAGCCGGGTTTGGCTTCCCAGCAGTTACCTGGCTCTTTACAATTTTGACCATCGTAAGCCAGAGCCTGATTGGACACTGCCAACACACCAGCCACGGCCAGTAATGTCATTACGTGTTTCATCACATTTCTCCTTAATCACAAATTAGCTGGTGTATTTTTTTCAATTATCAGAGGGCCCACCAGCCTAACCCTCTGGTAAGTCGTTTAACCGTGAGGCGTTGCTGCACCACCGTTTTTAAGGTTTTCTTCCGCCTGGTGACGAATCCAGGCAATGATGTGAATAATCTCATCCACTTGCAGGCGACCCTGTTGCGGACCCATCATGCCGGCCGCTCCCCCATAAATGGTTTCAAAAATCCCTTTGTCGGTTTCATTTTTTGGATAGGTCCAATATTCATCTGCCAATGCTGGACCTAACTTGCCCTCGGCCAGGTGACCATGGCAGCCTGAGCAGGCAGTGGAAAAGAGCGTATAGCCCTTCTTGATGGCTTCCTCATTATTACGATATGGATTTTCACCTGTGGCCAGGAAGTGTTTGGCTTCCGGCGTAAAGGTCTCACCTTCCATGGGCGCGACATCCAGCACATCGCCTGAAATCGTGCCACGGAACTCCAGGGCAGGCCCCTCTTTCAATGCAACCTTCACAGCAGGCTGAGCCTCACTTGCGGCAGATGAGCTCGCAGCAGATTCATCTTTGGCGCAGGCCACCGTCAGAAAAGCAGCCATGACCAAACCCGTCAGACCCAAAGCCATGGTCAGCGGTTGACGCAGGCGGCGTAAATGCGGTTGTTGAGATTCTTTCAATTCAAACTCCAAAACTTGATTAACAAAATACAGTGACTTAATGCAGACTCAACAGAGGAATGCCTTCATCCTTGAGGATGGCAGTAATCTCTGCGCCATGCGCATCAATGACACGATTCAAAGCATCCACCAGCTCGGGGTGCTGCTTGTTGACGCCCATGACCACGTTGTAGTGCATGGGGATTTTTTCACCGTTGGTTTTTTTGGCGGTATCTTCGACGATCACCATATTCAACGGCACTTCGGAAGCACGCACATAACGCGCAGCTTCTGGCGCCCACAACATCGCCATATGCAAGTGCATATTGGCCACATCATTCACCAGCCGTGACGGCTCGACGTGGATGTAACGGTTGCGGGTGGACTGAAAATTCTGGATTTCAGTAAAGTAGTCAAACATGTCGTCAAAACGGTTGATTTGCAGCAACATATTCTTACCGGGGCTATCCGGCATGACACCGATACGGAAATTTTTCTCTTTGAGGTAGGGATGATCCCAGGAGGTCACATCAATTTCACGGTCTTTGCGTGTGATAAATACATAAGCTGAACGGTAGTAAGGTTTGGTCGTCAGCACACGCGGATCATTCGGATCGGTGCCAATCAACACATCACATTTACCTGCTTCCATGTCTTTTTGCAGGGTGAGTGGATTGGTCCACCAGAAATAGTTGATTGGCAGATTCATGGCCTTGCCAATCACATTTGCAATCTTGTTTTCAAAGCCCTCTTGCTTGTCATTTGAAAAAGGCAGCTCAGACTTACCAGCACAGACATTGAGCGCATTTGCAGCCACGGCAGGCAACGCCAACAGACTGAATGCCAACGTGAGGCAGGCGCTAACCCAGCCAGCACGGACTCTTTTTACATCAGGAAACATATTTGCTCTCTTCACTCTAGGGCTGAGAACAGGGTGACCGGCCCGTCTTGTGACCGACGGCCACCCTGCACACTACATCAACAGGTTCAGGACTTGAATTACAGGCTGAACACCATCAGGCCACCGCCCATTTGTGTGTGGTTTTGCAGTTCTTTGAACGCACCAACCGCACCCAAACCAGCACTTGGGTCTGTCAGGTCAAACACCAGACCAACGCCTGGCCAGCCACCGACACCGTACATGCTGCCGACGTATTGTTTACCCTTGAAGGAGTAAGTCATTGGAGACCCGATACCACCAGATGGCATCTTGAAGTTCCACAGCTCTTTACCGTCTTTGTTATCCAACGCTTTCAGGTAACCATCCAGTGTTGCGTACCAAACCAGGCCGCCTTTGGTGTACAAAGTACCGCCCCAAGCTGCAAATTTCTCCCACTTGGTCCATTTGGCTTTACCAGTGGTCAAGTCAAATGCACGGATCTGACCCATTTCTTTCTTGGTTGGGCCATTCGGGCCAGGGTACATCGCCAGAGTTGCACCGACGAAGAACTGACCGGCACGGTATGGCAGCATGAACGGCTCCCAGTCCATACAAATGTGGTTCAGACCTGCGTACAAGGTACGGCTTTCTGGGTCGTAAGAGTCAACACCCTGGTTGTGGAAGCCCATCGCAGATGGACAAATGTTGGTGCCTTTGTGGTCCATACGGGTTGCAAACTCTGGATCACGCACTGGTGTGCCTGATTTCAGGTCCACTTTCTTGAACACGTTCACGGCTGGGTCGACTTTTTCAGCCACGATCAGCTTGCCGTTTTCACGGTTCAGCGTGTACAAGATACCGTTACGGTCAATGTGGCTGAGCAGCGGTGTCATCTTGCCGTCAACAGGTTGGTCAGTCAGTACCATCTGGTTCACACCAGCAAAGTCCCACTCGTCATGAGGTGTCTTTTGGTAACCCCATTTCGCCATCCCGGTGTCGAGGTCACGACCCCAGATAGTCATGGTCCACTTGTTGTCGCCAGGACGCATGGTTTCGTTCCATGGTGCCGGGTTGCCGGAACCGTAGTAGAACAGGTTCAACTTAGGATCGTAAGCATACCAACCCCAGTTAGTACCGCCACCGATTTTCCAGGCATCGCCTTCCCAGGTTTTGAGGCCCAGGCCAAATTGACCGTAGTGTGGGTTTTCTTTGTTGAAGTCTTTTGCCAAACGGATGGACTCGTCAGAACCGGTTGCGAACGCACGCCATTTCAGTTCACCTGTTTTCAGGTCCAGTGCGTTAACCGCACCACGCACACCCAGCTCAGCGCCAGAACAACCGATCAAGACCGTGTCTTTGGCGACAAACGGTGCCTGTGTCAATGTCTGACCGACTTTCGGATCACACATTTCCACTTCCCAGTTCACCTTACCGGTTTTGGCATCCAATGCCAGTACATGGCCATTGGCTTGTTTCTTCACGATTTGACCCGCGCCGTAAGCCAGACCACGGTCTACCACGTCACAGCACATCACGGCTTTGGTAGAAGCATCTTGCTTAGGTTTGTGTTGCCAAACAATTTTGCCTGGATCGTTCAGATTCAAAGCATAAGTGTTGTTTGGGAAAGCGGAGTGAATATACATCATGTCACCGATGACCAATGGCGCACCTTCGTGACCATTGAGCACACCGGTAGAGAATGACCAGGCTGCTTTCACATTTTTAACGTTGGATTTGTTAATTTGTGCCAGCGGGCTGTTGTGCTGGCTATAATAGCCACCGGTTGCAACAGGCCAAGCCCCTGGGGTGTTCAATGCCTTGTCCAGGTCAGCATCCGCAAATGCCAGACCAGAAACGCTGGCAAACAAGCCTCCAACCAAAGCGCCAACAATGGCACGTGTTGAATTGTTTTTCATACGATCTCCTAATCTCTCAAGAATGAGTTTGATGTGTTGTTGCAGTC
>NZ_JAVTLI010000001.1:0-49384 GCF_032248435.1 Methylophilus sp. VKM B-3414 | reverse complement strand
TTCCCTATCATCTATTCAAGAATTCATCATCGCATCACACCCCACAACGGGAATCTTTCACTACAGCCAGCTTAGGGATGTGGTCTATAGTGGCGCACATTCACTTGGCGCAAATTGACCGCCAACACCGTCAATAGCAGATGTGCTCTGCGCTGACTGAGTGGATCTTTCAAGTCATGCATTCATATCATTGGTCTATGCCATTCTTTAGGGTATTTCATCAGCTCGGCCATCTCAGTCGGGCCAGTCGTGACACGCTTATCGTGATCGCAGGCGTGGCCGTCACCTTTGTGCTGTCATCCGCATTCGACCTGGCAGAACGTGTGAACGCCTGGCTACTCACCTATGAATATGCGCAACTAGACGAAGTCCCACTGACCCTGTTTGTATTGGTGTTGCTCAGTGTGTGGTTCAGCCAGCGCCGCTGGCGTGAGATTCATGCCGAAATCCAGCGCCGCAAACAGACCGAGGCGCGTCTGAGTAGCAGCCAGCAGCTCTATAAAACCCTGTTTGATGGAGATTTGACCGGGAATGTAGTGCTGGACCTGGAAGGCAACATCGGCATGCACAACCGCGCCTTTGAGCGTATTTGCCGCCCACTGAGCCACAACCGCAATACACGTGAGTTGTTCAGCTTTGACTGGCTGCCATTTATTGTGCAATTGCAACAGCAGCAGGAAATCAATTTCAACAAGCTGCAAATCCGCCGCCCGGATGGCCTGCCGTGTTATGTGAGTGCCCGCTTTGTTTACATGGCTCCCAGCGACAACCAGGCCGCACAAATCCATGGGTATCTGGTAGATATGACCGAGCAATGCCTAGTCGAGCAGGACCTGGAACGTACTCTGAAAGAAAACCGTGTGCTGGCGCGCCATGCCATGCAGGTGCAGGAGCATGAGCGCAAATATATTGCCAGCGAGATTCATGACGAAACCGGGCAATACCTGACAGCGATCCGTATGGATGCACTCACCCTGCAAAAAAGCACGCCGGAGCAGGCGCATGTGATTGCGGTCAGAATCGCCTCCAATACGCAACACGTCCAGCAATCCATCCGCGCCCTGATCAAGCATCTGCGCCCACCCGCGCTGGATTCACTGGGCCTGGTCGGTGCCATCGAGCGACTGGTGAGTGACTGGAAAAAACTCAATCCGCGCGTGGATTGCCATTTGATGCTGGATACCGGCGAGCATGCCTTAAACGAAGATATCAATATCGTGGCGTTTCGCGTGACGCAAGAGGCGCTGACCAATATTGCACGTCACGCCCAGGCCACCGAAGTCTGGATCGATTTGCAGGTGATCCAGCGTCAGGACAAATGGTGGTTGCAGATTGAAGTACGTGACAATGGCAAAGGCATGGATACTTCACTCGCCACCGAAGGCGTCGGCCTGGTCGGCATGCGCGAACGCATCGAATCCCTGCATGGCAGCTTCAAGCTCATGAGTGGCTTGCAAGCAGGCACCTTGATTACCGGCCTATTGCCCTTGCAGGCACACCCGCAGGCTTTGCCTGCCTCTTCCTTACCCACCAACCCGGGAGTCAATGACTATGCAACATCCTAAATGGCAAGGCCTGATCGTACTGCTGTTCCCTTTTTCGCTCGCAGCCAAAGACCTCAACACGCTAGAGCAACCCTTCTTGCAGGCTTATAGCGGAAAATCCCGCCAATTTGTCGAAGAGCAACTGGGCAAACCGGTGAAAAAGGAAGTGGCCGTTAAACCCCATAACGCTGACCAGATCCTGCAGGAAAAAGGTCAAGCGACGGCAGGCGAAGGTGACAGCGTTGAAATGTGGTATTACCAGGGCAAGATTCAATATGCGCCGAATAAATATTTCAATACCGCCGAACTCACATTTGCCAACGACAAATGTGTGAACATCACCTTTGCCAACAAGAAGTAAGGAGTCGTACGCGTCATGGCCAAAGTAATGATCGCAGATGACCACGCCATGCTCAGACAAGGCTTGCGGACCATGTTGGAGCAGGCCAACCACCAGGTCACGCAAGATGCATTGAGCGGCGAAGAAGCCTGCCTGCTGGTGGAAAAAAACCACCCGGACTTGCTAATCCTCGATCTGGACATGCCTGGCATAGGGGGGCTGGAAACGCTTAAACGCATTTTGCACCGCAAGCCGCAGATGCGCGTGTTGATTTTTAGCATGCATGATGACTGCATCTATGCCACGCGAGCGATTCAAGCAGGCGCTCGCGGTTATGTAACCAAAACCGAACCGCCAGAAGTAGTGCTGGAAGCGGTGCAGAAAATCCTCAAGGGCGGCCGCTATATCAATAACGAACTGGCGCAGAGTTTGTCAATGTATCACCTGGAAAGCCAGGAAAACCCGATCCAGAAACTCTCGCCACGCGAGTTTGAGGTGTTCAGACGCATTGCCCAAGGGGAGGCGCTGGCAGCGATTGCCAAGGCCATGCATATTGGCTATAAAACCGTCGCCAACATCCAGACCAGTGTGCGGCAAAAGCTAGGCGTCGAAACCACGGGCCAGCTGGTACATATTGCCGTGCGTTTCGGCATTATCAAGGGCTTGTAAGCGCAGGGTTGCCCATGATACTGATCATTGCCCGTAAAGAATTACGCAGCCTGTTTGCCACACCCATGGGCTGGCTGGTGCTGGCCATCTTTCAGGCCATTGTTGGCACTTATTACAGCCTGAGTTTTAACCAGTATTTCGAGATCATGCAAAGCGCACATTGGCAGGTGCAGCGTATCGGCCTCACCCAGTTTATGGCGGAAGGTGTGTTTGGTGTGGCAGCCGTGCTGATGCTGTTTGTGGTGCCACTGGTGAGCATGAAGCTGATCAGTGAAGAGCGCAAAAACCAGACCATGGCCTTGCTCATGAGCGCGCCACTCAGCATGACTGAACTGATTCTGGGCAAGCTGCTTGGCATCCTCAGCTATTTGAGTCTGTTAATTCTCAGCATGGTGCTGATGATCGCGCTGCTGCTGCCCTGGGCAGAAATTGACCTGCCCTATCTGCTCACGCATGCGTTTGGCTTATGGTTATTGATGCTAGCCAGCAGTGCACTCGGGCTCTATATTTCTTGCCTGACCGCCAACCCTATCCTGGCAGCATTTTGTAGCCTGACCGCGCTGACTTTTTGGCTATTGCTGGACAAGTTTTTCAGCGACGACCACCAGGCCCTGTTTCATGATTTTTCACTGATGCAACATTACCGCCAGTTTGCATTGGGCATTCTCAATAGCTACGACATCCTGTTTTTTGTCTTGTTTGCCGGCTTTTTTGTGCTGCTGGCGATCCGGCGTTTACATGCGGACCGACTGTATGGCTAATACACCCAAAGACACCTCCACCGTCCCTCCTTTCAACCAGCGCCTTGCCCACTGGTGGCAGCATCAACTGGTGGTGCCTGCGCTACTGATTGTGGCACTGGGACTGGGCTGGCTGGCCTGGCAGTTTCATGCCGCGGCAGATACGACACACAATCATCGCAACACCTTATCTGCCGCCAGCCAGCAGGTTCTCCATGACCTGCCGGGGCAAATAGAGATTATCGCCTTTTGCAGCAACAGCCCGTTCAAGGGCCGCTATTTCCGCAAGTCGATTGTGGCGCTGGTGCAGCGCTATCAGCAGCAACACCGCGGCATACATCTGCAATTTATTGATCCGGCCACCGCACCTACGCTGGCCAGAGAGTGGCAGATTAAAAAAGAAGGCGAAATGCTGATCCGCTATGCCGGCCAGCAGCAGCGCCTGTATTTGCCTTACACCGAAGAAGCCTTTACCAATGCCTTACTCAGCCTGCAGCATGGCGAACGCGCCCCGCTGCAATTTCTCGCGGCCCATGCATTGCATGACACCCATGGCACTGGCTTGAGCCAATTGGCACAAGCCCTACAAAATGCAGGCGTTCCCGTCTTGACCGGAGACCTGCCAGCCACGCCAGCGAAAACCCGACCTAGCTTGGTCCTGGCCGGGAGCGACAAACCCTACTCGCCTACACAAATCGCGGCGATTCGCCAACATGTGCAACAAGGCGGCAACCTGGTTTGGCTCACCGCCTCGCCACAGGCACAGGGCTTGCAAGCACTGGCAGAAGACCTGCGCCTGACCATTAGCCCAGGCATAGTCATTGATCCAGTCAATCGCCAGTTTGATATTCCCCTGCATGATTTAAGTACCCAGCGCTATGGCGCCCGCGGACCGACGCAGGAATTTGGCTTGCGCACCTTCTTCAACCAGGCGCACGCGATAGAGCACCAGCGCATCCCGAATGACCCGTGGCAAAGCCTACCTCTGGTGGCAGCAGCAGAACAAGGCTGGGTAAGCGCAAGCTATCAGCCCGCACATCCAGCGCCCTCCGCCATGACCTTTAATGCCACCAAAGATACACCCGGCCCGGCCACGTTGATGCTGGCGCTGGAAAAACCCTTGGCCTCAGGCAACAAACAACGCATTCTGGTCATCGCGAGCCCAGACTTTTTTTCTAACCAGCAAATCCAGCGCGGCGGCAACCTGGCACTCAGCCTGCAAAGCCTGCAATGGGTCGTGAATAACCAGCCTAGCGTCAGCCTACCCGTGACGCCGTTACGCGACACCGTGATTGCATTACCAACGCAGCGTACCTGGCTTATGCTGCTGTTTAACGGGTTTCAGTTTGGGCTGCCATTGGCCTTGCTGCTCGCTGGCGGCTGGGCCTGGCGCAGAAAACAGCGCGCTTGAGGTAAGGTTAAAGGTTAGTGCGTTCAGAGGATTGAGAGGACGATTGATAACCGCAAGATCATCACTTCGCTTAGGCTGATGATTGAGTCTATTTCATACTGCGGACTGTAAATGAGTGCCCTTAAGCGTGCTTGACTTCATAGCCTATCAATTGATTTTGTTTAAATTAATTGTTGATTGCTACGATCAAAATTTACTGCGACTCAGCAATAAACGAATTACCTTTATCAGGATTAAAAATGCATAAGCAGAACACAAAAAAACAAACCACTTCATGGTCCAGCCATAGTGATGCTTAAGTAAATTCGCTTTCTCATTGACTGCTATCCTTTGGCAAATAAATATCTTTGACACCATTGATTTTGCTTTGTATGCCCACCTTCTAATTACACAACTGCAAAAGCGGCATTACGGTTTTTGTCTGCATCTGAAAATCCTCCCATAAAAAAGCCCCGCAAGATGCAGGGCTTTTGTTGATTTGGCAGGTCTGCCATTCCGTTGGCAAGTCGATGCTTACAAGCCGGACAAGCCTTTTTCAATCGCCTGATTATGTGTCGCATCTGTTGGCGATGTAGGTGCAACCGCTGCAGGTTCTGGTTTGGCTGCTGGGACTGCAGGCGCAGTGGTGTCAGCGTTCAAGGTCATTTTAGAGAAGTCGCCATAAAACTCGACCTTGGCCTCTTTGCGCAAACTCGCAACCTCATTCTTGATCAGTGTTTGCTGCCCAGAGTTGACCAGGAACTGCTGGATCACTGGTTTAGCATTGTCAAAATTGACCGGTTGGCGATCGACTTTGGCCAGATACAGCAAAACCAGCGCTTGTGGGCTTTTGACCACCAAGGTATCACCGGCTTTCAATGCGTTAAGCTGCTTGAGCAACTCGAGTGGCAACTGTTCGGCGGCTTTGCGGCTGGCATTCACGTTAAAGACGTATTTATTGTCTTGCAGCCATTTCGCAATTTCCTCAGGCGTCTTGGCAGCATTAATGCCTGCTTCAATTTCGCTGACGTGTTGCGTGCCATCTTTCACGGCAAATTCCTGGATCACATACACATTACGCTCGCTGAATAATTCAGGATGCGTGTCATAAAACTTCTGGATATCCGCTGCAGAAGGGGTGCCCTGTTTAGCAGCCACTTTTTGCATATAGGCTTGCGCCAGCACTTGCTGCTTGGTGGCCTCAAGCACTTGTAACACATTCGGGTCACGGTCAAGCTTTTCGTCCACAGACTTTTGCTTGAGCAATTCCATGTCTACCATTTGCTGCAACACTTTTTCAGACGCGGCTTTTACTTGCGACTGGTCCAGCTTGCCCAGTTTGGACAAAGCAAAATTCAGCTGGTGAACGGTAATTTCGCTGCCATTCACCTTGGCAACCACCTGGGAGCCGCCTTTGCTGGCTTCATCATGTTTGCTGCAACCAGCCATTACCAGCATCAGTGCTGGTACGATCAATGCGATTTTTTTCATCATCACCCTTTAATATTCGCTATTTTTAACTTCTGTTGCGATCACTCGCAACCTGATAACGGTTTTTAATCCGCCGTCTTGAGCAAGACGCGCTGTTCAAGACAAACGCTTACACACTCGGTTCACCAATATTGCCAATGGTCACCAAACACTACCCACGCCCCTAAGAGAGCATTGGTGGTGACATGCGCAATGATTGCGACCCAGAGCACCTGGGAATGACGGTATAACCAGGCATATACCAATCCTGCCAACAGCCCTGCAAACCAGAGTTGATGCTCCACAGCGAATAATACGCTACTTAGCAGGATTGCATAAGTCGTGACTGCGGCAGGTGACACAGTCAGAAAATCGTTCGCATCCAGCCTGCGCATCAGATACGAACGCCAGAACAATTCTTCAATTACAGGCACCACCAATGCAGAACCCGCCCAACGGCAAGCTAACCAGAACAAGTCCGTCCCAGTCTGCATAGGCATCGCCACGATGGCTTGTGTCTCGCTCCCACCCAACCAGACTGGGTAAGGCGCAATCCACAGCAAAAACACCAGCACCCCCGCCAGTAAGGCAAGCCCGATCTGAGCGCGCGCAGGCTTGTCGGTCAACTCGCGATAATCGGCTTTAAAGTAGAACAGGAGCCACAAGGCCAGCAAGCAGCGACACAAATACGCCGCTTGCCCCGCCACCCCCAGCGCAGTGAAGAGATCCACTAACCAAGGCTGCAGGGCCAACAGCAAAATAAAGCCGATAAACGGAAAGATGCGCGCACATTCTGCGCGCGTGAACCAGTGATCAATTAAACGCATCATGCAGGCAAGCCTATCATCAAACCGTCTACCTGCCTATGCTGGAAGCCACTTAAGGCGTTGCAACTTTGTCGACCTTGTTTTCCAGTAACTGGCTGTGCTTTTCTTGAAGGATATTCTCAAGTTCAACCCGCTTTAATTGAAAAAACGGCTCTGAACGCAGCACTTTTTGATAAAAACTGGCATTGTCATACAAATCCACCAACTCATGCCCATACGCATACAAACGGCTATTTTTTTCTTCGCAGCTGGTCAGCTTCTGGTGGTTGTCACTCACTTTGGAAAGCAGTTGTTTGCGTTGCTGCTCGTTGCTCTCTTGCGTCGCATGTGCAAGCTTGAGTTGTTGTTCGGCCGCCTCAAGTTGCTGGTTTTTTTCGGCGAGCTGTGTTTGCAACTGTTTGAGTTGCGCAGATAACGCGTCTTTTTCCTGCAAGAGCTTCTGATTGTCAGACTGCAATTGCTGGTTGCGTTTGAGCTGTCCCTGTAATTTGGCCGAATGCGAGCGCTGTGCAGACTGTGCCTGATCCAAGGCTTGCGACAAGCCCTGTTTTTCTTGCTCAAACTGCGATTGCAGGGCAGATTTTTCAGCCTCCAAATCCTGCTTCATTTTTTGCATGAGGATGGCGGCACGTTTGGCCGATTTGTCCTGCTTTTCTGCAGCAGCCGTTGGCTCTACACAGAGTCCAATCAAGCTCAGGCTCAGCAGGAGTGACGAGATGAGTTTCATACAGTCCCTTTAAAACCGGCCATTAAAGTCAAGAAAGAAGGTGTCCACAGAGAATGGCAAACCAGAAATTTCATCGGCACTGACGTATCTGGAAGATAACCAGGCGTTTTTGCCCAGACCATACTGTCCACCCACAAAAAAGCCCTTGGCATCGGTGCCACCTAAGCGGAAGTTGGAGTCTGTGAACCCATCAATCATGGCGTCACGCTCCAGACGACGATAGCCACCAAACACTTGCCAGTCATGCAGCTTTTTAATCAAAGGATTACCCACCATGAGTGAGAGTTCATAGCCCTCATTTTCTTTTTTATACAAGTTACCAGTGCGGCGCAGTATCTCTTGCTGATCAAAACCGATGTTTTGTACATAAGCCCCATGCAAGATCACATGGACCGGGTCAAACGTGGCCAAATCAACCTCGCCAGTGAAGTTGATCAACTGAAACTTAGAGGCCAATCCACAGAGTCCATTGGGGTCGCTGCACAAAACTCCATTGGTGGTTCCGTCATTAATACTGAATGTGCTATTACCTTTTTGGCGCCACAACGGCACGGTACCAGCATACTTGAGACTGTCATTGACCGGGTTACGCTCGCCCTCTACGTTTTTAAAATCATAGTAGGCCACACCCAATTTAACCTTGGTGTCATTGCTGGCAGTCCACTCGATGCCGCCTTGCGCAGCATAAAGCCATTTGTCTCTGGCTTTGTTCGTATCCGAGGACTCAATCTCTTCGACTGGGAAAGCGCCAACCGTCGAGAATACTCGCCAGTGATTGTTAATCGCTGGGTTAGCTCGTGCCACAAAACCATCAAAGGCCAGATCAGGGTCCCAGAGCAAGTCCGTATTGAATGTCGGGTTACCGGTAAAGAATGGGTTGGCAAAACGCCCGCCAGTCAATGTTAGCCAATCATAGGGCTTGCCTTCAAGAAAAGCGCGATCCAGGCCAAATACAAACTTGCCTTGTGAAAACCCTTCCGTCTGGTTAGGCGTGACTGGTGTTTGCAGCATACCGGTGGTGAAGCGGATGCCGCCGTTCAACCATTCATTGATCTTTAAATTAGCCCCGAATAACGCCCGGATACGCTGGCGATCACGGTCTTCAGTGGTGTTGTTCACAGTTTTCATGTTTTGCACTTCATTGGTTTGCAAAAACACAGGGGCCGTGTTGAACTCATTGAACATATCTTCCTGGTAGCGCAAACGTAATGCACCCGTCCACTCGACGCGATCAATCCACTCTGGAATCCCTAACCGCTCGCCTGCCTTGTAATTGAGTTTTTTCATCACCTCTTGCTCAATCTCAGCACGCATTTCGTTTTTGACATGCTCAGGCACATATTGCACGCGGATCGCTTTCGATTGCGTCGCCGCAGCTGGCGCATCTGGTGCTGTAGATTCGGCGACACTGGCCGCTTCTTCTTGTGCTTTTTGTTTGGCCGCTTGCGCTTGCTTGAGCAAAGCATCCGCTTTTTCTTTAGACAGTACACCCTCTTGTACCAACAACTCGATCAAATTCATGGTGGTGGCTCGCACCTCTTCCAGTGATTCACGCTCACCGGCGAGTACACCCTGGGCTTGTGTGCTAAACAGGCCGGCCACCAGCCATGGAATCATCCAGTTCTTTGCTTTTATCTTCATATCTTTCCCTAGTTACTTTCGCTCTTTAGCAAGAGGCTCTTTACTGCGAGGCTTGCGATCAATAGTGATTAACGCTGTTGTGTGTTCCGTACTTCATGACATGTTTTTCGAGGCCATTCTGACGATGACCTTTCTTGGCATATCCTCTGGCGCAGACTCTTTCAACGGCGGAATCCGGCTCAATACTTTGCGGATCAAGGCATCGGTTTCAGCATCACCACTGGAGTCAATCAACTCCGCATGATCAATGTCGCCCTGGGCATTTAAAAACACCCTGACATCGACCTGATACTTCACTTTGCTCAGTCCACTTTCTGCATCCAGCGCTTTCTTGATTTGCGCATCAACCTTGTTGGTAAACCAGGCAAACGCAGCCATATTCTTTTTGCCGCCAATTTTGGGACCAGTGGTTACGTCGCCCCCCTTGTACTCATTATTCACGGCACCGGACTGGAAGGGACTTGGGCCATCACCCGCAGCGCCTTCCATCTTGAGGTTCTCGGCAGGCGGTGCTTCAACCGGTTTGGGCTCAGGCTCTTTGGGCGCTTCTTTCGGCTGCTCCTTCGGCGTTTCCTTGGGCGGCTCTTTAGGCGGAGGAGGAGGCGGTGGCGGCGGTGTGTCGGGCAGCAATTTCACAGTAGTGATTTGCTTTTTCTGCGTCGGCCCACCCGAAAACAGTTTTTTGATGCCATAAGCGATGCCAGCCAACACGGCCAGCACCAATACAGCAATCAGGATGCGGGTCGCCCAAAGCCGTGCGGGATGTACCGGCGTGTCATTGGAAAGGTTATCTTCCATCGCCATACCCTAGGTCCCAATTTTGCCGGTCACCAGGCCGACATTTTCAATTTGCAAGCGGTTAACCAGATCAATCACGCCAATGACCCCGGCATAAGGCGCTTGCGGCTGGCCTTTGATCATGACGTTGAATTTAGGGTCCATGGCCTTGGCCTGGTTGAGTTGTGTCTCCAGTTCAGCCATGGTCACGCCAACCCCATTGATGGTGAGCGTGCCGCCCTGTTGTACCTGCACGATTTTGATGTCGTGTTTTTCAGTGCTAGGCTTGTTGGAAGGCTTGGGCAGATTCATGGTCAAGCCTTGCACCCCCGCCGTGGTCATCAGGATAAAAATCACCAGCAGCACATAGGCCAGGTCCAGCATGGGCGTAATGTTGATGGTGTCGTAAGGTTGGGCGTCGTTCTGGACTTGCATGGCTTACTCCACCACTTTCTTGGTCACCAGGCCGACTTCGGTAATGTCTAGCCGTTTACAGATTTCCAGCACTTCAGAGACCTTTTCATAATGCGCGGCGGCATCCCCCTTGAGCACCACCGGCAGCTCGGGATTGCTGCTTTTATATTGCGCCAGCCGCTGCTCCAGCTGTGCCATATCCACCGGGAACGCATCAAGGTAGACACTGCCATCACTGGTAACGGTAATCGCGCGCATTTGCGGTTTGGCCAAGGCAGCAGAGTTCACCGTGTGCGGCATGTCGACTTTGACGCCTTGCACGGACGCGGTAGTCATGATGATAAAAATCACCAGCAGCACATACGCCAGATCCAGCATGGGCGTAATGTTGATCTCATCGTAGAGCTGGTTCTCTTCTTTGACGCCTTCTGACATCGCTTATGCCTTATTCCTTACCGTACAGTTCAGCGGTACGGGTAATGAACTCATCGACAAAAATCTGCATGGCGATGGTGATGTTTTTGACGCGGCTGGCCAGATAGTTATAGCCAAACAGGGCAGGAATCGCCACGCCCAGGCCAGCCACCGTGGCCAGCAAGGCGGCTGCAATCCCCGGCGCAATCGCGTTCACGTTAACGTCACCGGCAGCGGCAATGGCAGCAAAGGTGATCATCACACCCACCACAGTCCCCAACAGGCCCAGGAAAGGTCCACCGGAAATCGCAATGGTCAGCAACACCATCATGCTGTTCATGCGCTGGGTTTCACGTACCAGATCGGCATCCACAGCGGCCTTGATCGCATCAATTGAGGCGCCGCCCAAAGCCACTTTGCCATCCACTTCACGTTTTTTTATTTCACGTAAGCCAGCTTTGTACAAGCCAAACAGATTGGAGTGGGTGTAGCTACCGGTTTTGTCCAGTGCCAGCAAGTCAGCAGCATTAGACTGTTGAAAGCGCTTGAGAAACAGGTCATTGTCTTTGTCAGTACGGCTCACCAGGCGTGCTTTGCTCACCATCACCCAGGCGCTGATGGCGAACATCACCGCCAGAATCGCGATCACCACTTTGGCGTCCACGGTCAAGCTGTTGATCAGAATGCCCATGTAGTTGGCTTCGCCGCCTTCTGCTTCTTCCTCCCCGCCCGCGGCAGCCACTTTCACCACGCTGGCATCCGCGCCTTGTGATTGGGCAACCAAGGTCAGCCAGGCGGCACTGCGGGCAGTGTTCGCCAACTGCAACTCATCGACTTCAGCATTCAGGTTTTCGCCCAGCGTGAATGTCGCAGCCGCTTGCGCATCGGTCACTGCTACTTGACCAGCGACTTGGCCATTCAGGTAAACCAAAGCCTGGCCAGCCTGAAACACCAACGCCACATGCTGCCATTGACCGGCCTTTAATTCGCCTGCTTTGGTGGCTGCACCACCGGCCTGCAAGGACAAGGCGCTGCCATCCAGCTGCAGGCTGACATTGCCGCTTTTGAACAACACGGCGGTTTGTGGCAAGCTGGCAGGCTTAAGCCAGACTGACCAGGTGCTGCCATTGGCCAACGCAGGTACGGCAGGCAAAGTCAATGCCAATGGACTGTTATTCAGTACGGCGCTTTCTGCAATCAACCCGGCTTTTTGTACAGTCGCGTTGCCGCTGGCCGTCAGCTGGCTCGGGCCGCTATCCTTGAGCAAGGCATTTTCAGAGAAGGCAAACCGTGCCAGCAAGGCCGGATCATTCAGTGCCTGCGCATCGCTAGCGGCTGTGGCAGACTCATTGCCTGCTGCCAGATTGATAAACAAATCCTTGTTGGCCGAAGATACTTGCGGCAACACCACCCAGGCCACCGCCAATTCGTTGACGGCATCATATTTTTCCAGGGTAAACTTGAGTTCGGTTTTGTCATCTGCCGCAATAAAGCGCAGATCAGCCCCATCCACATTGGCGCCGGTAAAATCAAAATTACCGGAATGCAGACGCACCAGCATCGGCGCCTGGTTGACTGCCTCTTTGATATTGGTAGTGTCTATGCTGATTTTTTGCTGGGTAGCCCAGTCTTTGTTCCATGCAGCCTCGCCGGAAACAGAGAGTGTAAGCCCTAAAATTGCAACCAATAAACCAAGTGTGTTCTTCATAGTTTTGCTGACAAGTGAATTTGAGCAGCAAGTCTAAAGAGTGAATGTTGCAGTCACATTAAGACAGGACTAGTCGGACTAGTTTTTTCTGACACATAGGCAGAGCGCAAAAAAGCCCGGCGAACCGGGCTTTTTTTGCTGCAACTGCAAACAGGGTTATGACTGACGGCGGGTAGCGATCCAGCCAATCACGCCCAAGCCCAGCAGCATCAGGCCAGACTGGGTAGGCTCAGGCACTGCAGCTGCGTAAGTCAGGCTACCAGCACCGGACAAACCCAGTGTGGTGTCATAGGCAAAGTAAGCATCAGAGGCATCGGCACTGCCCGCGATAAAGCTAAAGCCAATCGCCGGGCTGTTCGAATCCACAGACCACTCAATGCCAGTAAATACGCCATCTTGAAACACAGCCGTCGCACTGGATAAAGTCGGCGTGCCCAAGTCAAACAGGCTGCTGCCAAATTTGAAGTTCAAGCTGCTCAGGTTAATTAACTCAGTGCCGCTGGACAGCAGGCCAGCATCATCAAAGCTGAATAAGCCTTGGTAGCTGGTGCCATTGTAATATCCGGAATCCACCAGACCATTAAACTGCAGGGATTGAATAGCGGCTTGCGCAGGCATCACCACTGCCAGCAAGGCCACCAAGGTGAGTTTTTTGATCATATTCATTGCAATATTCCTCTAGTAAAACTTTTAAATAGTAAAAGTATGCATTAGTAAAACTGTGAAAACTTGAGCGTTAAAGTGTGAAATCGCGAGCAGGTATCACTTGTTTCGCCGTCAGGCCTTTGAGCGTGAGCAGCGATCTGGCAGCGGCAGGACCGGCAGCACCGTCACTGTCTACCCAAAGCTGTACACCGCCGGTCACATCCACCAGGCGCAGATAGCCACCAGTCAATGCGGTATTGGCAGACACACCCAGTGAAGCCAGCAAGGCAGTTAACTGCACTTTGTCGGCATAAGGGGTAAAGTCAGTGATGGTGTCACCCGCTTCACGCAGACTGCTGTAGACAAACACGTCGTTACCGGCGCCACCTGTCAGCGTATCCACGCCGAGGCCACCATTGATCACATCATCCCCCGCAGTGCCTACCAGCACATCACGGCCCGCCGTGCCCGTGCGCGTGACGCCAGCGGTTGTGCTGGCAATCGCCAGGTCAATCAAACGGCCGCCTTTGTCGTACTGGTTTTCCAGGCCATACAGGTTGGTGGTGATTTCATCGCCATCGGCATTGTTCAAGCGACCCAGGCCACCTTCAGCTTTAGGCGTCTGGATGTAATTAGCCAGTGCCTCTTGATAGGTAATCGTGAATGGGCTGTTTTCAAACACCACGCCATTGGCTGCAAACGGGTAACCATCCCCCCCGGCGGCCGTAAAGTCTATGGTGGTAAAGGAGAAAGTGCGGCTATTGTTGACAACCACGCCGTTATCAATCAGTACGGTGCCGTCATCCAGCACCACACGTTGAATGCGGCTACCTGTGCCTTGCGTGGTTCTGGCCGGGTTGCGGCTGTCGTAGATCACTTGCATGCCAGAAATCTGGGCATAGCGGCCATTGGCACGACCGGTCGGGCTGGTGTCGCCATAACCGTGCTCCAGCAAGTCTTTGAGCTGGGTCGCGTTCATGGACGGTGCGCGTTTAACCAGATTGGTAAACGGCAGAATATTAAAAGTATCGCCGACGGACACGTTGCCAGCCGCAGCAATATTGGTACGGATGCCGCCACCGTTCTGAACCGCCACATCGGTTTTACCGGCAAAACGCATGGCATCAGCCACCAGATCACCCAAACCGGTTTCAGCATTACGCACGCCTGCCACAAAAGTGCATGGCAAAGCAGAACAGCTCGTATGTGTGGGGCCGTTTAATTTCACCGCAGTGGTGCCGATGATTTGTGCATTGAGCGCATTGATATAGTTTTGCACGGGTGTCACCACCTTGCTTTGCAAGGTCGCATCCCCAGTCACGCGGTCAGCATCGGCGGCCGCGCCAGACACGCGCATCATCTTGCTGGATTCAACCGCTGTAAAAGTGCCTTTGGCATCATCAATCGTAAAATTGAGCTGGCCGACATAACGGTTACCAAAATGGCTGGTCATCACTGGCACATTGCGGCCATTGGCATCTACGGCATAGACCGGATCAGAATTATAAGTGGCACCGACTCCGCCGTTGATCAGCAGGTCATCTGGATCCACCATGAGTTCATGACCACCGCCAGACAACACCAGATCCACCCCGGACAATGCAGGGACCACGACATCAATTTCGTTAGCGGCATTTTGCAGATGGCTCATCAAGATGATGGTGGTCGCACCTTGCTCGTTACGCAGACGATTGACTTCAGCCTGAATCAGGGGAATCAAGGCTTGCAGGTTTTGTGCCTCGGTGTGGTTGGCATCGTAGCCGATCACGCTGACTGCACCCGGTGAAGAAATGGTAGGCAACAGCGGAGTAGTCGCTCCGACCAGACCAATTTTATGACCCGCTGCGGTGGTGATCACTTTGGAAGGCGCCACTTGACCGCTGGCTTTTAAAGCACTGAATTCAGCGGTGGCGTTAAAGTCCAGGTTGCTAGAGAGATAGGTGCTGCCAGTTACTTTAGCAAAACGCGCAGCCATTTGTGGACCCAGATCAAACTCGTGGTTGCCAAACACCATGGCATCAAAGCCAATCTGGCGCAAGGCGATCGCGTCATAAAAATCCTGACCGCCATCGCTGTAGCTGGTAGACAGGTTGTTCAGGCTGGCCGTGAAACGTGGACCAGGCAAAAAGGCATCGCCTGCATTGAGCTTGAGTACCGTACGGCCTTGGGCCACGGCTGCCGTTTCGGCATTCTTGATCACGGTCGCCAGACGGTCGACGCCACCATAAAATGAAATTGCCTGGGCACTGGTGTCACGCAGGTTGCCCTGGGCAGACAGCAACCAGCTCTCCTGATCTCCCACATGCAACAGGGTCACGCCCTCAGCCCATACACTGCTGGCGCTCATGGCCAAAGCCACACACGCCGCTAATTGTTTCAGTTTAAACATGCTTTTCTCCACAAAGTGCCATGCATTTGCATGACACTCCTGACAAATGATTAATAGACGCTTTAGGGATTAACGGGATTGGCGACGACGTACCAGTGCCAACACACCCAGACCAGCCAGCAACATGCCTACGCTGTCAGCTTCAGGCACTGGCGTCACAGCAGCCACGGTAAACGCTGTGGTATTGGGAACCAATGCAGCAGAATCACTGTTGTTTACAGTGTCTACATTCCAGTTATTGACGTTAGCCACTTGTGCCTTGTAATCAGTAAAGTGATTCAGGCCACCACGTACACCGTTATACTCGGCGTAGTCAGGATTGCTGGAGGCACCGGCTTTAGCCGTCAATTCAATGGCGTTCACGCCTGCAGTCAAACCAGTGTTGTTCAGAGGGCCATGGGCATCAAACGTCCCGTTGGTAATGGCGCTCAAGAATGTGGTTGGTGCAGTCGCAGCAGTACCCAGGTAGGCATAAACAGTTTCGCCAGAATTCGAAATACCCCAGTTTGCACTACCGCTCACGCTGACACGAGACAGCACGCCAGTGGAAGCAGACAGGCTGGTTTTGTCGTAGGCAGAGAAACGCACCACTGTGCCTGCAGCAACCACGTCGCTGGAAACCCACTGGTTATAGCTTTCGCCACTGTTGAAAGCGCTGCCAGTCCATTCGTTATCGCTGAAGAAAATGGTGGTGTTGGCGGCGATATCGACAAAGGTCACAAATGACAAACCATCTTCATCGGCATTAAACGCAGTGAACATGATGTCACCGGCATTCAGGGCCGCGTTGGCTTGGCTAGACAGCAACAAAGCTGCCATTAAACTGATTTTTTTCATCTTAAATATCCTCTCACTCGGTTTGTTAAAAACAACTTATTGATTTGTTATGGTTGATTACCAGCGCACATCGCGTTGTGCATCCAGTTGATTCATGGCTAATCCTTTCAGCGTGACCAGTGGTCTGGCGGTGGCCGTCCCTCCTGTGCCATCGGCATCGATTTGCAATTGCACGCCGCCTGATACGCTCACCCAGCGGGCGAAGCCATCGGCAAACGGCTGGCTACCGCTGTAACCCAGGCTTTGCAGCAATTCGCTGATCTGCAACTGGTCTTCACCTGGCGTAAAGTCGGTAATGGTGTCAGTGGCATCACGCATGCTCTGGTAAACAAAGGTATCGCGCCCGGCCAGACCAGTGAGGGTGTCTGCACCCAAGCCGCCGGTGAGCACGTCATCGCCTGCGGTGCCGGTCAGCGTATCGCGCTGATTCGTGCCATTGACTGTTTTCACCAATTGCACGCCGACAATCACCGGGTCATGGTCTGATGAGCGGTATGGACTATCGCTATACAGGTCTTGCGGTTTGAACTCGGTGTTGTAGTCAATCACCATGGGCTCGTCGGCATTGATGTGCCAGTGGGTCGTGCCAGTCACTTGTGCCGCCATGCTGCTGCTGGCCAGAGCGTGGTCGATATAGCCAGACTCGCCATCAAACACGTAGGAGTAATCACTGTCGCCACTAAAGCGGGCAATCTGGTCCTGCAAGCCGCCTGAGGTCAGGGTCAGGATAGGATCTTCTTTGCCATAGCTATTCAGGTCGCCAATCACTACCACATCCTGATCACCTGCTTGCGCTTGTACGGTATTGATGAATTGCAACAGACGATCGGCCTGGGCCACACGGCGCGTGTTGTAACAACCCTGACCATCGCCCTGATCGGCATTGCTACCGGAGGCATCTGAACAGCTCTTGGATTTAAAGTGGTTGACCAACACCGTGAATTTTTCGCCATTGGCCGCCTTGAAGGTTTGTGCCAAGGTTGGACGGTTGTTGATGCTGTCGTTATCAGACAAGGCCGCCGCAGCCGGGGTCAGCTTGGCAGGCTTGTAGATCATCGCCACTTTGATCGCGTCAGTCCCTGTGCCAGTCACTGGATCAGCAATCGCCGCATAAGTATTGGCGCCAACGGCGGCATTCAAGCCGTCTACCAGATTTTGGACAGCGGTGCTGCCGTTATTCTGGATTTCCATCAGGCCCACCACGTCCGCATTCATTGCACTTAGAGCGCGGATGATTTTGTTACGCTGGCGGTTAAACTCAGCCAGGTTGTTGGCACCGCGGCAGTTAGAGGCAGAAACACTGCCGCCCAGGCTGCAGCCCTGGCCAGTTTGGCCGCTCGCTGTGGCGCCATTGGCAAAGGTGGTGAAGTAATTCAGCACGTTAAAGCTGGCAATCTTGAGATTGCCCGGCACGCTGGCAGGCGCTGCCGTACGTGGGTTTTCACGCCGGAACTGCACGGGCTCGGTAGGATTCAACTTGTAATCGCGTGGGCCGGTGCTGGAGGCCGTGATCAGGCCATAATCAATCACCCCGGTCAGGTTTTCCACTACATCGCCGGCGCGTAGCGTGTTGTCTTCCCCGATAAACGGGATCGGGTTAGGATTTTGTGCACTGCTGCCGTCATCTAGTACCAAACGGCGGCGGGCATTCTCATCCGCTAACTGGGCTGCTGCCGCAGAATTGGCTGGATACAGATTGCTAGGCTTGAGCATGCGGCCATCCGCAGACAGCGTGACTTGACCATAGCGGCCCAAAAAGTAATTCTGTGAGGCGGTCATGGGGGTGGTGATACGCACCAGCATGCCCTCGTAGGCTTCCAGATCACCCTCGGTCACTTCAGGCAGGCTAATGTCGGTCGGCAAGATGACATTGTTGCTGCTTAATACTTGCAAGCCACTCACGTTCACCAACTCAGTGATGGTATTGAACTCGGTCACGTTGGCCGTTAAGCGGATTTTTTGGCCTTTGCTGACGGTAGGTGCAACGCCGGTTCCCAGATAAACAAACACGCCGTCTGAGGTTTGTGGGTTGCCGTCACCGCTCGCATCTTGCAGATAAAACCCGTTCAGGCTTGGGAATACGGCTGTGACCACACCCTCAGTGGTGACGGTTTGACCATTCAGCGGGCTGACAGAGGCGGTGCCCAAGGCGCTGCCCTGAATCTGGTAAATACGCGTGATATTGCTGTTTTTGATCGTGATATTGACGGTACAAGTCGCGGTCTGCGCTTCGTTATTGGCAAACTGGATATCGGCCGTATATTGTCCGGCAGGCAGGCTGCCATCCAGTTGCAAAGCGGCGCTGGCTGACTGGCCATCATTGCTGGCTGCGGCAAAATTAACCAGGCTCACGCCATTGGGCGCATTAGAAGCCAAGGTCGCTGCATTGACTACACTGTCAGCATCCGACGCCTGCACCTGGCCTGCACCTGCCTCGCCCACTTGCAGCGTAATCGCCGGGCAGGAAGTCACAATCGGTTGATTACCTGTGCTGCCGCCACCACTATTGCCGCCACCGCACACATTCACGGCCGTGCTGCTATTGCGTGGCGCAGGCGTGCCAGCGACAAAATCGCTGCTGTTCTGGTTGGTATCCTGGCAACCGTCGCCTTTGCGCAACAAGGCCTTGCTGCTGCTAATCGCCGGCGCTGCTGAACCCTCAGCAAAATTGGCCGTGCCATAGCCCACCAGATCAGCAACCTGCGCCAACTGGCTGCTGCTACATGGATTAGAGCTGCCATTACAAGTCAGGCCAGTACTGCTCTTAACCAGCACCACCTTGCCATTGGTGCCACTCATATCAGTGCCATTATTGCTGGCATCAGGCGTTGGCAAGGCTGAACCGTTAGCCGCGCTACGCAAACCCACCAAATAATATTGACCCGCTTGCAACAAGCCAGACAGGGTTGTCACCCCATTGGCTGAAAAATTCCCCGTCCCTGTCGCGCTGGCATACTGCACAGACCAGCCACTGATATCAACCGCAGCGCTACCGTTGTTGAATAACTCAACGTAGTCCTGGTTATACACACTGCCCTGTCCGCCATACACCTGGCTAATCACCACCTCAGCATGTAAAGGAAGACTCAAAGAAGACCAGCCCAGACAAGCCAGCAACCAATGCATTTTTTTTAGTTTCATTCAGAACTCCGTCGTTATCCGCTCACGTAAAATCCTGAATACTTTAGCAACTTAGATTGCTGCCAATATTAATTTTCGCGCCATAACACTAGGTAGCTCGGACTATGAAAACTGCTAAAAATAAGGGGGGATTTGTACTTTTTTAGTCTTGCTTGACTACGGACTGCTAGTCCGGCTGTGGTCAGAACAGCCCATAGAAAGACACTTCTTCATGACTCAGCAGAGGTAGGGATCAGAAATAAAAACGCCCACCAAAAGGCGGGCGTAAAAGTCTGAACCGTCACCGGCTAATCTTCGAGTCGAATGGTTTTAACCGTGACAATCGGTGGCAAGTCACGCGGAACAGTATTCTGGCTACTCATCTGGCTAGCCAGGTTTTCTGTCAGCGCGTTGCTTGCACCCGCAGAGGTGTTGGTTGAGTTCGCCAATGACCCTGCCAAGCTACCTGTATCTGCTGCAGGAACACCAGCCGAACTACCGGACACTGAAATATTGGAGGCATTCAAAATGACGGGGGCCCCAATCAACAAGTTACCCGCCTCAATCCCCGCCTCACCTGCATCAAGTAATCCGCGCGGCGCGAATAATGCGACCGAGCCTTTATCAGGTGCAACAATGCTGCCGCTTGGGCCATCAGGATCATAACTCTGGGCACGAATACCCGAACCTGAAGCGACCCCTTTCACCTCAACAGTAATATCGCCATATGCATTGGGGGTAACCACTCGCTCAGGCACTGATATCGCGGTTTTTGAACCCCGACCAGCATCAATATCGCCATGATTAGACCAGATCAAAATGTCACTACCGTACTGTGTAATCACTTTAGACTGGTTCACCATAAAACTGCCATCAGAATAAGAATTAATGCTACCGCCTTTTTCAGTCACAATACCGATGCGATCACCCACAGAACTATTACCCGCGATACCCGCATTCACCAAGCCGCCAGGCGCAAACAAGCTGATATTGCCATTTCTTGAGGTTTTGATCTGACTTTGATACATCAAGATGTCACCGCTGTAGTCTTTGGCAGGGAACAGTGAGGCAATCACATTATCACTTCTTACCGTGCTCTTATTCTTCACGTACTCTTTACCAGCAGCCAACAACTCTACCTGGAACTCACGCAAGGCAAACACCTTTTGCTGGGTTTTATCCAGACTTAAAAAGCCTGCCATTGCTTCTTGCTGCGTATAGGGTTGACCCGTCACCGGATTTTTACTACCGGTGATTTCGTTCATATAAGCCTGCACCCGCGTTGCCGTGCCCTGACGATATTCCGCCAATGCCTCTGCATTGCCTTGTAGAGAGGCAGGGCCGGCGCCAGTTGGATTAATATAAGTCCCCACAAAACCCTCTATATCTTCGCCAGATTGACCCATGCCAGCCAGCAAGGTGACATTCGCACTTTTATCGGAAAGATTGGGATTCACAGTATTTGCGAGCGAGAGAATGCCGCTGGTATTGCCCAGATCAATATTGCGACCAGCTTCAATCAGTACCTCACCAGGTCCATTAATATCGACACGCGAACCTAGTTCGCCGTTATCCATCACAAAGTCTTTACCCGCATGGATTTCAGACACATCACCAACATTATTGTGCTGAATAGAGGCATGTAAGGTCACGTTATTACCCGCGCTGATGTAAACCGGTTTTGATGATTTGATACCGTAAACATTGTCGACATCACTTGAAGGCGAACCGGTCAGTCTCACATCACCATCACGGGCGATGATTGTAGCTTGCGTTGAATCATTTTGATGCACAGGCACTGCAGAAACACCGGTTTTGATACTGGCCAGAATGCTGGTAATGGTACCATTGCTCGGGCTACCTATGGTCGGGTTAAACACATTCAACACTGTGCTTAAATCGGCATCCGAAATAAGAATGTTCGCTGTAGGCTTTGTCCCTCCAATTAATCCAGCTCCAGCAAGGACGTTACCCGCGGCCATCAAATTCAAATTACCGAGCTTACTAGGTGCAAGAATCATTCTATAGGCTGTGATATCGCCATTGAAAGCTGTTGCATTTACTGTACCAGGATGAATAGCTGACATATCAAGACCAGTTACAGTACCATACGCTTGCGAACTAAACCCTGTACTCGAAATAGATGTCCTGTTACTTTGGCCAACCTCGACATTGCCAGACAAAGAAGTCATGTTTAAAGCAGAGTCTTCAGCATAAGTATTGAAGAAAGTACTATTTGTAATTTGACTCGCCGCTGTTAAAACGCCTTGCATCCAAAGCGTTGGGTTAAAAGCCGTTTGTACTTTGATATTGTTTTTGGCTGTAACTGTTGCACTGGCATCCTGCAGAGCAATCACAACGCCATTGGCACCAGGTGCCTGGGCTGCATCTGCTGGTCCTGGAATGCTATCCCCCGCTTGTAAATCAAGCTGCCCACGACCGGCATAGTAGACACCATTCACAAGATTGCCCCCAGCGGACACAGACACATCCCCGCCACCGTTCACCAAACTTGTGCGGACTTCATTGCCTTGCGCATCCAGCGTTTTGACAAATTGAGCATTGGTTGCTGAGGAGGCGGAAACGTTAGTGATATTACCTCCAGCCTGAATGCTGACATTGCCGCCGCCCAGTGCAGCAATCCCCTGCTGGAACAAGTCTGGACGAACCCACCAGCTGGTATCTGCACCATTACCCCCCTGACGTAACAGCCACTGGTTGACGCTTTGTGTCGTGGCTACACCGGTAATGTTCCCGGCAACCTGAATGGCAATATCCCCGCCATTATTGACATAGCTTGCTGCCGTTGGCACATTGGTTCCAGTAGAAGCTGGCGTAAAACCAGTAAGATTAGGCACCTGTTTGCCGGCGGTGTAAATCACGGAGCCTGTATTTCCAAGTGACATATTGCCACCCGCAGCAATTGTGATATTGCCCTCACCCGTACGGATGAGTTTGTTATTTTCGAGCTTGAAATCACCTGTCCCTGCCTGAGTCTCGGTGATATTTGCAGCGTTATAGTCGGCCCCGGCAATCAAATTAAAATTAAATGTGCTGGTATTTGACTGCAATATCCCCGCAGTCGTAGCGGTACTGAAGCCATCACTTAAAGATCCGGTCAAGTTAAGATTACCGTTTGAACGTAAAGTTAGCGAACCGCCGCGACCTGCTAGCAAGGAACCAAAAGAGCGCAAGTTTATATCAGCAGGACCAACCGTCATTCCGGTAGGAGAGCTGCCCGCCGTACTGCGTACCTCTATGTGCGGCAATACTTTTGCAGCCACACCATCCTGCGTCACGCTATAAGCACTCGCCCCGTTATTGGCATTATAAAAACTGTTCGTATCCGTAATCATGCCAGCCATGGCTGCAGCAGTGAATGTATTCGATGTGTAGGTACGGCTACCTTCAACCACCACCTCGTTAGCGCCTTTGATCGCCGAAGTAGTATTGAATGCAACATTCACAGTATTGGCGGTGCCATTGGTGCCACGACGCCCACGCAAGGTCACTGAACCATCTGCGCCATCCACACCGATATTGTTATTTGCTGATTTGTCGTAACCACTCACATCAATGAGTGCTCCAGCGTCTGCAGAAACGGCATTCTGAGTAGCCAGACTGTCAGAAGACAATAAGACTGTCCCGCCTGAACCCGTTTGTAAATCTCCCGTTGACTGGTTCGCTTGTGTACCACGCGCGGTGATTTGGGCTGTATTAGTCAACGTCACCAATCCATTGGCATAAATCGCTACATCGCCACCTTTATCACCATCTGCATTGATATGACCCGCCACGGTAGCATTGCCATTATCAACACCGAGCGTAAATGCACGTGTAGTTACCGTATCGCCATTCGCGATAGTGACATCACCATTACGTACCCGGATATCCCGGCTTTCGTTAACCTTACCGGTTTCTAACGCCTTGTTCACATCGCTGAAATTATCCAGATTGGAGACATCAAGCTGGAGTGAGGCCGTTTTCTGGCCTTGGGCAGCTTGACCTTGCAAGGTATTATCAGCGGTGATGAAACGTCCATTTTTCGCATCTACCTGCAATTTGCCAGCGTTGCCTTTGGTTGTACCCCCAGACAGGTTGAGTAAACTGTTGCTATCCAGCTGCACATTACCTTGCTGGGAAGTCAGGTGAATATTACCTGCATCAGTGGTTGCTGAATGTGTTTCATCAAACGCTACGGTTGCAGCCGACACATCAATGCCGCCGCCTGAGACGACTTTAACATCGCCAGCCCGCGCCACAGCATTCACATCCCCCGCCTTCATGACCATTTTTCCACCCAATTGCATATCATTGGCAGACAAATTAAGCGTTGCACCTATACCAGAAGTGTCTGTGGGGGATTGACCATTTGCCTGTGTCTGCAAGCTGCCAGTATTTGCAAATGTATAGTTGCTACCGGAATCTGCAGTGATCACCGCGCTATTCACAGTCGTCTGACCAGCGTTTACATTGAGCGTACCCGCCCCTGAAAAGCGCACGTCTTTATTTGCATTAAGGGTGACAGTATTAAAACCATCAATGTTGCTAGAAACCTTGCCGGTATCTGCAAATGAAATCTGATTGGCATTCACAGTCAACTGCCCTGTTGAAACACCAGGCGCTGTAAACACGCTGTTATTGGTATTTTTAAGGTTAAAGCTGTTCGCAAAAATACTCACATCGCCTGCATCATGATGTGCAATACCCGCAGTATTAAAGGTAATGTTCAGGTTGCGGTTGCCAAAGTTCACCGCACCAAAAATATCAATATTTTTGTAGCTGTTGAAGGTGATCGCCGACAGGCGGCCAAAATCATCCAAAGTAGCCGAGCTGATGCGAGTAGTGCCAGCCACGGACTTGTCTCCAATGGAATATTGATTTGAGCCCAGCGTGACGGTACCCCCCTCTTCCACCTCAGTCGTGCCGGATAAATCAGCATTGCTGGTCGCATCCAGCACCAGTGAACGTGCCGCCTGAACGCTGGCGCCATCCGCTATTGTTAAATTGCCGGTGGTTGGCGTAGCCGATACATCGGTTCTAGAAAAATCAAAATCATTTTTTGCCGACACGGCCAGGACTGCACCATCTCCACTCGTGACCAGCGTCGTCTTACCTGTTTTATCAGCTCTTACACCTGTGCGGATGACTGCCCCTTGATTCACGGTAATCGTATCTTTAGACGCTACGATGAGTTCATCTGATTGCACCGCATGATTATTATCGTTAGTGAAACTGACATTAGAGGCTGTGGTGGTGATGGTCTGTTTATTACCAGTCACTGAGCGGCTACCGCCAAGCAGAATAGAGTCAGCGCGAATATTGTTGAGCTGATTTGCGGCAATCTGCAACACCCCTGTCAGCTGTGGATCAACACTTGAAACAACACGAATATCATTCGAAGAAATATCGACCAGCGCCCCTTTACCGCCCGCAGCGGCACTGGTATTGATCGCCCCATCAATATTCAGGCTATTGCCAGCTGCCAGCACAAGTTGACCAGCATCTTTTGTCAGCCTCGGAATATCCTTGCCATCCCTCAATGCGTTTTTGGTCAATAAAGTATTGCCGGAGGTCAGCAGATAGTCTGCAACCCCTTTATAGTTTTTGCTGCCATAATCCTTGTAAAAAGTATCGCCATTAATGATATTAAAGCTGGTGTATTGACCTCGGCTGGTGCCATCCAACTTGGTCAAATAGCCTGAAGACAGCCCATTACCGTCTGACTGTGTTAACTGCGTGTTGAGTTGCAGATTAGTGCCGTTGGTGCTGATCAGGAAAGCGCCAGGTAAAAGTGCATAATGTGCAGGAAGTAGTGTATATTTTCCTGCCGCCAGACCATTGCCGCCGGACAGATAGATCGCCTGCCCAATGCCAACATCAGAACCGGCGCTCATTAAATAATCATAAGGCGCATATTGATTCCCCAATGATGGCAATACAGCGTAATAGCCTGATTGAGATAAGGTATCCAATGAGCCGCCAATGCCTTGAATCCATTCATACGCCAGCGTATCGCCATTCCCAGAGATATCAATCCGGGAACCCGCTTGCAAATTCATGTTATTGGCATTGAGCGTGACTTTCTTCTTGTCAATAGCTGTCATGAATGTGTCGGTTGCACGAGGCCTATCAGCAAGTTCAGTTCCGCCAAGCGCTGTGACGGCATAAGGAATCAAACTCCCCTCTGCAGAGACTGAGGTCAAGCTGCCAGAGGCCAATGTGAGATTTTGAGCAGCATTGAGGGTGATTTGGCCTAATGGCGCACGCAATACCCCTGCTTGGGTAATGTTGTCAGCATTTAAGGTTAGGGTCCCAACCGCAGATAAAGGCATAGCGCTTGACGTGTTTGACTGGTTAGTGACCTCAATGGTGCTACCTGCGCCTGTTGCTGTTACGACAAAGTCTGTCGCCGTTGAAGGATAAACTTGTCCGGCATCTAATTGAATCAAACCAGGGGCAGAAAGTGACGCAGAACCCCCTAACCTAGAATCAATCGCGCGGGCCCGAATATCAGTTTTACTTTGTAGGCGACTAGAAGCCACTTGATTGATGGCAATATTGCCCTGAATATCGATGAAGTTTGCCTGCGCCTTAAACGTATCACTACCCGCTGTCAGTTGAGTGCTTGGCATAGACACACTGCTATTGGCTAATATCAATGTAGAGGCAGTCAAGTTTGCCGAACCTGAGTATGAGCTGGCATCTAAGGTTAACAGCGATGGCACACTCAATGTGGTATTGTCGAAGTGGATTTCGTCTCCGGCTGTGGTACTGACGTTAGCCACTTTCAAAGCCACATTATCAAACCCACCCTGGCGAATTTGTTCAGCTGAAATTTGGCCAATCCCTTTTGCGGTAGTCAAAGGCAGAGCGGAATTTGAAGTGTCGATAAGGTTGCTATTATTTCCACCAGCGGTGTTATTCGCAGCCATGATTACTTTGCTATTGGTCACATTTAATACACGTTGACCATTTGCAAAATACAATGGCGGGGCCCCCCCCTCTGTACCGGGACCGGACGCACCACCAAGGGTGATATTCAGCGTTCCCGCCTCTCCCACTCCTGAAGCAGCACCGACTAAGGTACCATCCAGTGCTATACCGTCACGGCCAGTGAGCGAAATCGTCCCCGCACTCCCCGCAACAGACTGCCTTGAGTATCCCCCAACCACTCTCAAGTCAACGTTACCGCTGGTTCCAGAAACATCAATCCGAGAACCTTCCTTAGCTATCAGTACACCATTACCAGCAGTTAAAGAGATATTCCCCGCCTTGGTAACAAACGCTGAACGCAAATTACCGTCACTGGCTGGAGGCCTCACATATTGTGCTTTAGCAACCAGAGAAGCCGTCTCGCCCAAATACAAACTCAGTGTAGGGTCAAAACTGTAATTGGGCCTTGTGAAATCACCTTCATTTGGAATATTACTAATGGAAAGATTAATATCCGCCCCTGGCGCAGCAATGTCACCCAGAATCGTCATCTGACCGTTGGAGGTCAGCGTCACATTGCCACGTGGGCCAGTCTTGCTGGTGGGTGCATCGGTCACGATGCTTGAATTGGACTGCATGATCAGATCATCACCAGCCTTCACCTCAAGACTCGTTGGTGAGCGCAAGCGCCCAGCCATGGATGTTGTATTCACCAAGCCACTCAACTCACTACCACTTTGTGCAACTTTGGCAGCGGCGGTCAAGGTTCTTGAATGTTGCTCAGGGGCAATAGTGACTGCACTATTCGCTTGATCACCAATTAAAACATCCCCGTTCCACCGCAGGGCATTACTCACGGTGAATTGAGAAAAGCCCCCTTGTTTAAAGAAGTTTTCAGAAAGCCAGAGTGTGTCATTTTTCTGTGGGTTGGCTCCTCCCAGCTGGATATTCTCTACCAGCCCGGTTGATTGCTGCCCCTGTAAATTGACAGTTAAATGCCCGCCCAACGTCTGCTGTCCATTGATAAACATGCCGTAACTACTGAAAGTTTTATCAGTGATCTGGTTGTCAGCGAGCGTGACGGTAATATCACCGCCGTTCCCAGCGGCCGCCTTACCAAGACTGTTTAACCAGGCACCTGCTGAAGCATCCAGCGTGGCACCTTGACCCATCCGCAGGCCACTGTATAGCGTAGTCACTTTATCGGCATCAATGATAATGTCATCTGTGAGGATTTCAGCAGTGTCCTTATTAAGGCGTATGCTACCAACATTTATTTTGCCGCCATTGAGCGCAACCTTACCCTGCATTGCACCACTGATCCCTGGCAAATCATTGGTATACAGGCCAGCAACATTGATATTCACATTGTTAGCCAATTCCACATCGGCAGTTTGACTAGCTGACAGGGTCACTGTACCAGAAGGTAAACGAATATCGTTGTTGACATTGATTCCACCTGAGCCTTGCACATACAAGCTACCATTCGCCTGCATATTGATGTCGGTATCGATATTGACCTTGCCAGTGGCTTTGATAACTACACGATTGACACCATTCGCTAACATTTCTGAGCTGAGCTCTGAAGTTTGCGTTTGCTCTGTACTCAGCTGGCTGTCTTCGTTAAAGTCATCAGCAAGCTTTTTGGTTGAAGAAACAATATTCAAGCTACCAGAGTTGTTATAAACCAGCTTAAACTGGCCGCCCTGTGGGCTCGCATGATCAACCGTCTCACCGCGTTGATATAACCCTGCAACCGTGCTAGCCTGCACTGCTCCTTGCAAAGCCATATTGGTGGCGGTGAGACTCAAACTACCGGCATTGCCTCCCTCTTGGTAACTGGGCTGCCAATAGCCGCCAGCAGATATATCTGTCGCAATACCTGCTGAAGACCGCCCATTCAAGCCATTGGCGGTCAACGCCCATGTTCTAGTTTGCCCTGAGCGCAAGCTAGAGAGGGAGTAATAATCTTGAATACTTTGATAATTCACATTTGGCAAAGCGTCTGACGCCAATACCCACTTGCCATTAATCAGCAAACTGCTCTCACGGATAGACCCTTCATCATAAGTGATGCTGCCCGCCGAAAGATCAATTTTAGAGTCGGCTTTGCTAACAAAATTAACCGCTGAAAAATTGACCTGGCCACCGTCTGTAGAACGTTCTGCAATGGTTCTGGTAATACCCGCCTTCGCCTCATCAAGCACACTCTGACTTAATAGCTTGGTGCCTTTGCGTGCATCAAGAAATAACATCTTGCTAAACAAGTTACCGCCTCTTAGCACAGGCGAATCCCGTAACTGATCAGAGTAAAGTTGTATTGCCAACTGATTACGGCTCATAGGGGCGGTGGCATTGACCCCTGAAACATCAATCACACCGTTATCGCCAAGATAAATACTGCTATTGTTATTTTGTACATCTGTTCCAGTCACAAACACATGTCCACTCTTAGCCGCGACAAGCCCATCAATATTGATATCTTTACCCTGTATATTGATCACAGAGCCATCAATTAAAGTGGTCGTTGTTTGCGTACCATTCAGCCTATATAGAGATTGTGGCAGGGGCTGCTTATCAGTAATTTCTTCTTTATCATTAACGTCAATAGTCACCGATGTTTGACTATTTTTGCCTAACGTCACTTTGCCATATACTGGATTGATATTAACAGAATCACTCTTGCTGCCAATTTGCTCAGCTTTTAGAAAAATCGAGCCATTCGCACGCACAGAAGTCGAAGCAGAAATGGTGCCTTGCTGGTTGACAGCCAACCCAATCAAGCTGGCATTACCATGATCAGCAACAATCTGGCCCAGGTTAGTCGCTGTACCCCCTGAGCTCACTTCGACGAGCAAGCCGGCAAATTTGTCTAGTGTACTGAGATAAATGGTTTTGCCTGCAGCGAGAATGGTTTGACCCTCAGGCGTTTTAATAATCCCGCTATTGGTGACATCTGGGGCGAGCAGCATGACACGACCACCGGATTTTGCGGTAATCTTTGCCTCTTCTTTGACCACATTGCCATCCTTGTCGTACTCTTTACCTGCAACCTCAATCACACCGACTGCGTCAGCAAAAGAAAACACTGGCTCATTTTTATTAGACAAAATACCATTTTTATAAATGGTCTCAATATTATTGCCATCCAGTGTTGTTGCCGTTAATGAGCCGACATTCACCTGCGAGCCTGCCCCAAAATAGATGCCGTTTTGGTTAACAATATAAACATGGCCATTGGAATTCAGTATGCCGTTAATATAGCTGGCAGAATTACCTGTGATGCGGTTAAGCACACTGGATTGTGCATCAGGCATATTGAAATTGACAGTCGCGTTTGAGCCGATATTAAAACTATTCCAGCGAATAATCGCATTACGGATCGCTGTATTAATGTTCATGATGTTATTGGCAGGGGTGTTAATTTGGACCCCACTCGGCAGTGTGTAGTTTGCGTCTTTTACTGGCAATGCGTTGACATCAATCGCCAACACCGGAGCAGATAAAATACTCAAGCAACCGGCCAACAACAATGCCACGGTGCCACTTGAAACTTTCCAAACAGTTAGTGGAATACCAGTCTCACTGTCGCAAGCATTGCCTTCGGAACAGACTGAAGTCACTGATTTTTGATGTGTACGCGCGATCTCGGCGATTGGCACCAGCATGCCAAGGCGTTTACTAAATACCAATTTAAATCGTAACTTGTTCATACGCTCACCTCAGAAACTTCAATTAACTACTCTGCTACTACCAATCAAAACCGACTTTAAAATGCAATCGTGTATCTCCACTCTCAGCCATGCCAGCAGGCTTGGTTGGTGCAGTACGTCCGTTATCCAATATCCAGCTGGACTGCAAAACACGGGCAAAATCCAGACGCATGAATATGCCTTGAGCCGCTTTCATATCCAGCCCGAAACCATAAGAAGACAAAATGTAGCGCTCGATTTGGGAGAACCTGTCATCTGGCTGGATATCAGGATTGCGGGTTCTAGCCAGACCGTAATCATAAAAAGCCAACAAGCGCATTTCTTTAACCCAGGGACCGGCATATTTTTGCAAAGGGGGCGACCTCAGCTCAGTCGTGAAATTGGCACCGACATCGCCCAGAGCACTAGACTCTTGAAATCCGCGTACCGTATCCAGACCACCGATGAAATATTGCTCATTTGAAATCAACGCATCGCCTGTTACCTGTCCGCCTAAAGAGCCATACCACTGCCACTGTTGCGGCAAAGTTTGCGTATGCTCAAACTGGCCTCGCAAGTAAGAATAATTTGGGCGCGCGAAGGATCTTCTGGCGAAAAACTCTCTGTCATCACTCACCAATCCTTTAGTCGCGAAGATAAAGTTCAGATCAAGCTTGGTAGTACTCTCTGGCGTAATCAGACTACCTGTGTAACCAATCAAGAATGGTAAATAAGTGATAGGGTTGCTATCTAAGTCTGCGCCTAATCGACGGGTGTTTTGTTTAAAGTCCTTGTAGTCCACACCGAGGGTCAGATTATGGTTGTATGACTTAACGGGACTCGTCATAGGATGGATGTAGCGCAAACCATAAATGTTACCGTTACCAATCACATTCAGGTCGCCCACGGCGCTGATATCACTTTCTGACATCACGGCGTATGCTGCCCAATAGTCTCCAGCGTAAGGGATCACATAAGTGCCTGAAAACACTTTGACTTCATTGGTATCTTCTGGCGTCACCTGAAAGCCGAAGCTCACACTATGATCGCTTTGCCAGAGGTTGTCGTATCTGAGATTGCCCGCTAAACGGGTTTTGGTGGTGTTAGGGGTGTAGCGGTTGTTATATTCGAGGCTGGCGTGCAGAGGCAATTTGTCGTCCACTTTTAAATCGACTTCAACCATGCCTGGGGACTTGCCTGGACGCAGCACCGGTGCGACCACGCGATCAGGATTAATATTGACCGAAGCAATTTGCTTCTGCACCGTGGGGAAGTGCGGCACAGTCCCTTCTTTAAACTCGGTCACACGCTGCTTGATTTTACCCAGTGAGTAATACTTGGAACCAACCACAGTCAAGCGCTCCACCTTGCCCTCGAGCACATCCAGCTTGACGACGCCGGCATTAACCTCTTGCTCGGGGATGGTCACAAATACCGTCAGGTAGCCCGCCTCATGAAAGCTCTGCTCAAGCGCACTACGCGCCTTCTCGACATCCTCAATCGAACGATGCTCACCCAGATAGGGGTAAACCGCTTTTTCTACCTCAGTGACACTAAGTACCGTATTACCATTGACGACATATTCAAAAATATCAAACTGATCCTTGGCTGCAGTCTCTTCCAACTTTGTTTTATCACTGACTTCTGCCCCCCAGGCATTGACGGGCTGTGGTGCAGATGACTCGGCCTCCTCTGCACAGACTGCAAAAGACCACAAGACACACACACAACTCATCACACGAAGCAACAATTGCAACACCTTTCTACTTTTAATCGCCAGAGGCACTTACTGAGGCTTGCCATTTTGAAAGCACTGCGTGTCACAAAGATGAAATACGGACTAGTCCACTACCTATTTTCATTAGTCCTTATGGGTCATTGCAGCGAGACTTTCAAGGCACAAATTGTGTTGCTGTTTTTGTGTTAAAAAATAAAAAAGCACACCCGGTTAGGGTGTGCTTTTAATCAGAACTTGCAGCTTTTGGCTGCTATTTACTGAAATTAGAACAATTGCTGAGCTTGGCAGTTGTTACCGTTGCGTGAGCCTTTTGCTACTACTTGGCCCACTGTGCAAGAAGAGCCTGCGAATGGGTTGACTGTCAGGCCACGTGGAACTTCAGCACAATCCAAACCTGTAAATGCACCAACAATCTCGTTGATCACAGTCTCGCCAAATGTACCGGCAGCTGAATTAGCCACGAAAGATTTCATCTCCATGTGGAAGTCATACAAACCTTGAGCCGCTGTGTAACGCGCATTGGCATCCACAGTTTGACCAGAACCAGCGATAGGGGCTTCTGGGTGTACGTTATCCAGCTTGATATAACGGTAACCGTTAGAAGACGTATCTGTACGCCAGTTGTTTTCCAGGGACAATACACCGATAGCAAAACCGGAGGTAGACAATGCTGATTTGGCGTTACCAGTACCTGAACCCTCAGTGATGATCAAGGTAGAAGTAGAATCAGCTGCACGAACTGGGGCCAAAATCCCACCGATTACTGCGTCACCGTTACATGGGTTACGCAAGAAGGTTGCATTTGAAGAAGCTTGTGTACCGGATGTTGCAACACGACGAGCCAAGTTCAAAGCTGCTGTTGAGCCTGGAACAACAATGCTTGCATCAGCGGCGGTACCACTCACGATAGAAGCATATTGTGCGTGGGAGATACTTGGTGCATTGGCTGGCAGATAGTCTGGGTCAGCCGTATTTGCCGCACCAACGCTTGCGTAAATCCCTTGTGCAACTTGCATTGCGCGGTACAGGGAAGTAGAGGTAGCAATACCGAATACTTGACCAACGTTCGCATTGGCTTCAGTACCGTAACCATCGGTTGAAATACCGAACAGCGCGGCTTCAACGTCGGAGAAACCACCTGCTGGCAAAGCGGTTGCGCCATCTGGAGCAGTGGCTGGTGTTACGATAGCGCAAGAACGGTAGGAAGGAATCGCAGTTTGGTTAGGCAAAGACAATGTGCCAGTTTGTGCAACACAAGCAGAGTTTGCACCCAACTTAGCAATACGACGCAGATTAGTCGTACCGAATACGCCATCACCGTCTACATCGTTTGGAATATGTGGTGCGTATGCATTGAATGAACCACCGTCGATGGTATGGTAAACCACTGAAACATTGCCACCGCGCACGCAGGCATAAGCCAGAAAGTTGCTGGCTGCAGAAGCACCTGGTCTTACTGCTGTTGTTGAAGAACCATTGTTGAATACTGACAGCGTGTTTGCATCGCAACCTGCTGCAAAGCCCTGGAACACGTTATAGGTAGGGGCAGAGTTACCGGAAATCCAGGTTTCTTTCAATGTATTTGCAGTGCGTGCAGTATTGATTTGTGCCTGAGTCACAGGGGCTGCCAATGCTTGACCAGCAAACAGGGTTGCAGCCACAGCCAGAAATACTTTGTTAAACTTAAACATTTTTCGCTTCCTTAGATAAAAGTTTGAATGACGGCCAGTGACCACACCAGCCGTTTTTCATGGCTTTTGTTTAGATATTGTTAAGCCTTACGACGACGGGCAACCAAACCAATCACACCCAAGCCAGCCAGCAACATTGCGTAGCTATCAGCTTCTGGCACTGGGATCACAAACTCCAACAAACCAGTTGAAGTCATTTTGAATGTGTAATCACCGTTTGGACCGCTCAAAACGTTAAAAGCAACTGGTGATGCAGCAGTTGCACCAGTCAGCTGTTGAACCACAGTCATAGACTGGTCCATATTGTTCATGGAAACATGACCTTGAGCATTGATACGGCCTGTTGCACCGTAAGCCACTGCACGACCAGCGTAAGCTTGTGAAGTATTTGTAGTCACAACGCTAGCACCATCTTCAACAGAATTGTGGTTATCCAAGGCGTTGTTATTGGTCATGTAGCTATTAAAGTTAGCGACTGAAGTTTGCAACTGATTAGAGTTAGTCAGGTTAGCACCAGACTTGTATGTAGAGATAATACCGCGTGCACCTGCGCCACTACCTGTACCATCGGCAGCGTAAATAGCCCATTTGGTTGTTGATGTAGAAGCTACGCTCCAGAATGAACTCCAGGCATTTGCGTAATTACCACCAGCCAAATCAAAAGACATGGTCTTAGTCAAACCGTCGGCAGACAGCACACCAGTTTTGTGTGTGTCAGTCACCATGGTTTGGAAAGTGTCATAGCTGTAGCCCAGATCGAATGTTGCTGACATGTTGCTGTTGAAGTCCAGCAAAGTCAGAATCATGCTAGAGCTGCCGCTTGTTGCAAATGTCATTGCCGCTTGCGCTGGAATAGTTGCTGCGGATAATGCCAAGGCAGCAACCAATGCTTTGTATTGAAATTTCATAAACCTCTCCTAAAAAATTATTTAAAACAGCTGAAAGAACAAACCACTTAATGGCGATTCAAAACACAACATAAAAATGGTGACAGGCTGGCATGACAGAGATGCGATAACTTAGTAGTCCATCAAGACTAGTCGCGACCAACGCTACAAATGCCGATCAAATCATCCTAAAAATTTTAAGAGAGGCAGATGACAACGATTGAACAAGGACTAGTCCTATCGGACTATGAAATAAGAGTATTAGAAGAAAGAATAGAGAAGAGAGATTTATTGCTTGCGGTTAATCAACCCCAGCTTAAGCGCTTTACTGGCGGCCTGACTGCGGTTTTCGACATCTAGCTTACGCAAGATGTTCTGAACATGATTTTTGATTGTGAGCGGGCTGACCTGCATAATATTGCCAATCTCCCAATTGGTCTTGCCTGCCTGTAACCACTCCAACACCTCCACCTCGCGCTTACTGAGCGGTTTGACCCTGCCATGCTTACTGGTTGACATGATGGCAGGAGACTTATTGGAAGTGACTTTGACAATCGCACAGTGCAAATGCGGCATTAGCAATTCCAGCAGATGCGCACTACGCGCATTCGCCGGAGAACTTAAACGACCAAACATCACCATGGTGGCAATCCGGCTATGTTCATTACCAAACCCATGCACAACGAAACGCTTGAGCTCAGACAACAGCATAGGCTCGGCGGCCACTTGCTCTATCGCATAGTGCGTATGCACCTGTGAGGTATGCTCAGTGGTATAAAACAATGGTGTACCTAGCTTTGCCCATTGTGTAAAAGCCTGATTCACCAGCCCTTCCTGCTCGTGTAATACCAGATCAAACTGGCTATCGCCGAAATAGCGGCTAGAGGTCAGATACTCGTAATCATAACTGGCGCGCTCCATGCCACGGACTGCAATAATGACAACCTCATGGGCAAGCAAGCATTGAAAACCACGCTGCAACCAGTTAAATAAATGTGCACGATTTTGCAGACGAAGTGATTCCTCGATCACCTCCATAAATAGCGTGCGTTGTTCCTCATTCAGTGCCAACGTCCATTGATCATTGGCCTGATCGATCCCTGTGATTGTGGTGTCCATGTGTTGCACACATTGATATTAATGTGCAGCAAGTGTGCTCAAAATTTGTGACAAAAAAATGATTGCACAGCGTCAGTTTGTTGATGAATTAATGACAATGGATCAATACGCGGACTATTATTTACGAAGAGAAAAATTCATTAGATGAACCAGCCATCAAGCAACAGCAATGGTGATAGAAGCATTCACGCAATGAGTGCTCATTAACAATATAACCAGTCTATGTGTCTTAAGAATGTCACTTGCGCATGAGACTATTGAGAGATGCCAAACCTCGTAGTCAAATTGCGTGTATTTTTTGTGCTCACCTTACTGGTGTGCATTCCAGCACACGCGGCTGAAACGATTGAACACCTGGCCGGACAAATTGTACTGGACCCTTCTGATGACACAGAAATTGTGATCAGCAATACCGGGGAGACGGACACAGAAACCGAGCCAGTAATTGCAGACGACGGGCGCAAAACCTTGACGGGGTCTCGTTGGTCGACAGCGCACTTGCCCTATCAGGCAGAAGTACAGGCCGCTGCACAAGTCACACAACTGGAGCCTGCACTGATTCATGCCGTGATTGCTGCCGAGTCTAGCTACAATGCCAAAGCCACCTCACCCAAAGGTGCTTATGGCCTGATGCAGGTGATGCCTGCCACTGCCAAAACGCTGACCCCTACCCCGGTGCGTGCCTGGTCAGCCTCACAGCAAATCTTGTGGGGATCCCGCTATTTAAAGCAACTCATGGACTTGTTTGAAGGCGATGTGGTGCTGGCACTGGCGGCTTACAATGCCGGGCCGCAAGCGGTCAAATCGCATCAGCGGACGGTGCCGCCTTATGCAGAGACACAGCAATATGTGCCTAAAGTATTGCGCTACTATCAGGTATTTAAGTCCAAACTCATCCAGCCGCTGCATTAGCGGTTGGCCCAGGCCTCTTCCAAACTGGCCAGACTATTCGGCTCGTATACAAACTTCCAGTCACTGTAATGCTTGGCCGCCTGAAAGTCGGCCTGCGCATCCTGAAAACCATTGCGACGGATGGGCACAAGCGTAGACGGACTGTAAACGCCGATGATGCGCCCATCCCTGAGGATCAGACGCATGCCCTGCTTGACCGCAAAAGGGTCTACGTACACTTTGCGCAGATGTCTTTTAGGCACAGGAAACCGTTTGTCTTCTAACAGCTCTTCCAGACTCGCCGGGTATTGTTTAACGGCTTGCGGCGTAGATTCATAATAGCGGCCGATTGCTAGCCGGTAAGCCTCTCCCACTTCAAGCAAGAGGGCCTCATTGCTACGCTGGGACTGTTGCTGCCAAAGACTGGCCGCGCCCTGCATGGCAATGGCGGCAATCGCCAGCGTGACCATGATGCCTAAATACGAAAAGCCGCGCAGGAATACGCCGCCACGTGGATAGATGACTACTGGTTTAACAGGCCTCATATCAAGCGACATAGCCCTGGCCCATTACCAGTCGGCATAGGCGCTGCCATCCGAAGCCTGGCCGTTCGCACTGCTATGCAAGGTATAAACGCCACCCAGCAAAGGCAGCTCTGGCGGTGTAATTACCCAGGTATCGTTATGCTCCGAGATAGGGTCCCAAGGTAATTTGTCCAGATAGCGCTTGTCCACTAGCTCCTGCAGGCTTTCCGGGTATTGCCCCTGATCGGCATAAAACTCATCCAGCGCCTTGCGCGTGGTGATTAACTGTTGTTTGAGCGCCTGCTCTTTGGCGCGTTGTACACCAGAAAAATAGCGCGGTAGTGCCAGCGACAGTAGCAAGGCTAAAATCGACAGCACCACCAATAACTCCACCAGCGTGAAGCCACGCCACCGCCGCCAACGATTACCACTGCGCATAGGGAACTCCATTCAGGCCGATGCGCGGGCTCAGTGAATACACATCATAGACATCCTGGTTATAGCGCGGCTGGTCGGGTGGACTGTCATAACTACGCAAGCCCCAAGCCGCCACTGGCGCAGTGTCATCGCGCTTGTTGAGCATGGGATCAAAAGGGATGCGCCTTAAAAAACGTAATTTTTTATGCTTGGGGTCTTTGAGATCGTCGACGCCCTCGACCAACACTTGCAAGTTGGGCGGGTAACCGCTGGCATCTGAATTTTTTTTCACCCGGCCATCCTCCGCAGCCTTTTTATAGGCATCAATCGCGCGGCGGATATCATGCAAATGTGTACGCAACTGTTGTTCTTTTTGCCGCTGCACCGTGACTTGTATCATGGGCGTGGCAATGCTGGCCATGATGGCGATAATCGCCAGCGACACCATGAGCTCAATCAACGTGAATCCACAGCCTGGGCAAGCACTAGACTGCAAGCACGCGCGTTGGCGCATCAGGGGATCTCCTTGGGCGCTGGCAAACTGGTCGTGCCCTGTTCGGGCAAGTCCCTGATATTGTTTGAAAGACCATCCGCTGCGGGCGTCGCTTGTGGCGCGACGTTTGAATTCGCCGGTGCCGTGTCTGGCGCGGGTAAGGCCGGTTCGGGCGGCGGCGCAGCGTCAGGCGTATCATTGGCGGGCTCATTGGCAGGTGTGTTGCTGCCTTCATTCAACTCATTTTGCCGCTGTAACTGCAGCTCACGGATTTGCTGGCTACGCGTGAGGGTAGGCGCAACAGGCATGCTGTTCATCAGTGGTTTGTCTGAAATCACGCTGTCGGTGCCACTCCAGTACTCAGAGAAGGTGGCTTCTGGCAAAGTGACATTACTGATAACCTTGGGCGTAATCGCCAGCACAATTTCTGTTTTACTCTTGTCATCGGTATTGTTGGAGAACAGGCGGCCCAAGATCGGGATTTCGCCCAGCCCAGGTAATTTGGTTGCGTTCTTGCGCTCGGAATCCTGGATCAAGCCGGCCAGGATCTGCGTTTCGCCATGCTTAAGCCGCAGGATGGTGCTGGCATTACGGGTACCAATATTGTAAACCTTGGAATTATTGCTCAAGGTCACAGCCTCCCCAAGTGAGCTGACTTCGAGGTTCACCTTGATGCTGACAAAATCATCCAGCATGATGCGCGGCTCGACCTCGAGCTTGAGGCCAACATCGACATAGGACACGCTCTCGGAGGTCCCCACATTGGCCGTGGTGTTAGTGGTGATCACTGGTACCTTGTTACCCACCAGCACCTTGGCTTTTTCGTTATTTTTGACGCGGATACGCGGATTGGATAACAGATTCAAATCACTGTCTGTGGTTTTGAACTGTACGCCGGGGTTAGGGCTTACGCCAATATCACTCGACTTGATGCTCTTGAGCGCCTCCAGTGTCAAAGGGCTATTGAGCACCGTGAGTGAGGTGGGATAGCTGATGCCCAGTTGTTGCAACTTGCCACGCGTGACTTCCATCACCTCAATTTCGAGCATGACCTCAGGGTCGGCAATATCCTGCGCCTTGATCATTTTTTCCGCCAAGGCCAACACTTCCGGCCGATCACGCAACACCAGCATGTTCAGACGCTCATCGACATACACATCACGGATTTTTAGAATCGTCCGTAACATATCCGCGCACTGCTTGGCACTGGTGTTGGCAAAATAAAAGTTACGGATCAACAGGTCCTGATAGTCTTTGTTTTTTTGCTGGGTGGCCGGATACACCAACACACTGGTGGGGGACAGCACTTTTTTCTGCAAGCCGTTGCTGGCCAGCACCATTTCCACCGCTTCTTCAATTGGCATTTTCTTGACGAACACCGAGGCCTTGGTCTCGGCTTTAATGTCTTTATCCAGCACAAAATTAATCCCGGTGGCTTTGGACAATGCCTCAAACACTACCTTGATGTTGGCATCCCGCAATTCCAGCGTGACCGGTTTGTTGATGGCGGTTTGCAATTGCGGCAGGCTGGCACGTGCACGCGGCTCCATGGCTATCAGTTGCTTTTCCAGCGCCTGGGCTTCGCTATTGGTCGGTTGCTCCAACAAAATATCCCGCACTTCCTTGAGTGCCTGCTTGGGCTGGTTGATATGCTGCTTGGCAATCTCTAACTGCTTGCGCAGCACAATTTCACGATCACTGGCACGCGCATAATCCAGCGCTTTAGGTTGATAAGGATCCAGCGTCAGGATGCGGGCATAAGCTTGCTTGGCCGTGGCAATATCGCCTTTGGCATCTGCCGCAGCGGCGTCCGCCAGCAAGGCGTTGATTGCCAGCTCACGCTCGCGAAACCAGCGGTTGCGCAAAGTCACATCCGCAGGATGCTCTGCCACCTGTTGGGCCAGCTCTTGGACTTTGCCTTCCGGGGTCGTCGCCGTCAGTTTGGGCGGAAACAGGCCGCACGATGACAGTACCAGCGTACAGGCAGCGAAAGACAAACTGCGTGGCACGCTTGACCATGATCGCAGACTTGGATTCAAAACATTCATTGGTTTAACATTTCTTCTGTTGGATTGTTTTCTGGCTCAACCTGACGCGTGGTTGCGGCTTTGCTTTTACTCAACACCACCCCTTTGTTTAATGGCAGGTAGGTGAAATACACCGCCTGCATATCCTCGCGGTCCAAGCGCCATTGCGTATCGACCTGAGAGCCCAGTTTGGGCATCAACATCTTTTTCTGCTGCATTAAAATCACCAAGTCGCCCCCCGGCATCTCCTTGAGACTACCGACATAGCTATAAGGCAAAGGCGGCGCCTGCGGCGGAGGCGGTGGGGGCGGCTTGACCGGGGGCGGTAACCATTCATGCGCCGCAAATAGCACATGCGCAGGCTTGCCCGCGGGTAAATGGCGCTTGAAATACGCGGCCTCTGGCATGGCAGCGGTTTCCACTTGAGGGCTGGCAGTTTGACTGCTCGCCACACGCGCTGACGGCTGATGCGTATCCGCGCTGACTGGCACAGACTCAGCCACTGCTACTTTCTTGGCAGGTCTGACCGCAACCAGATCAAGCTCCGCTTGAGGCGCTGCCGACCATTGCCAGTAGACCAGGCCCAACGTCAACAGCAAGGCCAGCCAAATCACGGGCGAAGTCGAGGATTTGGCGCTAACTGCCATGCTTGCGCCCTCCCCGGATAAACACTGAAAACGTCAGCGTCGCGTCCAGCATCGGCTGCATGGTCTCGTTTTTGCGCAACTCGAGGCCAGTCAAGGCCATGGCAGGATATTGCCGCAACACATCGACAATAAACTGCCGGCAAGTCAGGTAATCGGTCTGAATATTGAAGCGCATGTCATATTGCTGAATCTCCTGCGTGGCGTCACTGGCGGCATGCAGTTGCCACTGGTAATCGCCCACATTCAAGGCCATCTGGCGTTTTTGCGCCAGGCGCGCAATCTGCATCATGCGTGGCGACAGGTCGGCAAACTCTGGTAATTGCTGCCATAAGGCGGCCAGGTATTCCGGCGCACTTTCGCTCACCTCCGGTTTGACAATGACGGTTGAGACCGGGGCCACAGGTGCTACCGCTTGACTCTCAAGCTGCTGGATGGCTTGCGTGAGCAAGGCAATTTGCGCCGTTGTGGCAGACTGCTGCTGCGACAACACGCCCCATAAGATGAGCAACAAGACGCTCATCAGCATGGGCAGCCAGCCAAGATACCAAGCCGCACGCCGTAGCAGCCAGACCATAGTCAGGGCCGAGAACATACGTGCCGATTTCATGGTTGCCAGCCCCCTTGAATTTCGAAGCTGACCGGGCGCTGCGGATGGCTGTCATTGACCTGGTGTTTTTGCAAATGCACCTCATGCAGCGTCGTCAGGCCTTGCAAGTGACTCACATAATTCAATAACGCCGCGTAGCTCTTCGCCTCGCCCGACAACACAAATTGGCCGCGATTGGCATCAGGGGTCAATTGCAACAACGCGATATCGGCGACCTGGCTCGCTTCTAGCGCCTGCAACAAGTCAAACCAGCGCACATTGAGTTGCTGCACAATTTTTTGCGCCGCCTTTTGTTGCGGCTGGCTTAATACCGCTACCGGCTTGATGTTAGCTTGACTCAGTGGGTGTTGCTCAGTACGCGGTGCAGCGCCCTGCATTGCGGACTGCTGCTCGGTCAGTTGCTGCTGCCGCGCTGTGAGTAACTGCAAGTGAGAGGTTTGCTCGGCCTCTTCGGCATAGGTGAGCCATACCGTCATCAATAATGCTGCCACCAGCGCCAGTCCTGGCCAACGCACACGTTGCCAGGCAAATAACGGACGCGCAAAATCCATATGATACTCAGGCTGCGGCCACATGACTGACCTCCTGACGCAACTGAGTGAGTGGTCTCGCTGATGGCAACAGCTGCCAGTTGACCTGGCCCGCCAAAGCTTGTTTGAGGCGATGACCGGTATTTAACGCCCTGTGGTTGCCGGGCTCGGTTACCCAGTAACACGCTGACGCCTGCACGCCCAGCAAGGTACGCTCACGCAACACCCAGTCTGCCATGGTTTCCACTGCCTGCAGAGAGGTCGCCAGCCCGGCCACATGCATGATACGACCTTGCTCAAGCTGCAACAGTCTGAGCATTTGCGGCTCTGCGGTTAGCACGGTGCCGGTTTTGGGCAGCCTAGTGTTGGCCCACAAGGCGCAAGCATAGGCTTGCACCTGCCATTGCAGGGCATACGGACGTAACAACGCAGTCCAATCCAGTGTCTGCAACACCGGGATCGCCACCAGCAGGCTATCTTGTGGTTGGCAAACATCCTGTAAGCGGAAAGGCCAGCTACGTGCGGCTTCACCATAAGTTTGCATAAGCATGGCGCGCGCATAGGCTTGCTGATCCTGCCCGCTCCAGTCAAATGCCTGCAGACCTTGGGTCATGGCAGGCAAGCGCATCAGATGCACATGCTGGTCAGCGAGATAGAGTTCTATCTTTTGCCAGCGTGTGGCTGGCAACTGTGCCAGCACTGCCTGTAATGCTGGCTGCAACGCAAGCGCATCTGCGCCTGACCAGGCAGTCGTCGCAAAGACAGGGGACGAAGCAAAGCCCGCCGGAATATGTTCGGCCTGCAACTGGTCAGACAACACCAGGATCCGCGTCAGGCCAAGTAAGCTGAACTCAGGCAACAAACGTGACACGGTTAACCTCCTGCAAACTGGTCATGCCTTCAGCCACGGCGCTGATCGCCGCCTCGCGGATGGTACGCATGCCATTTCTGGCAGCCGCCTCTTTCAACTGGCGGATCGGCTGGCGGGCAATAATCATCTCGCGCAACTCGTCATTAAGCACCAGTATTTCGGCCACCGCTTTACGGCCTTTGTACCCCGTGCCGCGGCAATGGCCACAGCCCTTGGCATGCATAAACTGCATGCTGGCGGCCTGCTCAGCGCTTAAGCCAGAGGCACTCAGTAAATCAGCATCCGGCACAAACGGCTCGGCACAATGCGGGCACAAGGCGCGCACCAGGCGCTGGGCAATAATGCCGTTGACGGCCGACACAAAGTGGTAAGGGTCTACGCCCATATGCATGAAGCGGCCGATGACATCGAGCACACTGTTGGCATGCACGGTAGAAAACACCAGGTGGCCGGTCAGCGCCGCTTGCACGGCAATTTGCGCAGTCTCGGCGTCGCGGATTTCACCCACCATGATCTTGTCCGGGTCATGCCGCAGAATTGACCGCAGGCCGCGCGCAAAGGTCAGGCCTTTTTTCTCATTGACCGGGATTTGCAACACGCCAGGCAACTGGTACTCAACCGGATCTTCAATGGTGATGATCTTGTCAAACCCCGTATTCACCTCTGAGATGGCGGCATATAAGGAGGTGGTTTTACCACTGCCGGTCGGGCCAGTGACCAGCACCATGCCATACGGCTCGCTGGCTAATTTGCGGAATCTGGCAATTACATCGGCATCAAAGCCCAGCGCTTTCAAACTCAAGCCTTGCGCCTGCTCGGTCAAGGCCTTGCGGTCCAGTACCCGCAGTACGGCATCCTCGCCAAACGCACTGGGCATGATAGAGACACGGAAATCAATCAGGCGGCCCATAGCATGCACTTTAAAGCGGCCATCTTGCGGAATCCGGCGTTCGGCAATATCGAGTTGCGCCATGACCTTGATCCGCGAAATAGCCTGCTCGGCACTGTCCAGACCGGGGCTATTGGCGATACTGGCCATCACCCCGTCAATCCGGTATTTCACGGCCAGCCCCCCTGCATGCGTTTCGAGGTGGATATCGCTGGCGCCTGTTTTGAGGGCATCATATAAGGTGGAGTTAATCAACTTGACGATGGGGTTGGCATCTTCGTGAATGGACTTGAGCGAGAGCTGCATGACCAGCTCGTCCTCGCCTTCTTGCATTTGCTCACTGGGCAAACCTACGCCATCCATGGCGCGCATGGTTTCTTCTTCGCCGGCGAGGTAGGCGCTAATCTCCAGCCGATGTGCCAACTGCCAGACAAACGGCTGTTTTACGGCATGCTGTACCCACAAAGGCAATTGGCGGTTAAACGGGTCAGCAAACACCAGAATGAGTGTTTTTTGCGCGTCATAAAACGCCAGACACTCTTTTTGCTGCGCTTCGTTATAACTGATGACCTCAAAAGCTACCTGCCACTCGCGCATATCGCGCATGGTGGCGACCGGGTAATGCAGCAAGTCAGCCAGTTGGCTCACCAGAATTTCAGTGTCCAGCGGGAGCAGGTCTTCGAGCACCTCGATCACGCGCCGTTGCTGTTGCAAGGCCTGCGTTTGTGCTTGCGATAATAGTTCTGCAGAGAGCGACTGTAGTGGCTGAGCAGGCACGTGCTGATTGGGGAGAGGCTGGTTCATTGAATTTGTCCTGCCAGTTCAAAAATGGGCATATACAGCAACAGCACCACCACGCCGATCACCAGGCCAATAAACAGCATGAGCAAGGGCTCAAACAGCCGGGTAAACCAGTCTATCCAGCGTGCCAGCTCTTCATCATAAAAGCTGGCGATGCGGTCCATCATTTGTGCCACATTACCCCCGCGCTCGCCCACCAGCAACATGCGCTCGCCTATCGGCGTCGTCATGCCGTTGACCTGGAAGGCTTGCGACAGGGGTTGGCCCTGGCTAATCATGGTTTGTGCCTGCTTGAGACTCAGCGCAAGACTGCTATCCAGCAATCCTTCCAGCGAATCAAGCGCCACCATCACTGGGGTCCCTCCCGCCAGCAACATCCCCAACGTGCGGTAAAAGCGTGCCAATTGATAGAGTTGCAGCTTTTCACCGATGGCAGGAATACGCCACAAGGTGCGTAACATCCACTGCCGCATGGCTGGATGTTTCAATAACACGACCAGCATGACCAACACACTGACCAGTAGCGTCAACATCAGCTCGCCATGCTGGGCAATCAGGCTGCCCCATTGCAGCATCAGCTGCGACATCCAAGGCAAGTCTGCCCCCGTGCCTTCGTAGACACTGCTGAATTTAGGTACAACAAAGCCCATCAAAAACGCAATGACCAAGCCGCCAACCACGATGAGCAGCAGCGGGTAAATTGACGCGCTGACGATTTTCTTTTTGAGTAATGACACCTGATTGTCATAAGCGATATAGCGAGACAAGGCATTGCCCAGGTCGCCCGTGCGCTCGGCAGCTTTCACCGTGGCGATATAGAGAGGCGGAAACACAGCAGACTGCCGCTCTAAAGCCGCAGAAAAAGACTTACCCTGCTGCAGTGATTGCAAGATGCCTTGTAAAACACCGCGTGTATGATCCTGCCGCAAAGCCAGTGCATCAATGGCTTCGACGAGGTTCAAGCCGGAATCGAGCAAGGCCAGCAATTCCTGGCTGAACAAAGCCAACGGAAACGCCTGGCGCTTGGCTACTTTGCCCTGCTTTTGTGCCTGCAGCGAGACCAGCAACAAGCCTTTCGCCTTTAACTGGGCGTAAGCATCCTGCTCATCATCGGCTTGCAGCTCCACCATGGTCAGGGTGCTGCCATTCAACACTTTTGCCTGATAGTGCATGGCATTTACCAGTTGCTGATATCCTGCGCTTCGTCACTGCCACCGACCTGACCATCCTTACCCAGGCTGTAGAGATCATACTCGCCGTGCTGGCCGGGCATACGGTATTGGTAAGGCTTGCCCCAAGGGTCGTTGGGCACTTCTTTTTTCAAATAAGGGCCGGCCCAGTTTGGCTGGTTATCTGGGTTATTCATCAGGGCCGTCAAGCCTTGTTCAGTACTCGGATAATGCCCGACATCCAGACGGAACTGATCCAGAGCCTGCTCCAGCGCGGCGATCTGCGCTTTGGCCGTTTTGACTTCTGACTTGCCAATCTGCTGGAAATATTTGGGGCCGACATAGCCGGCCAACAGGCCGATAATGACCATCACCACCAATAACTCCAGCAAGGTAAACCCGCGATTACAACGGACAGCAAGACTAGCCATCGAAAATACTCCATGAAAATTTGATGACAATACTAAGCAGATTAGATTGCAGAAAAGTGGCGGTAATATGACAGACTGTCACAATTGAACAGAGGCGATGCCAAACACAGACATAAAAAAATCAGGCCGAATGGCCTGATAATTGAAGCGTGATATTAGAAAAGGAACCGTCTGGGAGTTGAACGGGCTATTCGCCCAAAAAGCCACCACTCTGATGCGTCCATAATTTGGCGTAAATCCCATCTTGCGCCAACAAGGCCTGATGGGTGCCGGTTTCGACCACCCGCCCCTGATCCAGCACAATCAACCGGTCCATGGCTGCAATGGTGGACAAGCGGTGCGCAATCGCAATGACGGTTTTACCTTCCATCAACTGCGACAAATGATGTTGAATAGCGACCTCGACTTCAGAATCCAGGGCACTGGTGGCCTCATCCAGCACCAGAATAGGCGCATTTTTCAGCATGACACGGGCAATGGCAATGCGCTGCCGCTGGCCACCAGACAGTTTAACCCCGCGCTCACCGACATGGGCGTCATAGCCGGTACGGCCTTTGGCGTCGCGCAAGGTGAGGATAAAGTCATGTGCCTCGGCCCGCTTGGCAGCCACTATCATCTCTTCATCGCTTGCATCTGGGCGGCCATATAAAATATTTTCCCTGACGGAGCGGTGTAATAGAGAAGTATCCTGGGTTACCATGCCAATCTGTTGCCGCAAGGAGTTTTGTTTCACTGAGGCGATCAATTGCCCATCGATACGAATATGCCCGGCCTGAATGTCATAAAACCGCATCAGCAAATTGACGATGCTAGACTTGCCCGCGCCAGAGCGGCCGACCAGGCCGACACGCTCTCCGGGGCGGATATGCAAATCAAACTGCTTCAACAGGGGTGGTTGCTTGTCATAAGCAAACTCCACTTTCTCAAATACGACTTCACCCTTAGGGACGTTTAACGCGACGGCATCTGGCTGATCGAGCACGCGGTTTTCAATCGACAGCGTATTCATGCCATCTTGTACGGTGCCAATTTGCTCGTACAACGAGGTCAGCTCCCACATGACCCAATGTGAAATGCCATTTAAGCGCAAGCTCATCGCCATTACGGCCGCAACCGCACCGGCAGCGACCAGGCCCTGTGACCACAGCCATAGCACCATACTGCCACTGGCAATGATCAAACACATATTTAAAAAGTGATTGATACTCTCGACACAGCTCACCATGCGCATTTGCCCATGCACGGTATCCAGAAACTCTTGCATGGCAGATTGCGCATAGCTGGCCTCGCGCCCGGCATGCGAAAACAGTTTAACCGTGGAAATATTGGTATAGGCATCCGTAATCCGGCCGGTCATCAGAGAACGCGCATCTGCCTGATGCTGCGAGACTTTGGCTAAACGCGGAATAAAATAAACCAGCGCGCAGGCATACAAGCTTAACCAGCCTAAAAACGGCAAAACCATCCAAGGATGAAAGCTGCCCACCACCGTGACGATGGTAGTGAAATACAGCAACACATACACCATGATATCGGCCAGAATAAACCACACCTCGCGCACAGCCAATGCAGTCTGCATCACTTTCGCCGACACGCGGCCAGCAAACTCGTCCTGATAAAACCCCATGCTTTGATTCAGCATATGCTGATGAAACTGCCAGCGCAAACGCATTGGGAAGTTACCAGCCAATGTCTGATGCTTGAGTAAGGTCTGGAACAGAATGACCACGGTACTGCCAACCAATACCGCCGCCACTAGCCATAATGTAGATTGATGCGTCGTCCATAATTGTGACGGTTGGATGGCTGTCAACTTATCGACCACCTTGCCCATCAAGGCAAACAGCAAAGCCTCAAACGAGCCGATACAGGCTGTCAGCAGCGTCATAATTAAAATATAACGGCGCATCCCATACGAACAGGCCCACATAAAAGGCCAGAAACGGGTAGGTAAACGCGTCAGGATTTCGGCAGGAAACGGCGAAACCAGTGCTTCAAAACGGCTAAACAATCGCATCATCAACTACTTGGAATACACAGTACAAACGGCTTCTGCCGCAATACCTTCACTGCGGCCAGTGAAGCCCAGCTTTTCAGTCGTCGTCGCTTTGACGTTGACCTGTTCAATCGCCACATCGCAATCACTGGCAATGTTCATACACATCTGCGAAGTATGCTTACCCAATCGTGGCGCCTCACATATCACCGTGGCATCAATGTTACCAACCAGATAACCCTTGTCATGCAGCAAGCGCACCACATGCCGCAGAAGCTCGCGTGAATCTATGTCTTTAAAGCGCATATCTGTTGGTGGAAAATGCTTACCGATATCTCCCAACGCGACAGCCCCTAACAAGGCATCACAAATAGCGTGTAACAGGACATCTGCATCCGAATGCCCATCCAGTCCATGACTGTGCGGGATATTCACGCCACCGATAATGCAATCCCGCCCGGTTACCAGGGCGTGCACGTCAAAACCGTGCCCAATTCTCACAGGAATCATACTTTTTTGCTTTCTATGACTGACTCATCTGCATCAACGCAGCAACCACTTGCAGGTCGTCAGGATAAGTGACTTTCATGTTTTTAAGGCTACCTTGGACTAGTTTTGGGTGATGTCCCATCCACTCCATGGCTTGCGCTTCATCGGTAGGTTGTTTTTCGATCGAGTGACTGAGCGCAGATTGCAACTCCGCATATCTGAACATTTGTGGCGTTTGAGCCTGCCATAAATGATTACGCGGGATGGTCTCTGCAATCGTGGTCTGCGTCCCGGCACGCTTTAGCGTATCGGCCAGCGGCAAAGCCAGAATCGCTCCCGTATCCTCATCACCTACGCTGTCTATTAACCGTAATAGCATCTCATGATCTATGCCAGGCCGCGCGGCATCATGCACCAGAATCCAGTCTCGCGCCTGAACTTGAGTATTCAGGGCACGCAATCCGTTTAGCACACTTTCAGCGCGGGTCGCGCCACCACACAGCAGCACGCGTGTTTTCTGGCATCCCGCAAGTAAAGCGGGTTGCCAGTCCTGATCATCCTCTGCGATAACCACCGAAATGCTAGCGATGGCTGCAAACGACTCAAATGTCTGGATCACATGCTTCAACATCGGCTCACCATGTAATGGTAAATACTGTTTCGGTCGTGATGATTGCATACGCGAACCACGACCAGCACTTGGGATTAAGACATGGTATTGAGACATCGTGTCATTTTAACATGTCTCTTTTAAGGCTTTATGCTCACACGTCTATTCCGCTGAAACTCTTGCCGAGAGTTCTTGATAGCCCACCTGGGTCAATGACATACGCCTGTGTATTTTTTAAGATGTGTGTAAAAGAGGGAGAAGCAACAGATCAACAACC